>JAGKVE010000026.1 GCA_021152555.1 Bacteroidia bacterium | reverse complement strand
ACCCCGACCCTCCCCTCAAGGGAGGGAGGAGGGGGACAAAGGGACAGATATAAGCAAGCAATTAAAAATTATTTAAGGTAAAATGAAAAAAATCTTTTTTGTAGCAGTACTTGCATTGGCAAGTGTAGCTATGTATGCTCAGCCTCGCGCTATTGGTGGTCGTCTGGGTGCATTTGACGGCGTTAGTTATCAGCACGGTTTCGGCGACAGCAACATGCTGGAGGTTGAAGTCGGTTGGTCTGTTGACGGTCGTACCGATTTCTGGCGTAATGTAGGCGGTACTCGCACACATGGACGTTCATGGGGTAATTCGGTTCAAGCAGCCGTAACTTACGACTGGATTGATCCGTTTGGCGCCAAGTTCCCTTGGGAGCATAAAGGTGAGTGGCACTGGTATTTAGGTGCCGGTATTGCCGGTGGTTTCGGCTGGGACGCATGGACAAATGTTCCCGGTATAGGTGCTACAGGCGGTGCATATAACTGGGGCTTCATTGGTGCAGCCGGACGTGCCGGATTTGAGTACGATTTCTGGTTCCCGCTCCAACTCTCGCTGGACTGGCGTCCCACGCTCGGTGCTGGTCTGTTTGACAACCAGAACGGTGGCGCAGAGGCAGGTTTCTATTGGGAAATGACATGTATCGCTCTGGGTGTACGCTACAAATTCTAATGTAGCGTAGCTCAAACAATTATTTTTTAATTCAATGAAACGGTTATCGCTCATAGGGCTTTGTGTTCTCATGGCGATAACGCTGTGCGCAGAATCCACGTCCCTTATCGGGCGTGGATTCTTCCGCTACGCGCAGTTCGGACATAGTCTCTACGCAGACATGCACCCGAATTTCCCGCGTATGGACGTGCCGTATTGCACCAACAACGCCGTCTATGACTATGGCTCACACTCCGGTACACCGTACCGCTGGCAGACGATGGGGTTGTTCGGGCTGAACCTGCCTATATGGTCGGGCAACCTGAAAGACAGCACTTTTGCCCTGACTGTAAACATTCATATGAGTGCCAACCTTTGGATGGACTTGTTCGAGACGAGCACCTCTCCTATCGTCGACACCGACTACCGTATTGGCCTGCCTACTGTCACTTTCCTACACCGCCTGAACCGCGGATTCGCAAAGAACTACTCCATCCAATGGAGTCCGTTCAAGCATGAGTCAACGCACATTGGCGACGAGTTGCAAATCCGTTATATTGACCGAAACTATGCACTCAGACGCGTCAATGTGTCCTATAATTATACAGAATTTGTTTTCACTTTTAACGAAGCCGAAGACCGTTTTGCACAAAACCATTGTTTCCGGTTGGGGCTTATGGTTCTATGGGGAGGCGGTTGGTTCAATATGGACCCGGACGCCGGCGATTCGTCCATCATAGACCCTAAAGGGACAAAAGCCGTGCCGTATGGAAAACGTAACCCGTGGGAAATATATCTCCAGTACCAATACCAGTCGCCAAGCAGCAAACATGGTTTTCAAGGCATTGCGTCGGCAGAAATCCGTAACCGCGAGTGTTACGGGTATGACCTGAGCGTAACTAACGCTGACAACCCGAAGAATATGCAGCCCGAGCGGCGCGTATTTACCTATAATATATTCGTGGGCGCACGTTATAACACGCCCGCGTATGATGGCCCTTTCTCACGTATCGCATTGGGCGTACGTGCCTATCACGGAAACTGCCCGTACGGACAGTTCCGTTCCATTAGCAACTACAGCCAGATTGGGGTGAGTATGATGTTTGAATAAAGAAAAACACACCTCCCACGCCCTATGGGACAGAACCGGATTTAAGAAATTAACAACTAAAATCAGAATATTATGAGAAAATTTCTTTTGTTATTACTCGTTGCGGCTACTTGTCTGCCTGCAACAGCAAGCATCAGCAAGAAAAAAGCGGACAAAGACACAAATCAGTTCCGCTATGAGATTGAATGCGCAGGAAATGCCATTCAGGGAACATACTTGGTAAAGGTATGGAGTTATAGTAAAAAAGCAGCTGTGGCCGAGAACCAGTGCCGCAAGAATGCCGTGCATGGCGTTATCTTCAAAGGTTACGGTGGAGGACAAGGCTGCGTCAGCCAGCGTCCATTAGCCAATAACCCGGGGGCAGAGACACAGAACAAGGACTATTTCAACAGTTTCTTTTCTGACGGAGGCGAGTTCCAGAAATATGCGTCTATCATTGAGGGCACAACAGAAACCGTCAAAGTCGGAAAAGAATACAAAGTGGGCGTAATAGTGTCCGTACGCAAGGATGACTTGCGCAAAGCTCTCGAAGCGGCAGGTATCATCCGTGGTTTGAATTCAGGTTTTTAAATAATTGAGAGTTATGAAAAAGTTATTTTTGTTCGTTGTACTTTGTACCTTTGTTCTTTCTTTGGTTAGCTGCGGTCCGAAGCGCTCACAGGCATATTATGACCAGCCGAGCCAAGTGCTGAGCGCTAATTTTGACGGAAGCTACGTCATCCGCACACAAGTTCGTTCGAAAGATGCAGTTACCGCCTTTACTGACGCGCAGCGCAAAGTGGTAAAAGAAGTCATTTTCAACGGTGTCAAGGCCGCCAATAATGGTGTTTCAGACCTCAAACCGCTGTGTTTTGACATGAATGCACAGGAGAAATATGAAGACTACTGGAATGCCTTTTTCAGCGATAACGGCCCCTGGAAACAGTTCACCAGTTATAAAGACCGGCGTGCTGTTACCACCGGTTACGAACGTGACGGACGCCAGATGGTAGAAACCGGTACTGTGACCGTTGACCGTGCCGGGCTGAAAAAGAAACTACAGGATGACGGAATAATACCGAAGGAAGGAAGGTATTAATGTTTAGTGTTTAATGTTTAATGTTTAATGTTTAATGTTTAATGTTTAATGTTTAGTGTTTAGTGTTTAGAGTTTAGAGAATTATGAAAAAGTATATTTTTACTCTCGTGATGGCGCTGGTAGCGTTGGTAGCGAGTGCGCAGATTAAGAAACCCGAATTGATGGTCATTCCGTCGGATGTGTGGTGTATCTCCAATGGCTACTACACGGAGGTAGAGAATATGGGTACAACCGTCAAAGTACCGAACTACAAACAGGCATTGCAAGAGAACATAGGCCTGAAGTTAGCGATTGCCAAACTGAATGACTTGATGGCGGAACGCCAATTCCCGCTCAAGAGTCTCGAGCAGGAGATCAAGAACCTCGAGCAACGTCGTATGGAGGACAACCTCACGACGAGCAAAGCCGGTAACGATCTGGCGGAGAGTCCGTTGGACGAGGTGGCGCGTACGGCAAAGTGCGATATCATTTTGGAACTCACGTGGGACGTGAAGGATTTTGGTCCGAAGCACTCGCTGAGTTATATCCTCGAAGGCCGCGATGCTTATACGAGTAAGTCCATCGGTGCGGCTTCGGGTACAGGAGCTCCTTCGTTTTCCGCAGATGTTGATGTGCTGTTGGAGGAAGCGATCGTAGCCAATATGGATAATTTCAACAACCGTCTCTTGGATCATTTTACCGAGATGCAGACGATCGGTCGTGAGATCACGTTGGATATCAAGGTCTTTGCCAACAACGCCGCTGGTATTGATTTGGAAACCGAGTTCGGCGATGACGAGCTGCTGGACGTCATCAATAACTGGCTGCAGCTGAACACCGTACAAGGTCGTTTCACAATGCCGTACGCAAGCGAGAACGTAGCGAATTTCACCCAGGTACGTATACCTGTTTACGACGAGCGCGGACGGGCCATTGACGCTAACGGTTTTGCAAGACAATTGAGCAAAATGCTTAAGAAAGAGCCGTATAACATTCCGTCCAAAGTACTTGTCAAGGGGCTCGGAAGAGCGGTCATCGTCTTAGGAGAGAAATAAAACTATTTACTATTTGGTCATTTACAATTTACCATACAGACTGTTATGAAACGAGTATATTCTTTTATAGTAGCTGCGCTAATGAGCGCTACCATGTTCGCGGCAGAGACCCAGTACCTGCCCATTTCCGTATACGCAGCGGATGACCAGGAGCCGTTCCCGAAGGGTGCGAAAGCGCTGATTGAGAACAAGCTCACTCAGCTCTTAACCCGTAACGGCATCGCCGGAATCGACTATAACGGACAGTTCCTGCTGACAGTAACAACTACGCCGCTGGATAAGGATATCATCCCCGGCCCTCCTGCAAAAATATCAGAGAAGATGGAGATGAACCTCTATATTTTCGATGCGTACGCAAAGACCATTTTTTCTTCGACCTCGATGACCGTAAAGGGTCTGGGCGAGACGGAGAACAAATGCTATCTGAACGCTCTCAGCCGCATGCCGGTACAGAGTCCGCAGATTGCTAAGTTCGTTGAGGAAGGCAAGCAGAAGATCATCGAATATTACGATCATGAAGGCGAGGCGCTGATCAAAAAAGCGCAGTACCTCTCCTCGATGAAGCAGTACGAAGAGGCGATCTTCTACGTAGCGCTCATCCCGCAACAATCGAAGCACTACGACGCAGCGCTTAAGGCCGGCAAGGACATCTATCAGGCGTATATCGATAACCAATGCCAGGTTAACCTGGCGCAGGCTCGTGCGGCTTGGGCTGCGCAACAGAATGCCGATGGCGCTGCGGCTGCAGGTGAGTACCTGACGAACATCCTGCCGGATGCCAAATGCTACGGCGAGGCGATGGAGCTGTACAAAGAGATCAAGGGTAAGGTGCTGGATGACTGGAAATTCGAGATGAAGATGTATCAGGACGGTATCGACTTGGAGTCGCAGCGGATTGATGCGATGCGTCAGATCGGCGTTGCGTACGGCAATCACCAGCCGAACAAAGAAGTAAACATCGAGTTTTTACACCACGCACGTTACTAAGAGATGGGAAAAATTCAAGTTTCAAATTTCAAATTTCCTCTAATCATTCTGTTAGCTTGCGCATCCCTCGTTGCGCAAGCGCAGAATAATATGGAGTACCGCCGCAATGCGTTATCCACATTGCTGGTGTACCACCCCGAGGATGAGTTTGGCGCAGAGATATACAAGGCTTTCGATTCATTGCCCATTCCTGACAAATACGACGACCATAACATGGAGACCCGTATCATTGACAACAGTCAGATATGGGGCGTACAAAGTCGCGATTCCGGGTATTACAAAGCCACGTACGGCCATCAACTGACACCATCCGAACTGAAAGCCAATGCGCTGTTCACAGAGCGGCTTCTGAATGATGCGGAAGCTGCAAAAGGGATGGTCGCCAAATGGTTCGGCTTCGATGGCAATACGGTTGAAGACGCCACATTCAATACCTCTCTTATCCAAGAGCGCGGACAGTATAACGCCAACGACGTCGATGTAGCGTTAGCGTTGCAGACGACGAGAGGTCTGGCTTCGCTGTCGGACGCCGGCGAGGAGTTGTTGGGACAAACGTTCGTGCTGGTCAACGATATTACCTACGTCACCGCCGAGCAGGAAGCGCAGGCTGCCAAAGTGGCGATGGGCGTCATCGGCGGTCTCTTGGACGCCTTCACTGGCGGTAACTCCGGAAGGAAGATGGCAGAGGCTGCAGGAGCGATAGCGGACAGCTTCACGGGATTTAAGGTCAAGACCCATTCCTATCTTTACCAGTTGGAGTGGAACGACTCCATCGCAGCAATCTTCTACCAGAACCATTACACCGATAAACCCGACCCGAAAAAAATACAGGCTTTCATGGACGACAAGACGACCTACAAACTCAAATACGTCGCCCATGAATATGAGTTTGATAAGAAATCAGTACTGAAGGGCAAGTACACCCGTACTGAGTTGGTACGTACCATCTGCGCCCGCTCGATGGATAAGAACATCGTAGCGCTCGCTAAACAATACGAGGATTTCAAGGTTAAGACGCCGGTTTATCAGGTTCTTACGAACCAAAGCGGCAAGATAGAAGGCTACGCAGCGAAGATCGGTATGAAGGAAGGAATTACCGAAGGCTCGAAGTTCCAAGTCGTACAACGCGTTCAGGATCCCGAGACCGGAAAGACGAAGTACAAATATGTCGCTACCGTCAAGGCAAAGAAAGGTTCCATCTGGGATAACCGGTATAATGCGGTATTGGAGGAAGCGGATGGCGCAACGCTGCCTTATACCACCTTCACGAAAACGGCTGGCGGTGAAATCTTGCCGGGCATGCTACTCATTGAAGGAAAATATCGCAAGGTTACAGAATAAAAGAGAAGGGCTCGTCCTCCCGACGAACCCTTTTCTAAATATAACAAACAATCTCTATTTTAACACTAATTCGTGTATTTTTCTTCTTTCAAATCTAATACTTGCAAACATCGTGCCAAACTCTATTTGTAGAAACAAAAAAAATGGTTCAGCATTTTTTAGACTATATTGCCATTGAGCGGAAATACTCGCAACGTACGGTGGAAGCCTACCGTGACGACTTGCGTGAATTCAGTCTTTTCCTAAAGAAACAAGCTGAATCAGAGGATGTTCGCCCGGAAAATGCGGGAGAGGATGACGTAAAAGCATGGATGTTGGATTTATTGGAAACTCATCATCAATCTCCACGGTCCGTCAAACGCAAACTCTCTGCGCTGCGCAGTTTCTATAAATTCCTCCTGAGGCAGGGTAAAATAAATAAGGATATCACAGCGCGTATCATTCCCCCTAAAGCAGACAAACCGCTCCCCGTTTTCTTTCGCCCGGCAGAGATGGAGGCTGTCACGGCGCAAGATAATTGGGCGGAAGATTTTGAGGGGATCCGTGATGCCTTGATTATTGAAATGCTGTACCAGACAGGTATGCGTCAAGCCGAGTTGTTAGGGCTTCAGGACAGCGATTTGGACTTGCTGCAAGGCCAGGTACGTATTTTCGGTAAGCGGCGCAAAGAGCGCATTGTGCCTGTCGGCGAATCGCTCATCACTCTCATCGGGCACTATAAAGAGGCCCGCGCGGAACTACTCGACGGCCAAGCTCCGCCGGCGTTCTTCGTCAGAAAAGATAAGAAAGGACAAATCCAACCGCTGAACAAAAACACCTTATATACTATCGTGCGCACGCGCATGGGAGAAGTGAGTACGCTCAAGAAACACTCGCCGCACGTCCTCCGGCATACATTTGCTACCTCGATGTTAGACAACGGTGCTGATATCCGGACTATTCAGACGCTTCTTGGACACGCCTCACTCAGCACGACACAGGTCTATACCCACACCACGTTCGAACAAATCAAACGTGTTTATATGGATACACACCCGAGGGCGAAAAAATCTTGATTATTCAAAAGACAGATACGGTGCAATTCGCGTCAGCTCATCTTCGGTAAGTTCTTCCAGTTCCTGCAACTCTTCTATCGAATGCAGCGCTACATGCTTACGGCGAAGCGTGTAAATAGCCTTTGCCTGCTCATAGCGCAAATACGGATGACGGCGAAGCGTCTCTATTGAGCAACTGTTCACTCGAATAGTGGACACATCCGCCGTATCGGCTGTGAAATGCGCCAGCAAGGTATCCAAGCCAAATTGCGATAACGGCTCGTCTGTCAATTGCAACGGCGAATAATATCCGCCCAACTGCTCGCCGTAACGTACAATCTGCTTTGCTATAAACCGTCCGACGCCGCGGATAAGTTGCAACTCCGCCGTGTCTGTATGATTGAGATTGAGAACCGTATCTTTCTTAATCCGCTTGGTGTACCGCCAACCCACGGAATCCCTCCAGAGCGAGTCTGCCAAACGCGCCGAGTCATAACGCCGCTGGCGGTCGGCTGCCCATTGTGCAAAACGGGCATCGTCCACACGGTTGAGCGAATCTTTGATTTCTTCCCATGTCCGGCGCGGTTTCTTCGGCCGGGTGGAAAGGGTGTCTTGGGATACGTCGTGTACGGCAGGGAGTTCCGGCTTCGGCCAAAAGGCGGCTATAAACCAGCCTGTCAGAGCGATACCTAACAGAATAATGGCGGCTATGCGTTGTTCTTTGGCTAACATAGGCATCATTCATTAACGGTAGCCTCCCGTGAGCCGTCTGCCAAATGCAGCGTCACCACGTCTCCCTTTTGTATATCTCGTACGGAGCGCACAGGGCGGCCGTTTTTGGTCAGCAGGCTGTACCCCATCCGATAAATCCGTTCGGGGTTACAGGCCGCAAGACGTTGTTCTAACAACTCTATTCTATGTTTCTTGATGAGCACTTGGCGTTCCGCGGTACGCTGCAGCCGCAGCATAAGAGACTCCAGACGCTCACGCTGTTCGTCCATGCGATGGATCAGCCATTCGGCGACAGCTGTCGGTGTTTTGAGTGCCTCATGTGCCACTAAATCCAGTACCGACACATCGCGTGTGTGACCGATGCCGCTCAGCACCGGAAGCTCGAATTGCGCACAGACAGCGCAAAGAGTGTAATCGTCAAAACATGACAAATCGGTTGTTGCACCGCCGCCGCGGATAATGACAACCGCCTCGTATTCCGCCGGATGATTGCCTATCTCCTCAAGCGCCGCAATAATCGACTTGGCAGCACCTTCGCCCTGCATCGTTGCACCGAACAGCTGTGTCTCAAAGCGATAGGGGCTGCCTTCCAGCTGGTGGACAAAATCTCCGTAGCCGGCGGCAGAGGGGGAGGATATAACCGCTATGCGGCGGATGAGTGTCGGTAATGGCAACAGTTGCTGTGCGTCCAGCAACCCGTCTGCTTGCAGTTGGGCGATGGTCTGTTGCCGCTGACGGGCAATGTCACCTACCGTGAAAGAAGGGTCTATGTTTACAATGGAAAGGCTCAGTCCATATACGGCGTGCCACTGCGGCTCAACTTCCGCGAGTATCTTCATCCCGGCCTGTAGAGACTGTCCCGTCTCGCTCTCAAAATACGCCATGAGCAGTTCCTGCGTGCCGGACCAACAGGTAGCGCGCATCTTGGCGGTCTTGCCGTCAACAAGCTCCATATACATATGCCCGCCTTTGAGGCTTAGACTGCTCACTTCGGCTTTGACCCAGTAAGAAGGTGCCAGACTTTCGTCCAGCGCCTCGCCGATAATCGCGCATAGTTCAGAGAGTGTCAGTGCCGTCATGGATTATAACTGTATTCCCTGCGCGTTGTATGCTTTGTCGCCGCGAAGAATAATCAATTGCCCGTCGCGCAAAACCTTTGTACTTGGTACATCGTTATTTTGTACATTGTCAATGGCTTGATTTTCCGGTTCCTCAGGCTCTTCGCCACCCATGTCTATCGCCTCGGGGTTCTCTTTGAAATACACCCGCAGCTCATAGCATCTAAACTGTTTCGGGCAACTTAGTGTCACACTTTTCGCATTCACATCTTGAATCACAATAGCAGGAAATCCCTCTTCATCTGCGTCAGGGTCTGTCAAGTATGTGACACTTCCTATTTCACATGTTATACCATCAAATGCCTTTCTCACAAAACCATCTATAGCAATACCTTTGATATTTTGTGTTGCTGTAAAAGTGAGTTTTGAACCCACAGGACAATTGAAATAAGCAAATGTAGTATCGGTGGCTTTAATTATAGAACCAGAATCGCAATGTACCAGAATATTGTTTTCAATAAATGCGTATTCCTTTTTGAAAATCGTTGTGTCCTTTGGATGCACAACAGTTGGCTCTGAGTATTCATAGTCGGCTTTTAGGTCAGCTTCGGTTAGTAAAGGAATAGTCTCATCTTCAAGAGTAATTGGCGCACCGTCAACCACTATTTTAAAAATCTGACGTTGCTTCCCTGGTGCTGCCAATGTAAAGACAACGTCCTTTGTATTGCCGGTCCATACATCTATCTTCTTATCTGTCTTATCTTTTGAAGTTCCTCCTGAAACAAGTGTTCCAACTGATGCAGACAAATCACTGTATTCTCCTTTACTTGCTGACGACCTGGCAAACACGATTTGAATATTTTTCATTGGAGAGTCTGCGCTAATTTCAATTTGATTACCTACATACAAACGCATTTCCGGAGTCTTTGTCTCGTAATCCATGGTAAACAACGGAGCATTTCCACTGCCTTTACTCAAAGCCACATAAATACCATCTTTCTCTTGAAGATCCCAATCGGAAGTGGTAAATTCAAAAACTGTCTCCGCGTTCGCATACAACGCGACGCACAGGATAGATAAAAGGGAAAATATCTTTTTCATGTCATTTAGTTTTAAGCGTTTAAACATATTTCGCTTGCAAAATTACTAAAAATTTACCACGTACACAAGTATTTGATAAAAAAAGTGCTTATTTCTTTATAACTGCCAAGAGAGCCGCCCATAACATATAATAAATCCCCACCATCCACGCGCTTATGGAAACAGGGATTGTGCTCCACGGCAGCCCCTCAATCCACCCTACCGCATGGTTCATCAGCCATGCCAAACACCATGTCGCTTTGCCAGCCCACACGCCTGACACACTGCCGCCCAAGGCGATACCCGCCAAGCCGCATGGCACCAACAAAGAGGCGAGCGGCAACACAATCATGTTTGTCAGCAGGAAATAGGTGTTGAACTGCCCGAACGTATACATCGTGATGGGCAATGTCCCTATCTGCGCCGCCAAAGAGACAATGATTATCCCTAAAAAGTAATAAAAGATTTTTCCCCAGATAGTAGTTCGGTTTATCGACATATCGATATTTCGAAAAAGCGGCACGCATAGTACTATCGCCGCCGTCGCTGCAAAACTCAGTTGGAAACTCACACTGAATAAATCCAACGGACGCACTAATAGTATCAGTACTGCCGCCGCGGCGATGGTGTTCAGCGAGACGGCTTCGCGATATGCCATACGCCCCACTTCAAAAATCGTAACCATCAGTACGGCCCGCACCACTGAAGGCGTCAGCCCTGTCAGCCATGCGTAGAACCACATTACCGCGATAATCACCATACTCAGCATCCGTCGCCCCCAACGGTTCTCATGCATTGGTTTGAACCGTCCGCCGAGCGTCAGCAGCCAGAACAGAATGCCGTATATTATTCCCGTATGCAGTCCGCTGACCGCTAACACATGTGCCGCGCCGGATGCCTGGAAACGGTGTCGTAACTCGGGGTCCAAGTCTTCTTTATAACCTAATGTCATCGCACCCGTCGTAGCCAACTCGTCTCCGCTCAACCCTGCCGAAGCCAGCCGCCTGTACAGACGTTGCTGCAGAGGTGGTTTTTCTTCTTTTCCTTGTCTTTTACGAACCTCTGACACCGGTGTTTTCCGACTTCCGGCGAACGCCGTGCCCGTTATCCCGTGGCGCAGCAAGTAGGTGCCGTAATCGAAACCGCCAATCGGTTGGGGGCGCCGGATACTGGTCTGTGCGATGACCGTGTCCCCTTTCTCCGGCATCGTGCGCGAGCTGTCGCGCAGTATATACAGATACACATCGCCTGCCGCACACCGCGATTCGAACCGCTCGCATTTGGCGGTCGGCTTGCTCTCGCTCGTCAGCACGAACGTATAGACACGTGTACTGTCATATGCCTCGTATGGTGCCGGATAGAGCCATCCATTACGCTCACTAAATAATATTGCCGCCACCAGTGGCAGCAGCAATATTATCATCGGATATGCCCGTATCCTGTCTTTCATTCTCAATTAACAAAGCGTTCCTGGGGGCTTTTGTACAAACGTAATAGAAAGTACGTATCTTAAACCATTACACCAAACTCCAAAAGCCCTTTGTACATTGTAAATTGTACATTATTTTTTCATCTCCCTTATCGCTTCCTCCGGGTCTTTTGCGCCGAACACGGCGCTTCCGGCAACCAGCACATCGGCGCCCGCGGCAAACAGTTCCGCTGCGTTGCCGGTATTCACACCGCCGTCTATCTCTATCAGCGTCGGTAAACCGCGTTTCGTAATCTCGGCTTTGATGAAGCGTATCTTTTCCATCGTCTCGGGAATGAATTTCTGTCCGCCGAAGCCCGCAAAAACGGACATCAGCAGCACCATATCCACTTTGTCCAAATACGGCACCAGACGTTTCACGTCTATGTCCGGATTGATGGTCAGGCATGTACGCACACCCTTTGCTTTAATCAGATTGAGGATGGGCAGTGGGTCTTCTACTGCCTCTAAATGAAAGCCCACCGACCATGCGCCGGCATCGCAAAAACGCTCCACGTATTTCTCGGGATGCACTATCATCAGGTGTACGTCAAGCGGCTTCGTGCAGTATTGCTTGAACGGTTTCATCAGCGGGAAACCGAACGATATATTCGGCACAAACGTACCATCCATCACGTCCACATGAAGCCAGTCCGCCTCGCTGCGGTTGACCATCTCTAATTCGTCTGCCAGATGACCAAAGTCAGCAGACAACACACTCGGTGCAATCAATTTCATCATAAATCACCAATTACAAATCACCCATGCTCGTTTTTGACGAGCTTATATCCTTTATACCGCACGGCGATGATCTCATATCCCGCGGGGGTCAGGTATCCGCGCAGATGGTTGATATAAACGCCTAACGAACGGGCGGTAAACGCATTGTCTTCTTTCCAAAGTGCCCCTAATATACGGTGCCTGTCCACCACCTCGCCTTCCTGCCGGCAGAGCATCAACAGCAGGTCGCTCTCGCGCGATGACATATGTCGTCCGTCGAAGGTCTGGTGCAGTGCGTCAAACACATGACCGTTCAGATTAAACACTTTCTGTTTGCTCTCCTCAAAGGCGCGCACGCGGCGCAGGATAGCCTCTATGCGGCATATGAGGATATCCATTGAGAACGGCTTTGTCTGATAATCGTCCGCGCCCAACTGGAAGGCGCGCATCTGGTCTTCGCGGCCGTTGCGTGTCGTCAGGATTATCAGCGGAATCATCGGCTGGCGGTGGCGGATATTCTTCAGCAGTTCATAGCCGTTCTGGCCGACACCCTGTAACTCCATCAGAACGACATCCCAATGGCTGGAAGACAGGGCGTCGAGCCCTGTCTTTCCATCCATCACTGATTGTGCTTTATAGCCTCTGCTTGCCAAGTAATCGCTCAGCACAGTCGAGAGGCTTATATCGCCGTCTATTATCAGTATTTTTGCCGTCATGTATTGTTCCGCGAGCGTCTTGTCCGTTTAGCCGCCGGTTATGAGTGTTTGACTCGTCGTTTTTGATTCATTTACGAGTCATTTACGTGACCACTTCGTGACCATTACGTACGTCATAGTAACGCCCAAGGATTGTTTTTTATTTTACGCGCGCGCCCGTTATCGTATATACTTGCTCACCGCGAATAATATACAGTCGGCCGTCACGGATTACTTTAACTGCCTTCTCTGCTGGAACAAATGTATTCTCAACATCGGTCGGGAAATCCGCATTCTTGCCAATCCAAATGCGAGACAAGTCAGAGCCCGTAAAATCACTTCCTCCCCATGTTACCATAGGCCATTCCGGTTCTTCGTAACGTAATTCGGAACCATTCAGCATGTCTAACTCGTTACAGCCCATGATAGCATGAATAGATGGATCAATTAGTTAATAATAGAGTTTTGTTATATTCAAAGCATGCGAGAGAGCTCGGGAAGAACTCTCTCGCTTTGACTTTCTTTATTTCACGCGCACACCTTGCACATTGTACATCCTGTTGTCACGGATGATGTACAGATGACCGTCAATCAGCATTTTGGTGCATTGTACATTGTCAGGTTGTACATCCTCAATGCCTTGCGTTGCCTCAAAATATGCCACATAAGTAATTGACGACGCGCTGAACGAGTACGGGTTTTCTTTGATTTGTTCAGGAGCTTCTGCATCTTCATCTACCTTTTGCAACCAGTAAGCGAACTGATAACCTTCTGCCGGAATGGCGCTTATCGTTACGCTTGTTCCTTGTATCATTGATTGCTCTGCCGTCTCGCCCTCAGTACCGATGATAGCTGTACCCATATCCTTGCAAGCCTCTGCTACCTCAACGGTTACCGTTACTTTGCGGTCACGGCGGTGCAACGCCTTGATGGTACCTTGGTAACCTTTCTGCAGACGGAGGTCACCGGCGATATAACTCTTCGCCGTCTTGGAGTCAATGATACGGATAAAATCATCTGCGCCCCAATAGAGTTCGCCGTTCACGTGGTCGTATGCCAAGGACTGCGGTTGGTCGAAAACGATTGCATCGAGGTCGCCGCCATTCTCGCCTACCGGCTTTAGCGTAAACTCCTTGTTCTTCGTATCCTCTTTGGTTACGATATACAGTTTACTCGTTGAGGACAATATATATTTCTTGCCGCTTGCATCGATTGCCAGAGCGCGTGCCTTTATCGGAGTCTTCAACTCGCCGGTAATGAACTCACCCATCTCGTCCAGTACCTGATCGTTGGTATTGAGTCTGTATAGTTTCGTGTCACCCATTACGGCATACAATTTACTATCTTTGAAGTTCCATGCCATGTCATAGATTATGCCGGTATAGTCAGCCACTTTGGTTGCTTTGTCGTAGTTCGCTTGGTCTTTGTCTTTCGTAACGCTGGAGAAACTGAAGCGTTTGATTTCTCCGCCTTCGGCAATAAAGTAGTAACTGCCATTGAAATCGCCGGCGGTAATACCCGATGCGTCGGTTGTGCTCTCAATCACGTTGGCGCCGTACTCGCGGCTCTTGAACTGAACGAACTTACCTTGGCTGATACCGTACCATACGACGTTGTTTGCCGATTGTTTGTAGAAGAGAGCCGCCTTCGTCTCATTTCCTGCAGACTTGGTTATTTCGCGTGTTGCCGGTATCCAATCATCTTTCTTAGCCTCATCGCCCCAATTCATATCATCCATCCAACGACCGAAAGCAAAGCCGCTTGCCGGTTTGGCGGTCATGGTGACCTCGTCGTCCTTGGCGAACCAGCCGACATTGGTAAACGTCTCGCCGGAACCGTCTTTCAGTTTCATGGTGAACGTACCTGTGCCCTCTGTCAGGGCTTCGCCGCGCAAGGTGGGTTGGGGAGAAAAGACAACTTGAACATTGGCAAGAGCGTTAGACACCTCCACTTGTTTGGTAGTGGCGTTAAAGGCTGCTCCGGAAGGAGAAGTGATCTCGCAATATTTCATTGTCAAAGAACCGATATTGACAATCGAACCACTATTATTTCCTCGTACTTTCAGCGTTGAGCCGCGCACCGTGAGAGCCTCAGTTCCTTTATCACCCTTGATGCCATAGGAATTGCCGTTAATAGTTGCCTCAACGCCGTTGAAGGTAACTTTGCCGGCGGAGATGAGCATACCATAACTCGAATAATATGAGCTCGTTTGTATACTGCCGTAACCTTCAAAAGAGACATCCACATTTTGGGTTAAAATGGCGCCATCTGCGTAAGCAGTGATAATGTTAGTTCCTTTTAAGACTACTTTGATAGCAGACTCTTGCTTATCCTTATCGCCAATGACAAGTGTGGAGCCTACAGAAGACTCAACGTTTAGATTATCTAATAACAAGGTGCGTGTTTGCGGATCATATGTAATAGAACCCATCGAAATGTAGGGGTTCGTAGCGTTGTTCATAACCAGACGTTGGCTATGTATCTGCTTGTTGCCGATCCATATAGGATAAGCTGTCACGCCGTCTGCCCATGCAAACTCTGCCGTCAATTCTATATTCTGGTTGCCAACGGTGATGATACGGGGATTCTCGGTATTGTTATCACTCCATTTAACAAACTTACAACCTTCTGACGGAATGGCAGTCAATGTTACTTTGGCGGTCTCTGGGAACCAACCAAACTGGGAATTATTTGGCAGTTCTACATTACCTAACTCTCCTTGACCTTCCTTCACGTTGAGCGTTACTGAATGTTCTGCCACTTGTCGGAAGAATGCATTACAATGCGTAATATTAGTCTTCTTTGCCAAATCTGCCAAACCAGTCTTCGTATCTACAAGGTATAAATCCCCATTCGGGGTAAGCCACAGCAACTCGTCTGTAGCATAATCGAACACCATAGTATGGGTACTGTAGTCATTCGGATCTGCCAAAACGCCTGTACTGCCAATCAGCGTTTCCGCTAAGGTAGAAGGATTCAATTCATAAAGCTTTGCCGGTTCAACACCTCCGCTGGCGCGGAGTATATATAGTTTGCCGTCAATGCTGACTGCCGATGCTATTGTATGAATGGTGCTGCTTTCATTGGATATTTCGCCTACCGGACTATACCCGCTACCATCACTCTTTATACGGATTAGTTTGACTTTGCTGGAGGCGTTGTCATAAGCGACAGTATAGAAATAGGAGTCCGCATAACTATAACATATTGTATAGAAAGGACCATAGCCGGGCGTTTCATTTATTACTACGGAAGCTGAAACCCCTAACTTGTCGAAATCTTCCGAATATACTCTTGAAATACCTGTTGAATATTCGGCAGCATAGTAGAGATTGCCGTCATAGTAGGTCATCGCCTGAACCGGAGAATTTGAGACGGAACCATTGTTTACCGGACTGGACGTTCCTCCGAAATCCTCTGTACTATAGAAGTCCGATGTACTATTGTAATACCATGCTCCGGTCGATTGGATATTACGTAGGAAGTTTGCACGTAATTCCTCATTATAGTCGTGTAGAGTATACGTCGTTTCCTTGCCTGATTCAGTCATGTCAACATAACTAATTCGCGCATACGTTCCATCCGAGAAAGAGCCTGCCCCCATCACTGAAAACAGCGTGCAGCATAACGCTGCCATCATTGTAAATAATTTTTTCATTAGGTAAGTAATTTTGGTTAATAAATATTGTTTGTTACAATTGCTTGCTATAATTGCTGCATCACCACTTCGCCTACCGCTTGCAGCGTGGACTTGGATATATTGGACAGGTTATCCTGCCGCGTGTGCCACCAATGGGCGAAGCCCGTGGCATTGCGGATGTCGTAATGGATGATATCAACGCACGGTATGCCGGCTATGTAATTGATGTAATAATGGTCGTCTGTTATTGGGTATGACTGCTGCTCGGTAAAGAGCGCGCCGTAGCCCAACTGCTGCGCCGAACGCCATATCTGCTGCTGGTAGTTCTGCGCGTACTGCGTCGAATACATCTCTAACGGGAACACCGCATCCGGCGCACCCACCATATCGAGGACTATACCATAGGTATAGACCGGCTTCGCCTGTATGACCGTTTCACTGTTAGACCGCGTTGCTGTAAGACCGGCTTCGCCTGCATGACGGGCGTAGTTCGTCGCCCATAACTGAGAGCCAAGACACCATGTGTCCTCACGTTCGGTGCCCGTGTAGAAATGCGGTGTACCCATATCTTCGCAGTCGAAGAAAACAATGTCCACCGGTGTAGCCGGACCGGCCTGCGCGCTGTCCGCCATACGCAGACCTATCTGGCGCGCCACCTCGAGCAGCACGCCTACGCCGCTCGCGCCGTCATTGGCACCCGGCACATTGTAAAAACGGTCCGAATAGTCTTCCTCCTCGTCACACCAGGGACGGGTGTCGTAGTGCGCACCTAATAATATACGCGCGCGTGTAGCATTCTGAGGCGTGTAGAAGTGTCCGATGATATTATATATCTGCTGGTTATCGCCCTTATAATCAGGCATTTGTCCTTTCTGCAGTTCCACCTCTGCACCGCACTCTCGCAGTTGTTCAATCAGCCATACGGCACACTGCATATGCGCGGCGCTGTTCGGCACGCGCGGACCGAATGACATCTGTTTCTCAATGTACGCGTACGCGCTGTCCGAACTGAATGCCGGACGTTGTCCCGCGCTCTGCGGTTTCTTGCCGCCGCACGATGCCATCAGCACTGCCGCCAATAATACTATACTATATCTATACACATTCCACATTACACATTACACATTACACTTTCAACATTCCACATTCCACTTTTACCGTATGTTCGTTTCGCTGACGGAAGTATGGTTCTGTATTGCGTGTATTGTCTGGGCGATGGAACTGGCAAGGCTCTCTATATGCAGTTTGCTGCAGCGGTGCGGGTCGATAGGCAGTGAGTCGGTGCAAACCAACTCTTCGAGCGCGGACTCTTCTATGCGCTGGCAGGCAGGACCGCTCAATACTCCGTGAGTCACCACGGCGCGGACAGACTTGGCACCCGCAGCAGACATCACTTCCGCCGCTTTGCACAATGTGCCCGCCGTATCGGCGATATCGTCAAAAATTACCACATCCTTGCCGTACACGTCACCTAACACGCGTATCTCGGACACTTTGTTAAAGTCCGGTCTGTTCTTATAGCAGATAACCATCGGTACCTCGCGGTCGGTCATGATATGCAGCTTCTTTGCGAAGTTGGACGCGCGTTTGGAGCCGCCCACGTCAGGCGACGCCACAATCAGTTTGCGCAGGTTCATACTTGCCACATAAGGAGCCAGGACGTTCGAACCGTATATATGGTCAACCGGGATATCAAAGAACCCCTGAATCTGGTCGGCATGCAGATCAACGGTGATGATACGGTCAGCGCCGGCGGTCTGCAGCATGTTCGCTACCAGTTTTGCGCCGATGGACACACGCGGTTTGTCCTTACGGTCCTGACGCGCCCAACCGAAATACGGGATGACGGCAACTACCTTGTAGGCGCTCGCGCGCTTGGCGGCGTCTATCATAAGGAGCAACTCCATCAGGTTGTCGCTCGAGGGACATGTCGGTTGTACCAAGTACACCGATTGGCCGCGGACAGACTCCTCGAAATACGCGCAGAACTCACCGTCCGAGAAACGGTCGATACGCAACTTGCCCAACTGGCAACCCAACTCGTCGCACACACGCTGTGCCAGAGCCTCGCCTTTCGAGCCCGCAAAAATTTTGAACTGGCTATTCTCTTTCATTTTGCATCAATACATCATTACATCAATACATCATTTCCCATTCACCCTTTCTTTTTCTTCTTCCCGCCTAACTGTGCGTTCGGATTAGCCATCAGTCGTTCAAAAGCAGGCGAGTCGCAACTCAGTCTGCCGTCCGACAAACGGCGTATATCTTCCCGTACGCGGGCTAATCCGGCCTCCTGGTCCCTGTTCCATGTCAGGTTCCGCTGCCGCATGCACTGGGCGATATACACCTCCAGCGAGTCGCGTTCCTGACCGGGTGCCATGGTAGCCGCGTAACCGATCATGTCCTGCACGATACGCCCGTAGTTACGCATACGGATTGGTGCCGCGTTTCTGTTTAGTTGTAATGTCATATCATTTGGTCATTTATTCATTTACCATTTGTTTTCTTTCGACTTTCGACTTTCGACTTTCGACTTTCGACTTTCGACTTTCGACTTTTCTCACTTCTTCCGTATCAGATAAATCATTGTGGGATAGTGGTCGCCGTAGCCGTTCTGCCATACGCCGGCTTTGGTGGTACGCAGCGGAGTACCCTTGTCCTTGCCTTCCTGCACAGTGAGGAACGGTTTGTTGAAAATCTGGGCTTTCCAATAGGTCCATTTGCCGCTCTCAAGTTTCTCGTTCATCATAGGCTCGCTGATGATAATCTGGTCGAACAGGTTCCAGCTGCCCTGATAAGCCAACGATCCGATACCGCGGTCCAGCATCTGCCACATTGTATTGAAGTATCCCTGCTCTTCCACTTCCTCGCGGTGTTTGCGTGCTTTGAGCACTTCGGCGCAACTGTGGTTATACGGGTCATCGTTCAAGTCGCCCATGATGATGATTTTCGCTCTCGGTTCTTTGAGGTATATCGAGTCGCATATCGACTTCACCAGCATTGCCGCCGTGTCACGTCCGGGACGCGAAGAGAGCTCACCGCCGTAACGGCTGGGCCAGTGGTTCACTATCATATGGATTTTCTCCGGTTTGCCGTCTCCTAACAGATAGCCCGAGACGCAGAGTTGCAGACGCGTCTTGATAACACCGCCGTCCGCATAGTGCGCTTTGAGTTCATGTCCGTGTACGGCTGCCGGCTTGAACAGCACCGTGTCATACAAAAAGCCCACATCCACGCCACGGCGGTCCGGACCTTCTAACAAAATCGGTTTCAATCGGCGGTTGTATTTACTGTTCGTCTCAGCGCAGAGGTCATACAGACAGCCTATGTTCTCCACCTCCGCTACGCCGATGCACGCAGCACCGCGCGGGTCATAGTCCGTTCCCAACTGAGACACGGCATACGCCATGTTTTTGATTTTGTTCTCGTACTTGAGTGATGTCCATTTCATACCGCCGTCCGGCAGGTATTCATAGTCGTTCTTTCCCTCGTCGTGGATGGTGTCGAATAGGTTCTCCAGGTTGTAGAAAGCAATACAGCGGATGTACTGCCCCCCTGCGTTTTCATTTGCGGGTACCGGAGTTTTTTTCTTAACTGCGCTCAGTGGCGCGCTGACTGCCAGCATCATGGCTGCCAACCAAAGAAATGTGTGTTTCATAGGATGATTATGTATTTTGAATATAAATTTGATTTCGCGCCGCAAAGATACACAAAAAAAATGACATACACAAATTTATATGCCATTTTTTCCTAAAAAATGTATTTTTACCCTTTTTTCTTTGCTTTTTATCCCACAACACACCGTCTTTCTCAAGACACCCACTACAATCTGCCTCTATGACTATACTATTCTGTGACTATTCTGTGGTTATCCTAATAATTCGTCTATAATTCGTGTATAGTTCGTCAATAATTCGTGTATAGTTCGTGTATAGTTCGTCAATAATTCGTCAATAATTCGTGGCAGACCGCATAATCACAGCATAAAAGTGCGAACCAATTTCGAGCCGACTACAGCCCTATATCGAGCCGTTTTCGAGCCAATACCATAGGATAACCATAACATATCCATAGGATAACCATAACATACAAGGCCCGTTTTGGTACTTTTTCCGATTGTACTATATTATATATAAATATATAATATACTTTTTGATGTTTTATTTTTTGTTTGCATATATCATTTTTTTTCTGTAACTTTGCAGCCGATTTCGGCTGATGAGAGTTCAGGGCCCTAACCCCGGCCCTTCCAAGAAGGAAGGGAGAATAGTTGAGAGGAGAGAAGTGGGAAGAGAGAAGTAAGGTGAAAAAGTGAAAGAATACACCCTATACAAATAACCCTATACAAATAACAATCAATACATAATAGATGAAAAAAGTATTTATTTTTGCCTTAGCGGCAATGACATTCGTGGCCTGCAACAACGAGACCTCTCCGGAACCTGAAAAGGAAACATCCAAAGAGCTGACTCCCGGTGCTGCCTGTTTCATGAACGCAGCTGCTTTTAACGGTATTTTCTCAGAAGCCTCCAACGGCATGGCACGTGTTGCGGCAGCGGGCAAGCAGAACCTTCCTGCCTATTTTGCTACAGAGCCGGCAGAGTACCCGATTGTTGAATGGACTCCGAAAGACGGCACATGGCCGATAGACGTGACACTGAACTACGGCGAGAACCCTGTTGTCGCTCAGGACGGTTTGGAGCACGCGGGTGTTATGGAGTTGCACGCGACCGGTCTGTTTGAGACCGCCGGCAGTGTTTTCACCCCGACATTCAAAGACTTTTACACATACGGAACCATTGTATCCGGTCTGCAGACCATTACCAACAAAGGTGCCAACGAGGCCGGCAACTTAGTGTATGAAGTGGTTGTTGAAGGCGGCCGTATGGGTAAAAAGCCTGTCTTCGTCTATGACGAGAAGTCGCTGCGCGAGGAGATTACGCCGGGTCAGTTCAGCATCACGGGAACGATGAAGAGTGTGAGCCAGGTTGACACCGTACCGGGCTTCGAAGCGTCGGCAAACGAGAAACCGATGGTCATCGCATTCGGAGACCTCTATCCTACGGATGGCGTGGTACATGTCAAATTCGACAAACCGCTTGAGTACTTCATCGGCGACCAGTTCTCCGAGGCAGCCCTCCAGAGCCTGACCGTCAAAGTAAGCGAACTCGACATCACCTTCCTCGGCAAACAGACTGACGGCACATACAACGCACAGGTGGACATGGATGTCAATGTGCTGACGATGGCCTACCATATGAAAGCGACCTTCAGCCTGAACAAAGACGGTATTATTCCTGAGAGCGTGAAATACGACAAACCGACACAAAAATAATTGGTGATTGGTAATTGGTGATAAAAAATAAAATTCAAAATTAAAAAATTAAAATTATGTCAAGTGTAAACAAAGTTATTCTTATCGGCAACGTCGGTGCAGACCCTGAAGTACGTTACTTAGACCGCGGCGTTGCAATCGCTACCTTTAATCTGGCAACAACAGAGCGTGGTTATGTGATGCAAAACGGTACGCAAGTACCAGACGTGACCGAATGGCACTCCATCGTCCTTTGGCGCAACCTCGCCGAATGGGCGCAGCAGAACCTCAAAAAGAGCATGAAAGTGTATGTTGAGGGCAAACTCAAGACCCGCGTATGGGAGAAAGACGGACAGATACGCCGCAAGACGGAAGTGATTGCAGAGAACATCCAAATCCTCTACAGACCGGAACAGTACCGGAAAGTGACAAATGACCAAGTACCAAGTGACCAGGAACCGAGTGACCAGGAACTAAACGACCAAGCACAAGTTCCTGAAAACGAAGGAGGTTTCTTCAACGGTTTATTTCGCTAACAAAAAACAGACGCTATGACCAACAAAGAACGATATATCGAATGGACCTCGCAGCAGGACTACGTGCCGATTTTTATGATGCCGTGGTGGCTGGACGCCGTATGTGCAGGTAAGGAATGGGACGTTTTGCTCGCAGAGGACGAGAACGGCGCCATCGTCGGCGCCATGCCGTACCTGCTCTGCAAACGCGCATGGTACAAATATATCATCATGCCGCAACAAACGCAGATAGGCGGCATCTGGGTCACAGCGGAAATAACAGCAGACCGATGGCGTACAGCCGAAGTATGCCGCCAGCTCAAAGAGCAGCTCGATGCCATGGGGTTGGCGTACTACTACCAGCAGTACATGCCCGGCAGTTTGTGTGTGGACGCCATGCACGCGCTGGGGTGCAAGACCCAGGAACGTGTCACGTACCGCATCGAGGATCTCAGCGACCTAGACGCCGTTATCAATTCGTTCAGCACGAACAAGAAAAGGCAGCTGCAAAAAGCGCTGAGTTTACACGCAGAGCACACAATGGAAGCGGAGGATTTCTACCGCTTCCATACGCGTTGCCTGCAAGCCCGTAAACGGGAGTGCTCGTATTCCCGCGAGTTCCTGCTCGTTCTCGAGCGCAAAGCACGCCGTTTAGGTCAATGCGAGATATTGAGTATATGCAATGCGGACGGCGTTCCGTACGCTGCCGCCTTCCTCATATGGGACTCTAAAAGCATGTACTATCTCATCCCTGCCTTCGACCCCGCCTTCAAGGAGTCCGGTGCATCGGCTCTGTTAGTACTCGAAGCACTCAAACTGGCACGGGAGAAACATGTCATCTTTGATTTTGAAGGTTCCATGGACCGCGGCACTGCCAAGCATTACAAACAGTTCGGCTCCATCCCCACAACCTACTTCAGCGTCGAGAAATATTACAAGCCAATCTTCCGACTGGCCATCTGGTTCCAAAAACTCCGCGAATGGCGGATGCACTAACGACAAGATGTTTTTCTTGTACAGAACAGAATACTTAGAGCATCAACCACGCCCCTGAAGCACACGCATCTCATACCATTGTAGCATCAACTCATTACTATTTGTACAAGAATGAGGATGCCCAAGCCAATGAGTGAGTTCAAGGTCCAACCGTCTGCTAAGTAATTTTTCACCTATAGGATCAGACTTGTGAACCCGATTTATCCATTCAGCCGGGACAACTCGTTTAAGTAATCGCTTCATCGCGACGCAGGGCCAATGTATCTGCTTTTTCTGCATAGATACAGATAAACCATAAGAGCTGAATACCGACTGCACATAATCTAAGTATAGACAACTTTTTTTAAGTTCTGCATATGGCAAATGAGAAAATATCTCATACAAAGCAGAATCCCAGAAAGGTAAACGCACGTCATATCCCAAAAAATCATACACGCGAATCGAATTGAGTATATTATGCACTTGCCTGTGCTGTACCACCCAATTCTGATAAGCGGAATAGGGAGTGTATTTTGCATTTACACAGGCGTTGAAATAATCGCGTAATGTGGTTCGCACATTACGACTCCCCCCATACTCAAAATTGATGAACATAATTTTGTTCACCAACGATTCTGCGTTTTCATTCTCCTGCACGTTTGCTTTATACAGGTGGCTTCCTCCTATCATATCTGCGGAATGCCCGGGAACGAAAACTGCATCAGAATCTATCAGGTGTTTTTTCTCTAAAAAAAGTAGTGCTGCATAGTCGTACAACCAACAAAAGTTAGTGTAACTGCCGACATAACGATAATATCTTTCCCATTTATCCTCGTCTGCAAAAGTCAACTGCAAGGCCTCTTCATCATATATATCAACTTTATAATGCTTGTAATTCAAACGCCGTGCTGCTTCATTTGCGCCTTCCCATTCACTGCTGCCTTTGCCCACTACTGTATAGCAGACAACATTATGGTATCCCATTTTATGTAGCATACAGAGAATCAACCTTGAATCGTTACCCGCGGTTAACGGAACTACAATCTGACGGTCACCTATGCTTTCCACCAACCGTTGGAAAACAGATATCATAACCTCATCCAGCCTCTCCAAAGAAATACTCTTTTCATCCTTTTTCGTACATAAATAATCGGCATACTGCTGCACTTGCCATTTATCAAATGAATATATGCCATAACTGGCGGCAGGTAGTTGTTTTATTTTTTTTAATAGAGTATGTCCAGGCAGAACAGCCCCACTGGCATTGTAAAATGAAAAAGCTTCATTGTCTCTTTCCAAAGAATGTACGAGTGCATTCGGTGTGTCTGTAATTTGACCGTCTGAAGTATAGAATAACGGATATCTGCGAACTCTGTCTGTCGCTATTAGCGTCATTCCCGGCTTTTCTATTATTACACTGAATAAACCGTTTGCTGCTCGAAGGGATTGGAAGAAACCATCCGGACTTTGCACCGCTGCAAAGTAATCACATAATCGTTTTTCTCGATACAAATTTCCTGCATCGTCATAGCAATAACCACAGACATGTATATGGCCACACGAGAACCACTTTTCACTATTCAAAATCAACTTCATAGAACAGTCTTTTTATCATATGATCTTGCCAAAACAGCAAACCAAAGCAACTCCCCAAAGAGCACAATTACGCCGGAATAAGAGAATAATCGTATTGTCCATAGGAATGAATCATAATAAATTCCTACAAATAACGCTGCTATTCGCAACAACAGGTAGAAAATCTCGATTAGCAACATCATTCGCTGCTTTCCAAATATATCTGGAATAAAATTGATTGTTGTTGTTATGCTCACCATCAATAGCCATGGCAATAATAGACGGATATATTCACCTGCTATTCGCCAATTCTCTCCTAATAACCATTCTGTCAACGCGGGAAGGGCAAAGTACAACCCTATAAAAGCAGGGATTTCCAACAAAAGCATTTTTTTTACAAACGTAAATATCAAGGTGCCTATTGTTTTCTTTTCATTCACCAATTGCGCAGTACGTTGATACAAAACTTGATAAACCGATTGCACAACGATTTGCATGGGTCTAAATGACAATGTGAAAGCCATTCCGAAATGCCCTAATTCCGTCAAGCCGAACACCGGCGTCAGCATCAAGAATGGCAAGTTGCCACTCAATGTATTGACCAACGACCGGGGCATGGAATAGAGCGGAAAATTGCGGTATTCGGCAGCTTCGTTACGGAGTGCAGACTTGTCCACTCGAAACAAGCCAGCCACAAGTCTTCTGCCGCCGTTTAACAGGCTGGCGCGAATCGCCAGAATAGGAGCAACGATAGTTGAAACAATCATTCCGCCGGACAAAAAGCCCATGGCTCCAAGCCCCAACTTGCCTCCGGCATTCAAAACGGACTGAGACATCTGGTATACAGAGATACGGTGGAAGGCCTTATAGCGGATGTAGTAATTACTTAGTATTGTCCATAGCCCCAAGCCGCCTACGTACAAAGGCATCATCCACCACCAATGCTCCAAATCCGGAGCTTTGAATAGCATCGCAATCGGGTGTGAGAAAGGAATGGAGATAATTAATATTGTTATTACCGACAATAATAAAATGATGCATACCTGCACAAGCGCACGAGCGCGATCTTCCTCTTTGGGCAAGACAATCGCATTTTGGTAATCCGCAGTAGCTACCAACACAAATATTCCTCCAATACTCATAAACAAATTCAACAGACCGAAATCTTCCGGCGAGTAGAGACGCGTCAAAATGGGATAGATAAGCAAACCTAACGCCTGTGCAATGACGTTCGCAGACAGCAGTTTACCCACATCCCGCACTGAGGGGGAATTCCATATTTTTGAAACAAAATGTTTCATAAGAGTGTGCAAAGGTACTACATTTTTTGTATTTACACAAATAAAAAGAAGAATTTTATTCCGTTTGGCAAAAAAAACAAAAAAAAATTTGCTTATTTGCAATTTTTGTTGTACCTTTGCAGTCGATTTTTATCAAAACGACCTAAAAAACACAAGATATGCAAGTTAAGAAATCTGAAAAAGCCAGTCTGGAGAAGGACAAACTCGTCTATGTGCTGATGGGTTTGGTTTTCGTG
>JAGKVE010000025.1 GCA_021152555.1 Bacteroidia bacterium | reverse complement strand
ATAGATAATTGTGTAATAATTAGTCTTTTAGACTTTTGCGAATGCAAAATTACAGCTTTTTTTTGAAATACGCAACTAAATCGTCAAAAAAACTTAATTTTGTTATTTTTACCTATCAAAAAGCCCCATGTCGGCTACTTGCGACCAAAGTCAGCAGGAATTTCTCCCCATGTTTTCGTGTCCCATTTATAGATTGGTGTAGTCCACGTATTGTCATGCAACCACATTTCCGCCTTACGTACCATGAAAAACAAGTCCTGATTAGATGCATTCCATTCGATTTTTGTTTTGCATTTTTTCTGTCTTACCCATGCGAGTGCGGTAACACTATCGGTATAAATAACCCAATTGAGCTTGTATTTCTTAATATATGCCAGACCTAATACCAGCGCAAGAAATTCGCCGATATTATTTGTTCCGTTTTGAAAAGGTCCGCGATGAAAGACTTCGGTTCCTGTATCTGCGATGACTCCCCGGAACTCCATGACACCAGGATTGCCGGAACAAGCAGCATCAACAGCCAGTGCGGGTAAAATAGGCTTATTACTCATAAGGGTTGATTATTTTGTGGGTTTGTACTTTGTCTCCGATTGGTTCATGCACGACATAAACATGCGGACTTACGTGATATTGACGGATGATTTGTGCCGGTTGCTTATCATTAGTTACATCGCGTCTACGCGTAACTTGCTCAAACGGCAGTTCGCAGGTATAGAAAACAGCCCCGTCAGTAGTAGTAACGCGGCAGAAATAAGTGCCCGGAAGACCATTAGAATTATACAGATATTGCCCGGTTTTACCGGGGATTTCTTTTTCCCATTAGTTGACGTGAACCATCCATGCCCCATCACATCTTCATACAAATTTTTAGTGACCCGACCGGGAATCGAACCCGGATTTGAGCTTTAGGAGAGCCCTGTTCTATCCAATTGAACTATCAAGCCTAAACTCGTTATCGTCTCTCACAATGAGAAGGGAATTCTCCATATTCCTCAAACGTATAATTGAGGAAATCATTCATCGGTTTAGCGGTAGCAGCAATATCCGTTATTTTGTCGATGAAATCGGGAGAACTCACTTGTTTATCAGTCAACGGTGTGCTGAATGTATAGGTTTTATGTTTAAGCCAATCAATATGCTTAAATTCAGGATCAAACCCGGCAGGCGCTTTTTTGAGTATCCCCCAATCGGAGTCAAAATCCTGTCCGAAATATTTTTTCCATTTCGGGTTATCCATGATAGATTCCACTTCTTCATAGTTGGCTTCGATTTCTTTACGGAGCGCAGTAAGAAGTTCTTTTCCGGGATCCCAGATACCACCGGCAAACATACACTGTCCTGGCTGAATATGTACATAATATCCTCCGCGCATGGATTTCTTTCCAAAAGTTTTCGGTTGTCCGGGGACGCCAGAGGCGGGGAAACAGCCGAACCATTCTTTGTAAGGGCGTTTATCATGCGAAAAACGCACATCGCGGTAGATACGCCAGATGCAGTCTTTAGGTTGAAGGACTGCAAGAGAAGGGTCTATTTCCGACAGACGGCGCAGGTACTCGGTAGAAAACTCCACAAAACGAGCATGGCATTCCTGATACCATTGTTTGTTTTCAGCAAACCATTCACGGTTGTTATTTGCCGAAAGAGCAGTTAGAAAATCGAGTATCTGTTTCATAGTTTTGCGATGCAACGTTTCAGTCCGTCCATCCAATGGGGAATTTCTACTCCATACGTTTTTTTGAATTTCGTTTTATCCAGAACACTATAATGCGGACGTGGCGTTTTATACTGATATTCCTCCGATAAAATCGGGCGTACATTACACGTTCTAATACCGGCAAGTTCGTGTATTGCGATTGTAAAATCATACCACGAGCAAACACCTTCGTTAGTAAAGTGATAAATACCGGAGTGCCAAACGGGGTTTTCAATAACGGTAAAGATAGCCTGCGCGAGGTCGGCAGCGTAAGTAGGAGTTCCTATCTGGTCAAAGACCACCCCTAACTCTTCGCGTTCCTGTCCCAAACGTATCATTGTTTTTACAAAGTTATTACCGTATGTGGAGTAGAGCCAGGCTGTTCGCAGTATAACTGCTTCAGGGCACACCGCCAATAGATTTTTCTCTCCTGCGTATTTTGTACGTCCATAAGCAGTACGCGGAGCAACGGGGTCTGTCTCCCGGCAGGGTGTGTGTTCGTTACCGGAGAAGACATAGTCAGTAGAGACATGAATGACCCGAATACTTTGCGAGCCAAGAACAGTAAGTGCATCGGCGTTGATTTTGAAAGCAGTTGCTTCGTCATCTTCAGCTTTGTCCACATTGGTGTAGGCAGCGCAATTAACAATGAGGTCAATCGCATTTTTGGTAATGAAATCAGCGACTGCTTTGCGGTCCGTGATATCCAGAATATGCACATCTTCAGCCGCTACGACGTCCGTGAAGAAATATTGATGGTTAGCGTGCTGTTTGCTCAGGACGCGCATTTCGTTGCCCAACTGGCCATTACTACCTGTAATTAGGATATTCATCAAAAAGGACTTACTAAATTGTTGAACAAGGGGTGTTTTGTATCTTTCTCGCTAAGGATTCGTGCCTCGGCAGGTACTTGCCAGTCAATATTAAGAGTAGGGTCGCTAAGAAGCACGCCGCCTTCACATTCGGGATGGTACAGATTATCACATTTATAGGCAAAGACCGCTTTTTCGCTCAGCACAGAAAAGCCATGCGCGAAACCTCGCGGGATGAAAAACTGGCGTTTGTTTTCCTCACTCAGTTCGACACTGAACCATTTCCCATAAGTCGGGCTGTCTTTACGCAAGTCAACAGCGACATCAAGAACCCTTCCGAGAGTGCAACTGACTAATTTGGCTTGAGAGAACGGAGGCTTTTGAAAATGCAGTCCGCGGACGACTCCATATGAAGAGCATGACTGATTATCTTGCACAAAATGCGTATCAATCCCAGCCTCGCGGTACCGCTGTTCATTATATGTTTCTACAAAATAACCACGTGCGTCTCTAAATACCTGCGGTTCAATCACCAGAAGGCCCTCAATGGGTGTTTTTATTATTTCCATGATACAATTTTTTACAAAAAAGCGTGCAAAGTTACAACTTTTTTTTTACATATGCAAATTATTTGCATTTTTTTATTTCATCGAAAGTAAACCCTCGTTGGAGGAGAAATCTAAATCGTTTGTCTTCCGTATCGGTCTGACGTTGACGGATTAATGATTTCAGGTTTTCCCTATATTTATTTTCGTCAATCATACTCAACGCATTGTGAATATCCGTTTCCGGCAATTGAAGTGCCCGAAGTGCGGCTTGTATTTTGAGTCTTCCCCAAGCCTGGTATTCTACTTTGTCATGGACGTATGCACAGCAAAAACGGGAGTCGTTGATAAAATTGTTTTCTCTCAGTTTTTGCTCGATTTCATCGTGTAAATCTAACGGTGCCTGCCATTCAAATAGTTTGCGCTTTACGTCGGCGGCACAGTGTTCTGATTTCGCACAATAAGCCTCGGCTTTGTCAAGCCATTCTGCCTTGGATAATTCTCGGTTTGCCATAATAATCACGAGTTGTTTGTATATCTGAATAGCCTAATTCATGCAAAATGGCGGATATTTCAGGAGCAAAGACTTCATTAATTTCGAAAAACAACAATTTCCCCAAGCGCAAAGATGCGATATGTCTGTAAAAGCGCAGCGGATCGGAGTCCGGGACAAAGAGCGCAGTATGCGGTTCAAACTTCAAAACATTCGGTCTCATCGTTTTTTTTTCGCATTCGCGGATATATGGGGGATTGGAGACGACGATTTCGTATTGGTGATTGATGGTGGGGGATTTGTGATTTTCTACGTTGAAATCGAAAATATCCGCCGCTTGGAAATTTATATTCACATCGTTCCGGATGGCATTGTCTTTGGCAATCCGAATGGCATCCTGAGAAAGATCAATGCCTGTTATTTGCCATTCCGGGTGGGCCTTTTTCAGAGCAATGGCAATACATCCGGAACCGGTACCGATATCAAGGACGCGGAGGTTTGATATTGTTTGATAATGTTTGAAACAGTTTGAAATAGTTGTAACCAGTTCAGCTGTTTCCGGGCGCGGGATGAGCGTTGCAGGAGTCACTTTGAGGTCAAGTCCATTCCATAAAGTATGTCCGAAAATATACTGAATAGGCTCAAAATTCAGTAATCGGTCAATTATTTCTTGCAAATTTGAAATATTTGTTGTATCTTTGCAGCCTGTAATGATTTGCGTGCGTGTCAATCCTGTAGTTTCTTCAAGTATCCACCACGCCAGAGCCTCCGCCTCATCGGGCGGGTAAACGGACTTTAACTGCGATGCTATTTGTTGCTTTAAAGAAATCACGCTGCAAAATTACTATTTTTTTTCGAAATAAACAAATTTAACATATGGATTACGTCAAATATATTCTCCGCTGCTTAGAAATAGCCCGTTATGGCGAGTATTATGTAGCTCCGAACCCGATGGTAGGTGCGGTGCTGGTTTACAATGGATTAGAGGGAGAAAAAGTAGTGTCGGAGGGTTGGCACGAACAGTACGGAGGTCCTCATGCAGAAGTGAACTGTTTTAAGAATTATGAGTCAAAAGTTCAAAATCACGAGATACCATCCATCAACCTCAAAGACTGTACATTGTTTGTGAGTTTAGAGCCGTGCTGTCATTATGGGAAGACACCTCCATGCGCGAAGTTGATTATAGAAAAAGGAGTCGGACGTGTAGTTGTGGGGATGTTGGATCCGAACCCGTTGGTTGCGGGAAAAGGCGTTCAGATAATCCGCGAGGCCGGGATCGAAGTGGAAGTGGGAGTGTGCGAGAAAGAATGCAGGGAACTGAACAAGCGTTTTCTCTGTTTGCACGAACAGCACAGACCTTACGTCGTGTTGAAATGGGCACAGACAGCGGACGGCTTTATTGACAGAAAACGGGAAATTCCCCCTTCAGACACATTTTTTAAAGAGAACGACGAACATTTGAACGGAGCGTTGACCATATCCACTCCAGAGACCAAAAAAGCGGTTCATAGAATGCGGGCGGAAAATATGGCTATTATGGTGGGTACGCGCACTGTGCTGTTAGATAATCCGCGATTACAGAACACACATTGGGAAGGAAGAAATCCTATACGAGTGACATTGGACAGACACCATATTCTACCGATGAAATCGAAGATTTTTGCGGATGACAATGTCATCGTTTACCGTGAGCGGACTGATTGGCCATATGTGTTAGATGATCTCGCAAAACGGAATATCCACTCGATTTTAGTAGAAGGCGGGACAACTCTGCTGAACTCAATTATCGAAACAGGTCTCTGGGATGAGATACATGTTGAAGTGGCTCCGGAACTGAAGATAGGAAGCGGCGTGGCTGCACCGCGGATTCATTTGCCTGAAGATTTTGAGATGATAGACGGGCACAAGATGTACACTATTTGCCGTTGAGAGGAGAAACAAGCAAAAAGTATATATATACTATGTATATATATAGTACGTGCGAGAAAAGGTACAATTTTGGTGCTTTATGTTATGGATATCCTATGGGTATGTTATGGTTATCTTATGGTATTGAGTCGTAATTGGGTCGATATTGGGTCGAAGGCCCTCCGGCTTTCTAAGAGGAGGAGATTAAAAAAATATGAGAGGAGGAGGCTGAAAAGTATGAGAGCGGAGAGTAGCGGATTACGGAAAATTATCGAATGAGACGAAAATAAAGTAAGAAATAGCGAATAAAGTAAGAAATAGCGAATAAAGTAAGCCGGGATATAATGTAAAAAAGCAAATCAGGAGAAATAAGTGGTTGAAAAAATCATCAGTGCCTCGCATAAAACGGGGCATTTTTGTTGTCTTGACGGGTATTTTTGTGATATTGAGCGGGGTATTTGGGGGTGTAAAGGAAAAATAAAATAAATTTTATTTGCATATGTGGATTTTTTGTTGTAATTTTGCACCCAAATTGCGATTTTATGAGACAGAAAAGAATACTAATCACTCTTTTGGCAGGATTTTTGTGTGCAGGAAGTGTGTTGCTGAACGGTTGTAGTGCGCTGGCGAAGAAACAACAAGCAGGCGCTGCTGTAGAAGTGAACGGTCAGTATTTATACCGCTCGACCTTAGATTCGCTGACCATGGGCCTGAATGGCGAAGACAGTTTGCGTATCACCCAGCAATATGTCAGCCAATGGGCGAAAGATATATTGCTGTACGACGCCGCCAAACAACGTCCGAACAAAGAGATAGAGCAACTGGTGGAAGACTACCGACGGACATTATACGTCCATGCGTATGAAGAATACCTTGCCGACCGGTATATGGGGAAGGGGATTTCCGATTCAACGACGTTAGAAATATACCAAAAAATGCCCGATCGGTTCCGGCTGGACGAGAGTATTGTGAAGGGGCTGCTGGTAGTGGTTCCAAGCGATGCGGCGAATGTGGAAAAACTGCGCAAATGGATGTCCGATGTCAAGTCCATACAAAGCGATGAAACCAGCAAAGTGATGGACAATATTGAGAAATACGCATACCAGAACGCGAGCGGATATGAGTTGTTTACCGACAAATGGCTGACCGCCACCAGCCTACTGACGCAAATGCCGATAGAGCGCGGCGAGTTAGAATTACGTCTGAAGAGCACGAACCAGATAGAAATATCCGACACCATAAAAACATACATCTTGCAGGTGACCGAGAAACATCTGCGCGGCGAACAAATGCCATTGGAGTATGCGCGCCCGGAGATAGAAAAGATTGTGCTGAGCAGCCGTCAGGTGGAGTTTTTGCAGAAAGAACGCGAGCGCATGTATAACGAGGCGCTGCAGAGCGGAAAGATAAAGTTTTATTAGAGTACGGAATACAGAGTACAGACTGAATTACAAGTCCGGAGTACAGAATACGGAGTATAGACCGGATTACATAGAAGGATGAAAGGATAGAATGATGAGAAAAAGCAGTATCATATTATTACTACTGGCGTGCATGACGGTTCATGCGCAGGGCGTGATAGACGAGGTTATCTGGGTGGTAGGAGACGAGGCTATTTTGCGCAGCGAAGTGGAAGAAGAACGTTTGCGCGCCCAATATGAGGGCACCCCAATTGCAGGCGACCCATATTGCGTTATCCCCGAACAGTTAGCCGTGCAGAAACTATTTCTGCATCAGGCGATTATCGATTCCGTTGAAGCCAACGAATCGAGCGTGAGCCATCAGGTAGATATGCGAATGAACTATTACATCAACCAAATCGGCTCAAAAGAGAAGATGGAGGAATATTTCCGCAAGACGAGCAGTGAGATACGTGAGGAAATGATAACGACGGTTCGCAATCAGATGATAATTCAGCAAATGCAGCAAAAACTGACGTCAGATATCAAACCCACTCCGGCAGAGATACGGCGTTATTACAACACTCTTCCGATGGATTCTATTCCGATGATGCCGGCCCAGGTGGAGGTTCAGATTTTGAGTTTTGAGCCGCCTGTTCCTATCGAAGAAACCGAGCGAATCAAGCAAAAACTGCGCGAGTTTACAGAGCGTGTCCAGAACGGCAGTGCCGATTTCGGAATGCTTGCCCGCTTGTACTCGGAGGACACAGAGAGTGCCAAACGCGGCGGTGAATTGGGTTTTGTAGGGAAAGGCCAGTTAGTGCCGGAGTTTGCGGAGGTGGCATTTAACCTGAGCGACCCGAAACGGGTGAGCCGTATAGTACAGACAGAGTACGGCTACCATATCATTCAGTTGATAGAGAAAAAGGGCGAGCGCATCAACTGCCGGCATATTCTGTTACGTCCCCGAATCAGCGCGACCGACAAAGTGAAAGCAATAGAACGGCTGGATAGTATCCGACAGTTGGTAACGAAAGACAGCATGCAGTTCGAACAAGCGGTAGTTATGTTCTCGCAGGACAAGAACACCGTAATGAACGCCGGTTTGATGATCAACCCGAATACAGGAAGCAGCCGATTCGAGTATCAAGACTTGGCGCCGGAAATAGCCAAACAGATATACAGCCTGAACGAAGGCGATGTGTCCCAACCGTTTGTGATGATGGACCAAACGAAAAACCGCGAGGTATGTGCCATTGTGCGAGTCAAGAAAAAGACAGACGTTCACCGCGCCAACCTGACAGACGATTTTCAGGCCATCAAGAGTATGTTGGAGGCCAAGCTGAGTGCTGACTTTATCCATAACTGGATATTACAAAAACAGAAGAAGACATTTGTGCAAATCAGTCCCGAATGGCAAGGCTGCGATTTTGAGTACCCCAATTGGATACACTAACGCATAGCGTTAAACAGTTAAAGAGGTCGCTTTGCGACGTTAAAGAGTTAAAATGGTTTTTCTTCGAAAAACGTTACATATTATTTGTCCATTGTGCCTTGTTCTTTGCCCCTTGTTTCTTAGCGGGCAAACGATGGTTTATCTGGAGCGAGCGGAGAACTTGAGTTTTGACCAAGACCGTATAGCCGATGCCCAGATTTTGCGCGGAAACGTGATTTTCCGTCACGAGAACGCGCTGATGTATTGCGACAGTGCCTATTTCTATGACAAGACGAACTCTCTGGACGCATTCGGTCATGTCCGTTTTGAGCAGGGCGATACGTTACAAGGTTTCGGTGACAAACTATTTTACAACGGCAACACGAAACTTGCCCGTCTGCGTAATCATGTCAAGCTGATTCACGGTCGCCTGAATGCGAATCCAACGACTTTAACGACGGACAGCCTGAATTACGACCGCTCCGCCGGAGTGGCGTATTATTTTAACAACGGGAAAATACAAGATACGCTGAACGTGTTGGTGTCTGTGAGGGGTAGTTACCGTCCGGACAGCAAGCAGGCGATATTCAGTAAAGATGTAGTGCTGACTCATCCGAATTTTGTGCTGACGAGCGATACGCTGCTCTATAACACCGTGACAAAAGTGGCAGATATTGTCAGTCCGACAAAGATTGTATATGAGGAAGAGACGGATATCCATTCATCGCGCGGCTGGTATAATACAGAAACAGAGCGTTCGATGCTTTTAGACCGTTCTATAGTCCACCATGCAGACGGCCGCGAGATGACAGGTGACACTATTTTTTACAATAAACGTATTGGCTTCGGCGAGGTGCTTGGGGAAATGGAAATGCGCGATTCAGTGCAGAAAGCGACGCTGACGGGCGACTATGGCCAGATGTGGGAAGAAGGCAGCCGAGGTTACGCGACCGACAGTGCGCTGATGGTTGATTGGTCAGACAGCGCGCATTACGCTTATATACACGCCGATACGTTGTTTACGGAGGAATTGCATTATACCGACAGCGCATTGCAGGACAGTACCTACCGCCGTGTACGCGCCTTTTTCGGCGTTCGGGTGTACCGGAACGATATGCAGATGAGTTGCGATTCATTGGTTTATTCGGGTGCGGATTCGACTATTCATCTCTATACCAAACCAATCTGCTGGAGTGACAGCCAACAGATAGCGGCAGACAGTATAGTGGTATATATCGAGAATGGGGCAGTAAGCCGCGCGGTCGGGTATGGAAACGCCATCTGCGTGATGCACGATTCGCTGGATTATTTCAACCAGATGAGCGGCAAAGAGTTGACGGCCTATTTAGAAGACGGCGAAGTGAAACTGGTGGATATGAGCGGTAATGCACTGACAATATATTACCCTAAAGAAGATGATGGCGGTTACGTTGGGCTGAATACAACGGAGAGCAGTTATATCCGTGTGTATGTTGAGAATCAAGAGGTTGACCATATCCGTTTTACCAAAGAGACGACAGGCGTTATTTATCCATTAGACCAAGTGCCAGCCGGAGGCGACCGATTGGCGTTGTTCTTCTGGGCCGCCGATGTGCGTCCTGTCAGTCCGGAGGATGTGTTCCGGAAAACGAAAAGAGTAACACAAAAAGTCGAAAGTGAAAAGTAAAAAGAATATGAAGAAATTTTTTGTAGTTGTATTGGTGGCCTGCATGGCAGTGAGTGCGTGGGCAGTGAATCTGCCCAAACAGGGCTTTGGTTTTCAGATTGGTTGGGCGCAGCCGATCCTGCGGTTGAATGACACGTCCAACAAGGACTCATTGCTCAATGTAACCAAACTGAATGGTTTCAAATTGGGTGTGGTATACGACGCCAGTTTCATTGCCGGCTTCGGTAGTTCGATAGGAATCAACTATACTTTCGGTGCGTCATCGACAAAATGGACACAGAAAGACATTTCGCACTCCACGCGAAGCAATACTCTTTATAATGAGTTGGAGGTGTTTGTCGATTGGCAGTATAAGTTCGAAGTGGCGAAAGAGACCTATCTGATCGTTTATACCGGCCCGAGCATCCAGTGCGGTGTCGCGTTTAATAAGAAAACGTATGTACGCGATGAGGCATTTGGGACTATTGTGGAAACGAAAAAAGAACTCTACACCACAGATAGTGCAGATGAAGTGCTCAAACGTGTGAACGTGACCTGGGGTATCGGAGCCGGATTCCAATACCAGCGTTATTTCCTGCGCGGCGGTTATGAGTTCGGTTTAATCAATCCGTATAAGAACGAGCAGTTCTCCGGTAAGGATATCTACACCCGCGGCCGTTTGGATCAGTGGTCCATAAAAATCGGTGCGTATATTTGGTATAAAGACTAATGATTCCTCGCGAGACCATCGATAAGATTTACTCGGCAGCGAAGATTGAAGAAGTTGTCAGTGATTACGTCACGCTCAAGAAGCGTGGCGCGAACTTGATTGGTCTCTGTCCGTTTCATAATGAGAAGACAGGCTCTTTTACCGTCAGCCCGTCCAAAGGTATTTATAAATGTTTCGGCTGCGGCGTAAGCGGTCATGCAGTTGGCTTTATCATGGAGATAGAGCAATGCAGTTATGTGGAGGCACTGAAACAACTCGGCAAGAAATACCATATAGAGGTAGAAGAGCGTGAGCTGACACAAGAAGAGCAACAACGGCAAGACGACCGTGAGTCCATGTTCGTGGTGAACGATTTTGCGAACAAATGGTTTCAAGAGCAGTTATGGGAGACAGATGAAGGCAAGGCGATAGGTCTGAGCTATTTCCGCGAACGCGGGCTGAGGGATGATATAATCAGAAAATACCAATTAGGTTACTCACCGGAGAAAGGAAACCCGTTAGCGAAAGCGCTGAAAGCAAAAGGGTTCAAGGAAGAATTTATTACCAATAACGTAGATACCCGAATCGGTGTAGGCGTAGTAGGCAAGAGTGAAGACGGGCGGTTGTATGACCGTTTCCGTGACCGCGTAATCTTCCCTATTTTTACGGTAAGCGGCAAGCCGGTTGCATTTGCCGGCCGTATATTGAAGAAGAACGACAAAGTAGGCAAATACGTCAATTCGCCGGATTCTATCATCTATTCCAAGACCAACGAGTTATACGGACTTTTTCAGGCCAAACAAGCTATAGCCAGGGCGGACATGTGCTACCTGGTAGAAGGACAGATGGACGTTATCTCCATGCACCAATCGGGCATAGAAAATGTGGTGGCGAGCGGAGGTACGGCATTGACAAAGCCGCAGATATGGCTGATCAAACGGTTCACCAGCAATATAACTGTATTGTATGACGGCGATGCGGCGGGTATTCATGCGGCGTTGCGAGGAATAGATATGTTTCTTGAGGCGGGATTCAATGTCAAAGTGGTGTTGCTCCCAGACGGGGAAGACCCTGACAGTTACGCGCAGAACCATGACTCGACAGAGTTCATTCGTTATATAGAAGATCATCAAACAGATTTCATCCGTTTCAAATCGGCGTTGCTGAGTAAAGAGGCAGGCGACGACCCGTTCAAGCGGGCGGAACTGATAAAAGATATTACAGCTTCGATTGCCATTATACCGGATATGATAACGCGCCAGGTGTATATCCGTGACTGCGCCGAGCGGCTTCATATGGAGGAAAAAGTGCTGACAACCGAGGTGGTTAATCTGCGTAGAAAAAATAGAGAAGAGGATGTCAAAAAAGAAGCCAAAGAAGAGAAGAAACAAGAGGCTACAACGGCCGTAAAGATGCCACTCAAACCCATTTCTGCGCTTGAACAAAACTATTATAATCTCATTCAGCTGATTGTCCGGTACGGCGAGCGCCCCGTGGAGATAGAAGATACGGTCTATACGATAGGCGATGTGATTATTTATACGTTAGAGGGAGATGAGATAAAAGCCCCACAGCCTGTTTATCAGACCATTATAGACGAGTTCAAGCGGCACAGCAAGGATGAAGGGTTCAAAGCGGAGACGTTCTTCAAGTTCCATCCGGACCCTCAAGTGAGTGCGTTGGCGATAGATATGATTGCCGACAAGTACCGGTTTGTGAAAACGGATTCAGAGGCCCGATTGGGCGAACTGGTCACGCAGTTGTTGTATGAGATCAAACTGACAGTGGTCAATATACAGATAGAGGAGGTAGAAAAGTGGCTGAAAGAGGCGCAGGCGAATAATGACTGGGAGCGGCAAATGCAGTTGTTGGCGCATCAACCGGAACTATTGGCACAGCGTAACGAGATATGTAAAATACTCGGCAACAGAGTGATTAGTATTTAGCAGAAAGTAGAAAGCGATGTTATTCGGAGATATTGCATATGGTCCTATTCACAGCCGACGTTTAGGAGTCAGTCTTGGAATGGAGATTATGCCGCTGGAACATAAGTTATGCACGTTCAATTGTGTGTATTGCGAGTGCGGATGGAACGAGCGTGTGGACCATCCCCGTCTTCCGTCCCGCGAGGCGGTGAGAACGGCATTGGAGACCAAGTTACAGGCTTTGCGTGCAGAGCAAACGGCATTGGATGTTATCACTTTTTCAGGGAATGGTGAACCGACGCTGCATCCTGATTTCAAGGGGATTATAGAGGATACATGTGCATTACGCGACCGCTATTATCCGACGGCGAAAGTGAGCGTGCTGAGTAATTCCACGCAGTTGGGGAGGCAGGAAGTAGTGGATGCATTGCGGTTATGTGACAACCGAATTTTGAAATTAGACGCGGCAACAGACGAGATGATGCGCCGCATTGATTTGCCGGTTAACGAGGCGTTGGATGTGTCAACGCTGATAAAATGGTTGCAGCAGTTCAACGGAGATTTCATTTTACAGACTTGTTTCCTTCGTGGCGAGCATGACGGCAAACGAATAGACAATACCACACAGGAGGAACTGGACGCATGGTACAGAGCGGTGGAACAACTACGTCCCCAACAAATAATGATATATGTCATTGACCGCAAAACGCCAGAAGAGCACCTTGAGAAAATTTCCCGAGAGCAGATGGAGTCGATTGCTGCGCCGCTGCTTGAGAAAGGGTTTAACGTCACTATATCCGCATGAAAATACTTATTGCACCGTTGAACTGGGGGCTGGGACATGCCAGCCGCTGTGTACCATTGGTACGGCGTTTTACAGCAGAAGGTCATGAGGTTATTTTAGGTGGCGACGGCGACAGTCTGACCCTTTTGCGCCGCCATTTTCCCCAGTTACGTTATGTGTATTTAGCTCCACTTGACTTGCGTTACGGCAAGGGCAAACGGCAGGTATGGGCCATGGTCAAGGCGTTGCCCCGTTTGTTGGCGTGGGCGGTCAAAGACCATGCTATGTTAGCCGCTGTCATGCGCGAGGAAAAGATAGACAGAGTGGTTTCCGATAACCGTTTCGGGTTATTCAATCCTTCTGCTGAATGTATTTATATCACCCATCAGTTACATATTTTTCTTCCGCATGGATGGCGTTGGCTGGAGTCTGCAGCGGAAAGAATACATGCTGCCATATACAAGCATTATAACGCTGTTTGGGTGCCGGATTACGAGGCAAAAGAGAAGAGTCTGGCGGGCGAATTGAGTCATCCTGAAAGTATTCCGGAAAACCAACGCAACAAAATAACCTACATCGGTCCCCTCAGCCGGTTCGAACCGAACGAAGACGTCCGTAATGCCAATGAGATGTATTCGATAGCCGCTGTACTGAGCGGGCTTGAGCCCCAACGAACGATGCTTGAAAAGGAGATTCTTTCGCTTTACCGGAATACAGAAGAACAGGTGCTGGTTGTGCAAGGCCTGCCCGGTCGTCCGAACACGCGTTTCAAGCGGGGAAACATAACTATTGTCCCATATTTGAACGATGATGCAATGGTTGCCGCATTGCAGAATGCAAAGCGGATAATTACCCGTTCCGGCTATTCGTCAATCATGGATTTGGCAGCTCTTGGAGTAATGGAAAAAGCGGAACTGATTCCTACGCCCGGACAGCCAGAACAAGAATATTTGGCACTTTTGCATTGCAAAAAATATTTTTTTAGCGAAAAAAATGCTGTGTGTTTGCGTAAACAAAAAAAAAGTTGTATCTTTGCACGCTTTTACTAAAAGTAAAAAGTAAAATTTAAAATCTATATACATTATGTCTAAAGTTACTGTAGTAGGCGCAGGAAACGTAGGTGCTACTTGCGCAAATGTGTTGGCCGTTAATGAGGTTGCTAACGAAGTATGTCTGATTGATATCAAAGAGGGTTTTGCCGAGGGCAAAGCAATGGATATCATGCAGACAGCCCAGTTGATGGGTTTTGACACTGTTGTAGAAGGTGTTACGAATGATTATAGCCGTACGGCCGGTTCGGATGTAGTGATTATCACTTCCGGTCTTCCCCGCAAGCCGGGTATGACTCGCGAGGAGCTTATCGGCGTAAACGCCGGCATTGTGAAGAGCGTGGCTCAACAAGTGCTGACCTATAGCCCGAATGCAATCCTTGTCGTCGTTTCCAACCCGATGGACACGATGGCTTATCTGACGTTGCACGCTCTGGGTCTGCCGCGTAACCGCGTAATCGGTATGGGTGGTGCCCTTGACAGCGCACGTCTGAAATATTTCCTGAGCCAGGCACTGAAGTGCAACGCCAATGATGTAGATGGTTTCGTTATCGGCGGTCACGGAGACACGACCATGATTCCGTTGACGAGCTATACGACCTATAAAGGTATAAATGTAAGTGAGTTCTTGAGCCCTGAAGAGTTGGAGAATGTGGTTAAGAGCACGATGGTAGGCGGCGCAACACTGACAGGTCTGTTAGGTACAAGCGCTTGGATGGCACCGGGAGCTGCGGCTGCATCTGTGGCTGAGGCTATCATCAAAGACCAGAAGAAAATGATACCTTGCTCTGCAGCCCTTGAAGGTGAGTACGGCATGAAGGATATCACTATCGGTGTTCCTTGTATCATCGGTAAGAACGGTATTGAGAAAATCTTGGAACTCAAGATCAGCGATGCGGAGAGCAAGAAACTGAAAGAGAGCGAAGCAGCCGTTCGTAAGACAACCGCTATTTTGAAAGAACTGAACGTCCTCTAACAATGGATCTTTTCGATAAATGTGACCATTTTGAGACCCTCAAACTGGCTCGCAAATTAGAGATATACCCCTATTTTCACGAGTTGGAGAGCCGTCAGGCACCTGTGGTGCAGATGGAGAACCACCGCGTAATCATGCTCGGCAGTAACAACTACCTGGGCTTTACTGAGAATGAAGCGGTTATCGCAGCCGGTCATGCCGCATTAGATAAATATGGTACGGGTGTGAGTGGCAGCCGTTTCCTGAATGGCACGCTGGATCTGCACCTGCAGCTGGAGAAAGAATTGGCGGAGTTCACCGGTTACGAAGAGGCGATGTCCGTTTCCACGGGATTCCAAACCAATCTGGCTATCATATCTGCCATCGCGGGCAAAGATGATTATATTCTGAATGACCGCGAGAACCATGCATCTATATATGACGCTTGTCGCTTGAGTTACGCGAAAGTGCTGCGCTACCGTCACTCGGACATGCAGGATCTGGAGCGTCAGCTGAAGTCTATTCCTGAGAATGCAGGAAAGCTGATTATCACTGACGGTGTGTTCTCTATGCGCGGCGATATATGCAAGTTGCCGGAGATCTGTGCGCTCGCAGAGAAATACGGAGCCCGTGTGATGGTGGATGATGCCCATGGATTTGGAGTGCTTGGCCCCGGTGGCCGCGGTACTGCGGCACATTTCGGACTGACAGACAAAGTGGACATCACCATGCTGACTTTCTCCAAATCCCTGGCTTCTATCGGCGGCTGTATGCTTACGAGCCACCGTGTAGCTGACTGGCTGCGTCATGTGAGCCGTCCGTTCATTTTCTCCGCTTCTATCACGCCGTGTTCGGCTGCAACGGCACTGGAAGCTTTGCACCAATTGATTCTTGACCCGAAACGTCCGGAGAGACTGATGAATATAGCCAAATATTTCCAGAAACAACTGATTGCTGCCGGCGTAAAGATTATCGAAGCACCGACGCCTATCGTGCCGATTTTCACATACAAAACGCTTGATACGCTGTATTTCGGCAAGAAGATGTTTGAGGAGGGCGTGTATGTCAATCCTGTCATTGCGCCGGCTTGCGTAGAGGGCGAGTGTCTGCTGCGCACTACGCTGATGGCTACCCACACGGAGGAAATCATTGATGAGGCGGTTGATATCATCGCCCGCGTACTGCGCGAAGGAGCTCCCGATATATTGGGATAAAAACGATAACCATGCGAAACCTTGTTATTTCTGGAGGAAGTAGCGGCATAGGAAAAGCCACAGCCTCGCTCTTTGCTGAGCGGGGCTGGCGTGTTTTTGAACTCAGCCGGCACGGAAAAGATAGTCAACAGGACGATGTGCAACACACAAAAGGGGAAATTATTCATATTCCCTGCGATGTGTGTGACGAGGAAAGTACGCGCACGGCGGTTGCCGAAGTGCTCAAAATGACAGATAACTTAGATGTCGTTATTTCTAATGCCGGTTTCGGCATATCCGGGCCGATTGAGTTCACGGAAATCAAGGAAGCAGAGCATCAGATGGATGTCAATTTCATGGGTGCTGTGCGGTTCACGCAAGCTGTCCTTCCACAACTCCGTCGTCAGCAATCAGGGCGGATTATTTACACATCTTCTGTGGCAGGGCAGTTGCCCGTTCCGTACCAAGCGTTCTATTCTGCCTCCAAAGCAGCGATAAACGCGATGGCTCTGGCACTGGCAAACGAGGTTCGTCCGTTTCATATCAGCGTGTCGGTAATGATGCCGGGCGATGTGAGTACGGGTTTCACAGATGCGCGCCGCAAGTCGTCTGTCGGCGAGGAAGTGTACCCTACTGCCCGCAAGGCCATAGCTAACATGGAGCGGGATGAGCGTTCGGGAATGGCACCTGAACAGATAGCGCAGTTGTTCTATCATATTGCTACGTGCCATAGTCCGCGGCCGCAGTATGTCGGCGGGTTCGGGTACAGGGTTCTTTGTTTCCTCGACCATTTTGTTCCTACGCGTATTGTCAATTGGATTGAATATAAACTATATAGCTAATATAAATCATTGATACTCATGCACATCCGTATCCTTTCCCCTTCCGGAGTTATTGATCCGGCATATATAGACGGCGCTTCCGCACGCTTGCGCGCGTGGGGATATAAGGTAAGCGAGGGTGTGCACGCGCGTGACACGTGGGGACGGTTTGCCGGTACGGACGAAAACCGCGTAGCGGATATCGTAGATGCGCTGGAAGACGAAAATGTGGATGTTATCCTCTGTGCGCGAGGGGGGTACGGATTGCAGCGTATTATTGACCGCCTTCCGGCAATCACGAAGCCTGTAGTCGGGTTCAGTGACATTACTGCGCTGCATAACCTTTCGGCTCTCAGCGGGCAGTCTTCGCTACATGCCATTATGTGCAAACATCTCACAACGCTGCCCGAAGAAGCGGAACCGGTTGTTGCGTTCCGGAAAGCGTTAACCGGCGAGCAGCTGCATTATGAATGGCAGAGTCATCCGCTCGACCGTCCCGGGAAAGCGGAAGGTGTGCTCATCGGTGGAAACCTGTCTGTTCTGTACGGCCTTCAAGGAACGCCATTTTCTCTCTCTGCCATTCTCAGTTCTCAGCCCTCGCCCAAACCGCTGCTTTTGATTGAGGATATATGCGAGCGGCATTATCATATCGACCGCATGATGCGCAGTCTGCGGATGAGTGGGGTGCTGGCGAATATCGGCGGACTGGTAGTCGGGCAGTTCACGGATTGCGAGGACGATGAGATGATGAATGGTTCGGTCTATGAGACAATAAAAGAGGCAGTCGCTGATTACGATTACCCCGTTCTTTTCAACGCCCCATTCGGGCATGTGGAGCATAATCTACCCCTCTGGTTAAACCGTCAAACGGCTATAAGCTGCTGCTGTTCGGGCGGCAAGGCGTGCATTATTCAGCACTAACTGTATGTTGGCATCAAGGCTGTCTCCGCCCGTCAGGTCTTTCACTTTGGCGAGCAGGAATGGCGTACATTGCTTGCCGTGAATACCGGCGGCGTCCATTTCGCGGAGGGCCTGTTCAATCGCCTTGTCAATCACCTCTTTCGGCATCGAGTATTGCTCGGGAATCGGGTTGGTGACAAGCATACCGCCTTTCAGACCGCAGTCCAGTTTCGCCTTGAATGCGGCGGCCAGTTCATCAGGAGTGTCTATCCGGTAATCAACCCCAAAACCGCTATGACGTGTATAGAATGCCGGTAGTTCTTCTGTCCCGAAACCTATAACAGGCACACCTTTGGTCTCCAGATATTCAAGAGTCAGACCTAAATCTAAGATAGACTTGGCGCCTGCGCAGATTACCATTACGGGCGTCTGGGCCAGTTCCTCAAGGTCGGCGGAAATATCGAAAGTCTGTTGCGCGCCGCGGTGAACACCTCCGATGCCACCGGTGGCAAACACCTTGATACCTGCCATGGCTGCAATCATCATGGTGGTGGTTACGGTTGTTGCGCCGTCCTCTTTGCGCGCCAATAGAACAGGAAGATCGCGGCGCGAGGCTTTGATGACAGCCTGACCTTTCTTCCCTAAATACTCGATTTCATCGGGGGTACAGCCTGCTTTCAGCTTGCCTCCGATGATGGCGATTGTGGCGGGGACGGCGCCGTTCTCGCGAATCGTTTGCTCTACGCGCAATGCCGTTTCAACATTTTGAGGATATGGCATTCCGTGACTGATGATGGTGGATTCTAATGCCACTACAGGCTTGCCGTTTCGAAGCGCGTCTTGCACTTCCGGCGAAATAGAAAGATACGGGTTTATCATGTGTAATATATTTATAATAGTATATTTGCAATGTCGGGGTTGACGGCTTTAGGGCTCATCAGTGTGGCACGTGCTGCCATCAGACCGTATTGTGCCGTCTTGGGAAAATCCATCCCTTTAGCGTACGCATAAACGACGCCGGCGAGAAATGCGTCTCCGGCTCCGGTAGTATTGACTACATCGCCCGGGAGGGCAGGGAAAAGCCATTCTTCAGCGGCGTTGCGGCAGTAAACGCCATCGCCGCCTAAGGTTATATACACATGCGCCACACCGAGGTTCAGTAACTGTTGTGCAGCCTCGGCGTAGGTGGTTGTTTGGGTAACCGCCAGAGCCTCTTTGAGGTTCACTTTGAGCGTATGAAGATACGGCAGTTTGGCTTTGCGAAGCGCATTGACGACCCGGTGCGCTTTCGTTGAACTCACTCCGTCAATGAACAACGGAGCTGTCGTGTTCTCCATCAGCCAGCGGATACTATCTTCGGTGATATTGGTGTCGGCTACCACATAATCCGACTGGCTGATATCGCCGCTGCGTTTGGAAAGCCATTCGGGCGTGATTGTACGGATAGCGTCTGTGTCTGCTACGGCGGCAATCATCTCGCCGCCGTGGTTGTTGATACATAGATAAACACCCGTACGAAGCGCGGTCTCGCGTTCGGACAGACGTATGTCAATCCCTTGCTGCTTGCAGTAGTCCTGAATCAGGCCGCCGAACAAATCTCCGCCGAAAATAGTCATCAATTGTGTGCGGGCGCCCAGAAGAGATAGGTTGTGCGCTATGTTTCTGGCAACGCCGCCATAACCTATTTCAACATGACCGGGGTTTGAGTCCGCGGCTATAAACGCATCGAATAGTGTGGCGGATAAGTCAATATTGGCACCGCCGATTACTGAAATAAGGGTTTCCATGGTTTTTCGTAACTTGCTGCAAAGGTACTGTTTTTTTTTGATATATACAAAAAAAACTTGCGTATGTCGATTTTTTATTGTAATTTTGCAGCGTTAAATGGCAAAGATAGGAGTTTTTGATAGCGGTTACGGAGGACTGACCATACTGCGTGCCATCCGCGAGGTGTTGCCCGATTACGATTATATCTATCTGGGTGATAATGCGCGTGCGCCCTACGGAACGCACTCGTTTGACGTCATATACCGATATACGCTCCAGGCGGTTCGGTTTCTGCTCGAGCAGGATTGCACATTGGTCATCTTGGCATGCAATACGGCATCGGCGAAAGCACTCCGCACAATCCAGCAAAAAGATCTTCCGCTTATCAATGCCCGCCGTCCCGAAAATCAAAAAGTCAATGTCCTCGGTGTTATCCGGCCGACTGTTGAGGCGGTTCCGGCGATGACGAAAAACGGACATGTTGGTATTCTCGCTACGCCGGCGACGGTCAGCTCGGAGAGCTACGTGCTCGAATTGCAGAAAATCTGTCAGCAACCTTCGGCACGTGCGCACTCATTCAGCATCACGCAACAACCTTGCCCGCTGTGGGTGCCGCTCATCGAGGCCGGGGAACATACTAAACCGGGGGCCGATTATTTCGTGGATTCGTATCTGCGCAGCCTGTTGGACAAAGACCCGCTTATCGACACGCTTATACTCGGTTGCACGCATTATCCGCTGATCAAAGGAAAAATAGACGCTTGGATGGCGCGTGAAAAGAAAGACGGAACCCTGTCGGTTATCTCGCAGGGGGCGTTGGTGGCGGATAGTCTCGCGGATTATCTCAGCCGCCATCCGGAGTACCGTAACCGTTTGTCGATGAATGCTTCCTGCCGCTTTTTAACTACAGAAAATGCCGATCGTTTCTCACAATCGGCATCCATTTTCCTGGCTGAACCTATTGAAGCGCAGCAGGTAATTCTTGGCTCGTAAGATTACTTACGGATTCCGAGTTCTTTGATGATCGCACGGTAGCGATTGATGTCTTTCTCCTTCAGGTAGTCCAACATACGGCGACGCTTTCCTACTAAAGCGGTCAGCGCACGCTCTGTTCCGAAGTCCTTACGGTTGTCCTTCAGGTGCTCGGTCAGGTGGTTGATACGGAAGGTGAACAAGGCAATCTGGCTCTCTGCTGAACCCGTGTTCTTTGCGTCGTTGCCGTATTTAGCGAACAACTCGGCTTTCTTTTCTGACGTTAAATACATGTTGATTAACGATTTGTGGCCTTAGTTCGAAGTCCTTGGATGGGACTTTCAATCCGGCCTTGTTTTACAATCACCGCTAAAGCCGAACCTTGCGTCACGACTTCGCGGCATTACTTCGCTTTTGCTCCGATAGTTTCCCCTTCTGTTTCACTCTCAGAGAACCTCTTGGTCGCAAAAGCGGCTGCAAAAGTACTGCTTTTTTTTGATATACGCAAATTTTTCTATAAAAAAATCACTCAATCATACATTTACATGCTGTTTGATACCGTATTTTTAGGTGTATAAAAGAAAAAATACACTTTTCGTAAAAAAAATTTGGTCATCTTAAAAAAAAGTAGTACCTTTGCACGCTTTTTTCGCCGAAAACGTAAGTTTGAGAAAAATAAACCTTCGCTTTTTTCGTGAAAAAGCAGCATGTCATGCCTCTGGCGATTGAATTAGGTTCGGCCGAATAGTAGTGTATGCCTGGCGTGCGAGTATAAATGAACGAGTTTCGGAAGGACGCACAACTCCCTCCCAAAGTTGAGAAATCTTACTATGACTTCTCTTGAATAAAAGCCGCGGGAGAAGGATTGTGAAGCAATAAACGAAATTCGAATGTAAAAAGTCAAACAAATGGATTTGATTAAAGTTGCCGAGCAAGCTTTTGCCGGTGAGAAAAAAGAATTCCCTGCATTCAAGGCGGGAGACCAGATAACCGTTGGTTATCGTATCAAAGAAGGAAACAAAGAGCGTGTTCAGGAGTTCCGCGGTGACGTGATTGCTATTCACGGCAGTGGTGACAAGAAGCGCTTCACAGTGCGCAAAATGAGTGGCAACGTCGGTGTTGAGCGTATCTTCCCGATGGACAGCCCCTTCATTGAGAGCATCATTGTGAACAAGTACGGTAAAGTACGTCGTGCTAAATTGTATTACCTCCGCGAGCGTACGGGTAAAAAAGCCCGCATCCAGGAGCGCCGCGTTAAGTAATCCATTTCCGGACGGCAAAACAACTGCCAATGGTAAAAACAAAAAAACGTCCCACGGACGTTTTTTTTCGTACCTTTCTCAACCGGAAATAGACCTAAATACGACTCAAAAGGGGGTGATTACGGGGTGATTACGGGGTGATTACGGGGTGGTTCAGCCAACGTCATACCAGAATCGTGACGTCGATGTTACCCGTATATTTCCAAATTTCTTGACGCAAAAACACACATTTTTGTCATAAAACATACAAACATTTGCATATCTCACGTTTTTTTACTACCTTTGCAAACTAAAATCAATTTGTTATGTTTCAACTTGAATCTCCATATAAACCAACAGGAGACCAACCACAGGCAATAGAGGCCTTAGTGACGGGATTGAACGCCGGGGCGCCGGCGCAAGTCTTGTTGGGAGTCACCGGTTCCGGTAAGACGTTTACTATCGCCAACGTCATCAAGGAAGTCAACCGGCCGACGCTCATTATGAGTCACAACAAGACGCTTGCAGCGCAGTTGTATTCGGAAATGAAGGCGTTTTTCCCACACAATGCTGTCGAGTATTTTGTCTCGTATTATGATTACTATCAGCCCGAGGCGTACATACCTTCCACGGATTTGTATATCGAGAAAGACCTGAGTATCAATGAGGAGATTGACCGCTTGCGTCTTTCTGCTGTCGCGGCTTTGCTCAGCGGGAGGAAGGATGTCATAATCGTCAGTTCGGTCAGTTGTATCTATGGATTAGGTAGCCCGCAGGACTTCACGCAGAATGTAATCGAACTTGTGAGGGGCAAGGAAATACCGATGGATACACTTCTCAAACAACTTGTAGCGGCTCAATACGTGCGCAATGATATGGAACTTGCGCGCGGGCGTTTCCGCGTGAAGGGGGACACAATAGATATCGCACTCGCATACGCGGATTATGTGGTGCGAATAGAGTTTTTCGGTAACGAAATAGATGCTATTCTCACCATCGACCCCATTAGTGGACAAGTATTGGAAGAGTTCGAGCACTATAACCTCAGTCCGGCTACTATTTTCTTGACGAGCGTTGAGCGGATTGCGGCTGCAAAAGAGCAGATAAAAGCAGATCTTGCCAAGCAAGTAGAGTATTTCACATCCATCGGCGAAGAACTGTATGCCAACCGCATTGAGGAACGCGTCAAATACGATTTGGAGATGTTGGACGAATTAGGGTACTGCTCGGGCGTGGAGAATTACAGTCGTTATTTCGATGGACGGGAGGAAGGTACGCCACCTTATTGTCTGTTGGATTACTTCCCCAAAGACATGTTGCTGGTTATCGACGAAAGCCATGTGACGGTTCCTCAGATACGGGGGATGTATGGTGGTGACAAAGCACGAAAGGATAACCTCGTTACATATGGTTTCCGACTTCCTGCAGCTCGTGATAACAGACCTCTCAAATTTGACGAATTCGAAGCGAAAACGGGCCAGACGATATACGTATCGGCTACGCCGGACGAGTACGAACTGAACCGAAGCGAAGGTATCGTAATAGACCAACTGATTCGCCCTACAGGACTCCTGGATCCGGAAATAGAAGTGCGACCGACTGAGGATCAAGTAGATGACCTGATGGACGAAATACGTTTTCGTATTCATCGTAAGGAGCGCTGTTTGGTAACAACGCTGACCAAACGTATGGCGGAGGAGTTGGACGAATACTTGCGCCGTTATGGCATAAAATCTGCTTATATCCATTCGGACATAGATACCATCGAGCGGGTTAAGATTATGGAAGACCTTCGCCGTGGTGAATATGATGTGTTGGTCGGTGTGAACCTGCTACGCGAAGGACTTGACTTGCCGGAGGTGTCTCTGGTCGCTATTCTTGATGCCGATAAGACAGGTTTTCTGCGCGACCAACGCAGCCTGACCCAAACGGTTGGGCGTGCTGCCCGCCATGTACACGGCAAAGCCGTCTTGTATGGCGACAAGATAACTCCTGCAATGCAGGCTACAATCAGTGAAACAAACCGCCGCCGAACCATCCAGATGCGCTATAACGCAGAGCATGGAATAACGCCGACGCCTATCAAAAAAGAGATTAACACCTCTGCGCTTGCAGGACTATACAAAGATCCGGAAGCCGAAAAACAACGCATCGAGGCGGCAATACGAGAGAGTTGGAAAAACGCCGAATGGCAGAAAATGAATGTGGAGACATTGACAAAAGCCATTGACGCAAAACGAAAACAAATGCTTGCCGCAGCAAAAGCAACAGATTTTGAAATGGCTGCACGTTTGCGCGATGAGATGCTCGAAATGCAAGACAAATTACAGGCAATTGATAATTGAAAATATGAAACGTTACATTTATATGCTTCTCGGCATCGTATTGGTAGCCGGTTGTACTTCAAAAAACACTATGTCTATTTCTCAGGACACACCTCGCGGCGTATCGCAAGCGGCCGCGCTTTGGACGCCGCAAGACGGCACACAGGAAGAGTTTGCACAGTTAGTAAATGACTATTATTGCGAAACAGACAGCGAGCGATTGGCGTTGTTTGAATCGCTCAGCCGTATTTTTGAGAACGTCTATCAATCTGGCGACATGTTGACGGTTGAACTTCTCCGCCCGACCCAACTGACGGATGCAGGCGAACCGCAGGCTCCGGACTGGATTATGTCGGGCTACAGCCCGTTGGCGCACTTCTCGGATGATATGTTTGCTAACAAACTGGCGTTCATCACCATCATCAATTTCCCGCATTATAGTCTGGAAGAGAAGAACACACTTGGACGTGATTGGACCCGCCAGGAGTGGGCCTTCGCACGAATGGGCGACATCTTTACCACGCGTGTTCCTGCTGCCGTCAATGCGCGGATGGCGCAAGCGCTCGCTGACGGAGAAAATTATATAGCGGATTATAATATATACATGGGAAATCTGCGCACGGAAGACGGGCGGCAGTTATGGGATGACAATAAAGTGCTTCTCAGCCACTGGAACTTGCGCGACGAACTGAAAGCACTATATGGCGCTGAAGGTGGACAAGAGAAACAGGAGATGATTTATCAGGTGATGCAACGTATTGTCAATCAGACTATTCCTAAATCGGCAATCAATAGCGCCGATTATGTATGGAAACCCTATTCTGACATGTCTGAGAGCGAGCCATATACGCGTTATGAAAAGATACTCAATATAGCACACGCTATGTTTGAAGAAGATAAATACTGCCCGTCTTCGCCAACAGGTATAATCCGTAATTTTGAAGAAGGAGTAGAGATTCCTGCCGCAGAATTAGATAGTCTGTTCCGTGCGTTAGTAAGCTCTCCGCAAGTTGGCAAAGTAGCATCCGTCATCCGTGAGCGTTTAGGTCGTGACTTACGTCCGTATGATATCTGGTATGACGGTTTCAAGGCTCGTTCGACATTGAACGAGGATGAACTGTCTGCTCAGACGCGCAAATTGTATCCGGATGCCGCAGCGTTTGCTACAGATATGCCCCGCCTGTTGGAGAGAATGGGATTCGACACTGAAGAGGCACACAAAATAGCCCGCCATATTGCCGTAGAACCGGCACGCGGTTCTGGACACGCATGGCCATGTCTCGGGCGTCAAGAAGATGCACGCCTGCGTACCCGTATTCCTGCTTCCGGTATGGATTACAAGGGGTATAACATTGCGGTGCATGAGTTCGGGCACTGCGTAGAGCAGGTATTGGATATGTATGAGATAGATTATTATATGCTGTCAGGAGTTCCGAATACCGCCTACACGGAGGCTAGTGCGTTCATTTGGCAGCATCGCGACTTGCAACTGCTACCCGGAGCAAAGACTACGGATACGAAAACACAATTAAGCGCAGATGAAGTGATGGACCAGTTCTGGTCTATGTATGAGATAATGGGCGTGAGTCTGGTAGATATGGCTATGTGGCAGTGGGTATATGCCCACCCGGATGCCTCTGCAAAAGAACTATGTGCGGCTACGCTTTCCATAGCTAAAGATGTTTGGAACAGCTACTACGAGCCGGTATTAGGCGAGCATGACTGTATCTTGTTGGGTGTGTATAGCCACATGGTCAATTCGCCGATGTATCTGCCGAATTATCCGCTCGGCCATATTGTTCAATACCAATTAGAGGAGCATCTAACAAAATACTCCACGGCAAAAGATTTTGCCATGGAGTACGCTCGTATCTATCGCTTGGGGCGTCTAACCCCGAAAGAATGGTTGATTCAAGCCGTTGGAACAACTCCGTCTATCAATCCCATTCTTCGCGCAGTAGATAAATTATAATTGTGGTCCGGCTGCTACAAGCGCCTTACCTGCTTCATTCGACGTGTACTTGTCGAAGTTCTTGATGAAGCGGGCAGC
>JAGKVE010000024.1 GCA_021152555.1 Bacteroidia bacterium | reverse complement strand
TTAATCGTCGTCCAAGAAAAAAATTAAACTTTTATGACCCAAAAACTTGCTTCTTTCATTTTTTTTAACTAACTTTGCACTTGCTATTTGAATCTACAATTGTGACAAAAGTGTAAAAAAACTTGTATAATTCAAAAAAAAGTAGTAATTTTGCACGCTGAATTGGTACGCAATGAAAAGGCGAATGGGAATATGGCTTGTGATGATGGTGGGGATGTCGGTTCTCTGTCATGCGGTGGTGCCGCACTACCATTACCATAAGATATCTGTGGCTATCGTGCATCTGCACGTGCATGGTCACACGCTGCTCGTACATTCACACCATGACGATTCGCATAGCCATGACGGAGACGGAGACGGAGAAGAATGCCTGATTGACGAGGTATGCGCAGGGGCTGTGCTCAAAGTGAGTGTGCCGGAAGTAGAAACAGTTATACTGCCGGTAACGGGCAGTTGGATTGCTCCGCTGTTACATGTTAGATCGCTTCGCTGTTGGATGTTAGACCATCTACTGCTCTCATTCGATGATCCGCAGCCGGAGGAGCGGCACGTTATTCCTTATATCATACACGCATACACGGCACGCATCGCGCGCGCTGTGGTTCTTCGTGCGCCAACTTGCTGAATAAACATTGACCGCTAACGCTGTTAGAGCTTAGACCGCAGAGCTGTAAGACCGTTCTGCGAACTATTAGATGTTTATTAAAATCAGCAAAGTATGAAATTTCAAAATCTTAGTATAGTTTTCGCCATAAGTGTTACTATGGCAATGACGGCGTGTAACCATCATCACCAGCAAGAGGGACACGCACATGACGAAGTGCTGCAACTGACCGCATATAGCGACCGCTTTGAGGTGTACGCCGAGGCAGAGCCGTTCGTGGCAGGCACGGAGAGCGAGATCGTTGCGCACTTCACTTTTCTCGATTCATTCAAACCCTTGGAAGCCGGTACGGTGATTGCATCGCTGGTAAGCGGCGGCGAGGTGTTGGCACAGGACACGCTGACGGCACCGACCAGACAGGGTATTTACAAACTGCATCTGACACCCTCGCGCGAGGGGCAGGGCGTAGTGCTTTTCCGCGTACATACGGATGGCACGGAGGAGGTACTGACATCGCCTGCGGTCACTATTTATACCGATGCGCAGGCGGCGCAACATGCCGCTGCCGATCTCAAAGCGACGAGCAGCAACGGCGTGGTGTTCACCAAAGAGGCGAGTTGGAAAGCCGCTTTCGCTACCGACTCATGCCGGTTGCAACCGATGGGCAGCGTCATCCGGACGATGGCGCAAGTGATGCCAGCGCAGGGTGACGAACGTACCGTGACGGCACAGGCGGCAGGTATCGTGACGATAGCGGCTAACATGAGTGCCGGAGCGTCGGTGACGAGCGGTCAGACGCTGCTGACAATAGAGAGCGGTACGATGGCGGACGGCAATCTTGCGCTACGCTATCAGGAAGCGGAGAACGACTACCGCATCGCCAAGAGCGAGTACGAACGCAAGCAGGCACTGGCGGCAGAGAAGATAGTTAGTGAGGCAGATCTGCGCAGCGCGGAAGCGAGGATGCAGCAAGCCGAACTGAGGTATAACAACCTCCGCCGCAATTTCTCGTCGGGCAAACAGGTCGTTACGGCTCCGATGAGCGGTTTCCTGCGTTCGCTGATGGTGAGCAACGGCGCGTATGTGTCGGCAGGCCAGCCGCTGTTCACCCTCTCCGCCAACCGCCGTCTGCAAATCCGCGGCGAGGTGGCGATGCGCTATTATCCGCTGCTGGGTTCGGTCACGGGTGCGAACATACGCCTTCGTCCGGACGAGCCGGCGGTGCCGATCAGCTCTCTGCACGGACGGCTGCTGTCGTACGGCCATGCCGTCAGCACCGAGGCGCCGTTGGTGCCGGTGCTGTTCGAGATAGACAATAACGGCGGACTGCTGCCGGGTGCATTCGTAGAGCTGTTCATCCTCGCCGATGACCGCCGTCCGGTGCTGAGTGTGCCGAGCGGTGCGCTGGTGGAGGAGATGGGTAATTATTTCGTCTATGTCCAACTGACGCCGGAGTTCTTCGAGAAACGCGAGGTGTCCATCGGTCGCACGGACGGTGTGCGGACGGAGGTGACGAGCGGTCTCACGGGTACGGAACGGGTCGTCTCACGCGGCGCGGTGCTGCTCAAAGTGGCGCAGGCTGCCGGTGGACTGGATGCCGAGAGCGGTCACCATCATTAAGGAGGAACAGCTATGGAAATCATCAATAGTCTTATCCGTTTCTCGCTCAAGAACCGGCTGACGATTTTTCTCGGTGCGCTGCTGCTCATTGTGGGCGGCATCGTCTCGTGGCAGCGCATGGACATAGACGTCTTCCCCGACCTGACGGCACCGACCGTAGTGGTCATGACCGATGCACACGGCATGGCGGCGGAGGAAGTGGAGCGGTTAGTGACTTTCCCCATCGAGACGGCGGTCAACGGAGCTACGAACGTACGGCGTGTGCGCTCGGCGTCGATGTACGGTTTCTCGTTCGTCTGGGCGGAGTTCAACTGGGGCACCGATGTCTATCGGGCGCGGCAGATAGTAAGTGAGAAAATGGTGGCGCTGGCAGGCAGCCTGCCCAACGGTATCACGCCTGTTCTTGCTCCGCAGTCATCTATCATGGGCGAAATCCTGCTCATCGGCATGCAGGCGGACAGCACCTCGATGATGGAGCTGCGGTCGCTGGCGGACTGGGTGATCAAACCCGCTATCCTCGCTACTGGCGGTGTGTCGCAAGTGACCATCATCGGAGGCGACTACAAGCAGTACCAAATCCTTGCCGACCCGCTGAAGATGGACGCGTACGGCATCCGCATGAGTGACCTGGAGCACGCCGGCAGCACCATGAGCCGTAACTCCGCCGGAGGGGTCATCCGCGATTTCGGCAACGAGTACGTCCTGCGCGGCATGGCGCGGACGACCGACATAGAGCAGTTGGGCATGACGCTTGTGGGTGTCAGCGGCGGCCAACCCGTGCTGCTGAGCGATGTAGCCGAAGTGCGTACCGGCGCGGCGGTGAAGATGGGTACCGCGTCGCAAAACGCTTCGCCTGCCGTCATCCTCGCCGTAGCCAAACAGCCGAATATCAACACCCTGCGCGTGACCGAACAGATAGAGGCCAACCTGCGCGCTATCGCCGCTTCGCTGCCGCAGGACGTACGCCTCGACACGCATATATTCAGACAGGCGGATTTCATTCAGACCTCGGTCAACAACGTCGGCAAAGCGCTGCTCGAAGGGGCACTGTTCGTCATCGTCATCCTCTTTCTTTTCCTCGGTTCGTTCCGTACGACGGTCATCTCCGTCATTGCTATCCCGCTGTCGCTCTTAGGCACGGTGCTGGTGCTGCATCTGCTCGGCATGGACATCAACACGATGACCCTCGGCGGCATGTGTATCGCCATCGGTTCGCTGGTGGACGACGCCATCATCGATGTGGAGAACGTCTATAAGCGGCTCCGGCAGAACCATCGTCTTCCGGCTGACCGCCGCACGCCGGTGCTGGAGGTCGTCTATGAAGCGTCGGCGGAGATACGTTCGTCGATACTCAATGCCACTTTTATCGTCATGGTGGCTTTTGTGCCGCTGTTCTTCCTCTCCGGCATGGAGGGAAGGCTGCTCAAACCGCTCGGCATAGCCTATATCGTGGCGCTGGCGATGTCGCTCATTGTAGCGATGACGCTCACGCCGCTGCTCTGTTCGCTCATGCTGACCGATGACACGTACCTGCGCCGCAACGAGCAGGACAACCGCCTCACCACATGGCTCAGCCGCGGCTACGAACGGTCGCTGCAGTGGGTCTTCCGCCATCAGCGGACGGTGCTCGTCTCGACCCTTGTGCTGCTGCTCGGCACAGTGGGTGTGTTCTTCTCTTTCGGCCGCTCGCTCCTGCCGGATTTCAACGAGGGTTCGGCGGTCATCTCCGCAGTCACGGCACCGGGTGTGTCGCTTGACGTGAGTGACGAGTTAGGCAACCTCATGGAGCGCGAACTGCTCGCTATCCCCGAGGTCACGGGTACGGCACGGCGCACAGGACGGGGCGAGCTGGACGAACATGCCCAGACGGTCAACAGTGCCGAAGTGGATGTGCAGTTCCGGCTCGACGGACGCAGCCGTGAGGAGCTCTTCGATGACATCCGTACGCGCCTCGGTGCTATCCCCGGCATCGCCATCACGGTGGGGCAACCGCTCGGTCACCGCATCGACCACATGCTTTCCGGAACACGGGCGAACATAGCTATCAAACTCTTCGGCACCGACCTCAGCCGCCTGCAGATGCTCGGCAATCAGATCAAGAGTGCCGTCAGCGGCATTGACGGTCTGGTGGATGTGGCGGTGGAGCAACAAGCACAGACGCCCCAACTGCAAGTGCGTGCCAACCGGCTCGCCCTCGCGCAGTACGGCATCACCATCGATGATTTCAACCGCTTCATCAACCTCGCTTTCAGTGGCGAGAAGATCGGCGACATCTACGAGGGGCAGCGGTCGGTGGACATTGTGTTGCGTCTCAACGAACACTATACGCACAGCATTGATGACGTGCGCAATGCGCTTATCGACACCCGCGACGGACGCAAAGTGCCGCTGAGCCAGGTGGCGGAGATTGTCTCCACCGACGGTCCGGGCACCATCACACGCGAGAACGTGCAGCGCAAACTCGTCATCTCCGCGAACGTCTCGGGACGCGACATGGGCAGCGTCATTGCCGATGTGGAACGCACGATAAGCAGCCAAATCACCCTGCCCGAAGGCTTCCGCATCGAGTACGGCGGTCAGTTCGAGAGTGCCCAAGCCGCCTCGCGCATTCTCTTCTGGGCTACTGTCGCGGCGCTGCTCGTCATCTTCCTGCTTATCTACGGAGAGTTCCGCTCCGTGCCGCTCTCGGCTATCGTCATGCTCTCACTGCCGCTGGCGCTCATCGGCGGTGTGCTGGCGGTGCTGCTTACCTCGCGTGTGGTCAGCATACCCTCTATCATCGGGTTCATCACCCTCTTCGGTATCGCTACGCGCAACGGCATTCTGCTTATCTCCAACTACCGCCACTTGGCGCAGCAGGGTGTCCCCGTCGCTGAACGGGTCATGCGCGGGTCGCTTGACCGCCTGAACCCCATCCTTATGACCGCCCTCACATCCGCGCTGGCACTCATCCCGCTCGTGCTCACCGGTGACAAGCCGGGCAACGAGATTCAGTCGCCGATGGCGGTCGTCGTGCTCGGCGGACTGCTCACATCTACATTACTGAACATCTACGTCATGCCGGTGATCTACAGCCGGTATGCCACACGAAAGGAGGTATCGCTATGAGAAAGAATTGGTTTATTTTACTCCTCTGCGCCGCGTCGATGAGTGCGCAGGATATATACACGCCCGTGCTGAACCGCGTGGAGCAAAACAGCCCGTCGCTGCAGGCGTTCCGCCAACTCGCCGAGGCGGAGCAACTGGCGGCAAAGACAGGCCTCGCGCCGCATAACCCCGAGGTCGAGTTCGGCTATCTGTGGGACAAGTCCGGCGACGACCGCAAGGATGTGTCCGTGCGGCAGGGATTCGATTTCCCGTCCGTCTATGCCCACCGTGCCAAGCTTGCGGACATCAACACCGCCGGAGCCGAACTGCGTTTCCGCCGCGAGCGGCAGCAACTGCTCTTGGCTGCCAAACAGACCTGCGTCCGACTCGTCTATCTCAATGCGCGGTTGCAACTGAGTGAGCAGCGTGCCGAACGAGCCGACCAACTGGCGCAGGCGTACGCGCGGCTCTTGGAGAAAGGGGCATGCACGCAGCTGGAGTACAACAAAGCGCAGATCAACCGCACGCGGGCACTCGGCGACCTGCAGCGCACACAGATAGAGCGGCAGACCTGCCTCGCCGACCTCGCACGCATGGCAGGCGAACCCGTGCCTTTTGACCATACCGGCTACGAACCGCTGCTGCTGCCGTCCGATTTCGACACATGGTACGCTGAGGCGGAAGCCGCCATGCCGGCACTCCTTGCGCAGCATAACGCTGCCGAAGCCGCTGCACGGCAGGTGCGCCTCACGCGCGCTTCTGCAGCACCCACTTTCTCGGTCGGTTACATGGGCGAGTTCCAGTCCGCGCAGCAGCTCCAGGGTCTCACCGTCGGCATGGCGCTTCCGCTGTGGTCCAATGCCCACCGCGTGCGGCAAGCCAAGGCGCAGGCACTCGCTGCTACTCGCACCGAAGAGGACACACGTCTGGCGATCCGCAACCGCTTGCAGAGCCTTTTCGCACAGGCACAGGCACTCCAGCAGACCCTCGCCGGTTATGATGCCTCGCTCACGGATTACAACTCCGCCGAACTGCTCTACCATGCTTTCGAGGGCGGCGAACTGACGCTGTTGCAGTACCTCATGGAGTCGGATTATTTCTTCGAGGCATATGACCTCCGCCTCCAGACTCTCCGTGACCTCCATCTCGTCACTGCCGAAATGAATGCTTGGCAGTTATGAGACGCACGCTTAATCCCAACACGGCTGCCATCGGTGCAGCTGTGTTGGGAGCGGTGCTCATTGCGCTCCTCTTCTTCCGTGAACAAGTGGGCCATCGGCTGTTTCCTTGCTGCGAGATAAGACGCTGAAGAAATCTGCTATTTGACCCTTTCGGGCATAAAATAACTTTCTATCATCATAAATTTGCATAATTCAAAAAAATGCAGTATCTTTGCATCGTGTTTGTAACAAGAGTTATATACTGGCAGACATCATTGAAATAAGCGCTGTTAATTCCGCATGCTCGTGACGAGTCGGCGGTTTTTCTTTTTTATTTACCTACGGTCTACCGTTTTTCTGTCACGTTTGTGCGCCCTTCGTCGGAAACGACAATCCATGATTAACAGGTCAGAGCCCCTGCAACAAATGTAATAGTTGTGTTTCTTAGCCCCAAGGGCACGATCTGGAGGTTGCCTCCTCTTCCCACAGATTAAAATATGTGGGAGCCCTAAAAAGTACGATTTGTACCTCCGCTCTCCCCACTGGACGCACGCTTGCGCCTTATGTCTTATCTTAATATATTCTCTCAACAGTGGTGAGAGTTTTGGTTTCTCCAACATCGCACGCTCAAACAGAGCGCTATCGATTTGACGATTCAGATCTCTGTAAGAAAGGCGCTCCTTTACGCAAAGTTGCAGATAGAAAGACCTTGCTTCTTCTGATTTAGTACGACTTAATATGGTTAAATTATTAGACCAACTAATTTCTCTCAACAGTGTCGAGAGTTTTTCGTCAGCATTGCGATAGGCCTCATAAAACTGCTTCATGCGCCAGAGATTCTGCGCAGAGAATCCTTTCAGTTCAGGCGCTGTGTGGGCGATATAGTCTCACTCATATCTTTGCAACTTTCTTATCCCTAAAGGAAGAAAAAAGTTTTTCTTATCCCTAAAGGGAACGATTAATTGCATTTTGCAGCTGCAAAGTTACAATAAAAAAATGACATACGCAAGGGCATACATCATTTTTTAGATATTTTATGTCTCGGTTTTGTCTCGGTTGTCTCTCGGTCGTGACTCGGTCATCGGCCGATGGATGCTAAATCATCCATTTGCCAAAAGTAACCATAGAAGAGGATTTTATTATTTAAACCATTCCGTAGCGGGCAGCACACGGATTGTACAACCTTCCAAGTCCAAAGTTCGTTTTTCATTATATGTCAGCACATACAAATCGTTGCAATGCAACTCCTGTGCCGCTTCTTTTAGCGCGCTACATTTGCGGCGTATGGTCTTCTCCGACGTCATCTCGTAACTGACTTGAACCAGTTGCTTCACGCGGTTATTCTCACGCAGGACGAAATCAATCTCTTTGTCGTTACGCGTGCGGTAGTAGAACATCGTTTTTTCCGGGTCATAGCCTTTGCGCAAAAGGTTAACAAAGACTTGGTTCTCCAATAACCGTCCTAAGTTATCGCTTGTGGAGAATGCCTTTGCGGCAAAGGTACTACTTTTTATTCAATTATGCAAGTTTATTGCACAAAAAATATACTTTTTTATGCAGTACAGTGAATTTATTGCACAAAATCGCTCAGTCCAACACTATAGTAAGGGATGCTTTTATACAGCAGCAGTTCTTAAAAGTGTCCGGGTGCAAAAAAAATCTGCACTTGTGATGCAGATTCAGTGGATTTAATCCAGTTTGAGGACGGCGAGGAAGGCTTTCTGTGGTACTTCGACGTTGCCGATCTGTTTCATGCGTTTCTTGCCTCGTTTCTGTTTCTCCAGCAGTTTGCGCTTACGGCTGACGTCGCCGCCGTAACACTTGGCAAGGACATCCTTACGGACCTGCTTGACCGTCTCGCGGGCGATGATCTTCGCGCCGATAGCCGCCTGAATGGCGATGTCGAACTGCTGACGGGGCAGGAGCTCTTTGAGTTTCTCGCACATGCGGCGTCCGAAATCGACGGCGTTGTCGCGGTGGGTGAGGGTAGAGAGCGCATCGACCTGTTCGCCGTTGAGGAGGATATCCAGTTTGACGAGGTTGGAGGGGCGGAAACCGTTCATGTGCCAGTCGAAGGACGCATAGCCCTTGGAGATGGATTTGAGTTTGTCGTAGAAATCGATGACAATCTCGCCCAACGGCATGTCGAAGAGCAGCTCCATTCGGTTGCCGGAGATATATTCTTGTTTGACGAGTTCGCCGCGTTTGCCCAGACACAGCGTCATAATCGGACCTATATAATCCGCCGTGGTGATGACCGATGCGCGGATATAGGGCTCCTCGATGCGGTCTATCTCCGTGAGGTCCGGCATGCCGGCGGGGTTGTGTACCTCAATCATGCCGCCGTCCTTGGTATAGACGTTGTATGATACGTTCGGGACGGTGGTGATGACATCCATGTCAAACTCGCGGTCGAGGCGTTCCTGTATAATCTCCATGTGCAGCAGTCCGAGGAACCCACAGCGGAAGCCGAAGCCGAGTGCCATGGAGCTTTCGGGCTGGAAAGTAAGACTCGCGTCATTCAGTTGCAGTTTCTCAAGGGATGCGCGCAGGTCTTCGTAGTCCTCGCTCTCAATGGGATAGACACCGGCGAAGACCATCGGTTTGGCTTCCTCGAAACCCTCAATGGCTTTGTCGCAGGGGCGCGCTACATGGGTGATGGTGTCGCCCACTTTCACTTCCGTCGAAGTCTTGATGCCGGAGATGATATATCCCACGTTGCCTGCGGAGATCTCCTTGCGCGGGGACATGTCAAGTTTGAGAATGCCTATCTCGTCGGCGTCGTACTCCTTGCCGGTGTTGACGAAGCGCACCTGGTCGCCGGTGTGCATCGTGCCGTTCACCACCTTGAAATAGGCGATGATACCTCGGAAGGAGTTGAAAACGGAGTCGAAGACAAGGCATTGGAGCGGGGCGTTCGGGTCGCCTTTCGGCGCCGGGATACGCTCCACGATAGCGTCCAGTATCTCCGGCACGCCTTCGCCTGTCTTGGCGGAGCATCGGAGTATCTCCTCGCGCTTGCAGCCCAACAGCTCCACTATCTCGTCCTCCACGCGCTCCGGCATGGCGTTATCCATGTCGCATTTGTTGAGCACGGGAATGATTTCGAGGTCATGCTCAATCGCCATATAGAGGTTGGAGATCGTCTGCGCCTGCACGCCCTGCGTGGCATCAACTACGAGCACCGCGCCCTCGCACGCAGCGATGGACCGCGAGACCTCATAGCTGAAGTCCACGTGCCCCGGAGTGTCGATAAGGTTCAATGTATAGACCGCTTCGCTCAAAGTAGAAAGACCACTATCGTTCAAAGTAGAAAGCGTCTTTGAGTCCGCTTCTGCGGACGATCTTTCGACTTTCGACTTTCTACTATATTTATACGCCATCTGGATGGCGTGGCTCTTGATGGTGATGCCGCGCTCTTTCTCCAGGTCCATGTCGTCCAACACCTGGTTCTCCATCTGCCGTACATCGACAGTCTGGGTTATTTCCAGCATGCGGTCGGCGAGTGTGGATTTGCCGTGATCGATGTGCGCAATGATACAGAAGTTACGTATATTTTTCATAAGTTCTCAAAAAATCGCTGCAAAGGTACTGCTTTTTTTTGACATATGCAAGCCAAATACAAAAAAACAAGCACGCAACTTCCCAGTTACGTGCTAGCTTTGATTTCCCATTTCAGAGAAATCCATCTACTTACTCACTTTATTATTTACAGAACGCTGCGGTAACCACTCCGCAGCGCGGGCGTTACTTATACAAGTAACGCTTGATTGAGCGTTTCGGCGTTTTTTCAAACTCCGAAGCCACTAATTCTATAGAGCTGATTTGACTATACAGAGGCAGGTCTTTGTTCACCGCGACGCGGTTTTCCTCCATCATTTGTGTCAAACTCTTTGTTCCTAATAATTTCTTTCCTTCCGCCGAAGTATCAGGGAAGACAAGTGCCACCAGTTTGTGGTCACGGTCAACTACAATCGACTCGACAACACAAGGCATTGAGTTGAGTTTGTCCTCCAATTCTTCGGGGTATATATTCTGGCCTGAAGGACCGAGAATCATGTTCTTCGAGCGTCCATGGATAAAGATATTCCCCTCTTTGTCAAGCACGCCGAGGTCACCTGTTCTCATCCACCCATCCTCAGTAAAGACAGCTTTTGTAGCCTCCTCGTTCTTGTAATATCCCATCATGACGTTGACACCCTTAACTTGGATTTCTCCGTCTTTGCTGTACGGGTCTTCGCTGTCAATGCGTACGCGGCATTGCGGGAGGTCTTTTCCGCAACTATGGAACTTATATGCCCACCAGTCTTCATAACTGATCAGCGGTGCGCACTCGGTCATACCGTATCCTACGCAGTACTGATATTTGATGTCATGCAATACTTGCTCTACCTCTCCGTTGAGCGCAGCCCCGCCAATAATGAGGAAACGCAATTTGCCACCGAATGTCTTATCCAATCCTTCCTTCACTTTGCCGCGGATGATACGGTTAATGCCCGGCGTTTTCCAAAGCACTTTCATGAGCGGACTGCTTATCTTCGGAAGCACTCCTTTCTTGACAATCTTCTCGATAACCAGTGGCACAGTCAAAATCATGAACGGCTGCACTTGCGCAAACGCTTTCATCAATACAGTCGGAGTAGGTGCCTGTGTCAAGAAATAAGTCTCTGCGCCTTCGCATACCTGATAGAGGAACTCGAACATCAAGCCGAACATATGGGCAATCGGAAGCATTGACAACACGCGGTCTCCCGGCTTGTGCGGGATGCGGTGTGACGCAAAGTCAACATTGCCGCTCAAGTTGAGGTGGCTGAGCATGACCCCTTTGGGATTGCCCGTTGAACCACTGGTATAGTTGATAACCGCGAGATCGTCCAGATTGTCGGTCGGTAGATTCAAATCTTCCAACTTCACACCATTGGGGAAAGCTTTCGCGAAAGCAGTTTCGACACCGGCATACGCTTTTTGCGTTTTTTCATCCGCTTCAACGATAGTAAAATCGTCCATGAAGACGGTGGCTTTCAACCTCTTCATCTGCTTGGCATCGATTTTCTTCTTTACGTTCGGACCGACATACAGCAATATTGCTTCTGAATGGTCAACGAGCGAGTAAATCCCTTCTGCCGTAAAATCCGGCAGAATACTTACTGTTACAGCTTTGTAACTCTCAATAGCAAGGAAGAGCAGACCCCAGTTAGCGCAGTTTCGACCGCAGAGTGCAATCTTATCGCCCTCTTTGATGCCCAACTCCTGCCATGTTACATGCAGGCGTTTGATTGCTGCCGCCAACTCGGCGTAAGTGTATTTGTTCTCTCCGTCCAGATCAGCCAATGCAAGGTTGTCCCAGCGGCGAGCCATTGTGTCTTGTAAATACGATAGATAATGTTTTGTAGCCATGTAAATAAACGTGTTTTCTTAAATCTGAGTGCAAAGGTACAAGTTTATTTCTGAACAATCGTTCAAGAAATAGAAAAATCAATAACTTTTTATAATTTTATGAAATTCACGATAACTTTTTTCTAATAAAGAAAAGTCCATTTGCGTTCTGCCGAGTCCATTGTCGTATGTGTTTTTGATGTGAGAAAACATAAGAGCCACTTGGTCTCTGTCGAAATCTCTGCGGATAGTTCCTGCTTTCTGGCTGTTATATAGTGCTTTCCTCCATAGCTCCACTTCCTTGAGTGACAAACGTTGTGCCTTACGATGCAGACTCGGGAATCGGCTGTATGCTGTAAACATGAGATTGTTAACATTACTGGTGTTTACCCGTTTGTCATCAAACGTCATGAGTGTTTCCTCCAAATTATGCAAATATCCCATCATTACTTCAATCATCTGCTCTACGGTAATATCGTCAGGCACATTACTTAAGGCACGTTGTTTTGGTTCCAGAAAATAGGTCTCCATACATGTAAGAAACAGTTCGTCCTGGTCCTTGAAATAGTAATAGAGAGTACCTCGGCCGATGTCAAGCGCGTTTTGCAGGTCTGTGATGCTCACATTCTGATATCCCTCCAAGGCATATAGTTCCATAGCCTTTCGGATAATATACTTCCGTCGATCTCTCATGCGTGCGCGCGCTCGTATAATATTAAGGAGTCGGTCATGATGCGTTTCCCTTCTGCGATGATCTCTTCCGCCTTGTCAAAATCGAACGTATTATACGCATATTGTCTCATGACGGCATGCACGTCGGGTGGCGTAATTCGACATTCAAGAATCGTATTTTGCTGAATCTGCATGTCGCTCATACGGTCTAAAATGCCAAAGAAATTGATGTTTTTGCCCAGGTCCTGTGCACGTTTGAAACGGATGTCATCTATACGCTTGCTCAATTGTCGCAGTTGTTTCTCAATGCTCTTTGGAATAGGCCATCCTTTAGCTGCTATTTCTGCCAGTTTGCCATCCACATCAATCGGTTCTGGGATGGATTCAGTCGGCATACCATCTTTGCCGCTGATGTCCATTGCCACCAATATATCGTCTTCTGATCGCGAAGCAACGTGGAGAGGAAGTGGATTGAGAATACCTCCGTCAATGAGCAATCTGTTGCCTATCTGTACCGGTTGAAAAAAGAGCGGGATGCTGATAGATGCGCGTACGGCTTCGAACAGGCTGCCACTACGGAAAATCACCTCCTCCGTACTTTGCATGTCTGATGCGACGATAACGCAGGGAATATTGAGACTTTCGATTGGCCTGTCGGGTACCACTTTCTCTAATTCCTTGATGATGCGCTTACCTTTGACAATGGAGTTGTTGCTCAATAGGTTGATATCCATCATCCTCAGTATCAGCTGTTTGTCCACTCGTAAGAACCATTCTTTAGCTTCTTTCAGTTGTCCGGCGGCATACATGCCGGCGATGATTGCCCCCATGGAACAACCGGCTATACTTGTTATCGTATATCCGCGCTCTTCCAGTGCCTCAATAGCTCCTATGTGCGCCAAGCCTCTTGCACCGCCCGAACCAAGAACGAGTGCCACATGCTTATGTGCTATATGCTTGTTTGGCATTTTTTTTCTTTTAGACAATTTTTGCAGGCTGAAGTTTTTCGCGAATTCTGATATAGATGATATTTTCTTTCTTTGCGAACGGAGTCCGGACATAACCCATTCCGATGCCGACCTTGGTGTTCGGAAGCATAATGCCGGATGTGACATGTCCGATAGTGTTGCCCGCTTCATCGCAAATATCATATCCGTTACGAGGTATAGCGCGTTCCAGGCACTCGAAATGTACCAATTTCCGTTTTACTCCTTCGGCTTTCTGTGCTTTAAGGAAATCGCGGTCAATGAAATCTTTGGCATCGAGTTTGGTTATCCAACCTAATCCGGCTTCCAATGGCGAGGTGGTGTCGTCTATATCGTGACCATAGAGGCAGTACCATTTCTCCAGACGCAGGCTGTCACGTGCGCCGAGACCGATAGGAGCCAGACCGAACGGTTTGCCTACTTCGAAGAGCGCATCCCATATCTGTTTGCCTTTTTCTGCCGGGAAATAGAGTTCGAATCCGCCTGCTCCGGTATAGCCTGTGTTGGACAAGATTACACCCTGAACTCCAGCAAAACTCCACTCGCGGAATGCATAATAGTCGATAGACTTGAGGTCTGCGTCGGTTAGAAGTTGCAGCAACTCAACGGCTTTCGGCCCTTGTACGGCTAACTGTCCGTATCGCTCGGAAGCGTTCTCCAGCTTGATATCCGCCCATTCCGGGTTATTTCCTTGTATCTTGTCGCAAAGCACCTTGTTGACCCATGTCCAGTCTTTGTCGATATTACCGGCATTGACAACCATGAGATATTTGGTTGTGGAATATTTGTAAATGATGAGGTCATCAACGATGCCGCCTTTTCCATTGGGCATGCAGGTGTATTGTGCTTTTCCTGCAGCAATGACAGATAAATCGTTGGTCGTGATGTACTGCAGGAAATCGAGTGCGTGCTCCCCTTTAACCCAGAACTCGCCCATGTGGCTAACGTCAAACACGCCGACACCCTCACGGACAATCATATGTTCCTGATTGATACCGGTGGGGTACTGGATAGGCATGTTAAAGCCAGCGAACTCAGCCATCTTTGCGCCCAGCGCGATGTGAATCTCTGTAAAAGGGGTGTTTTTTAGATTTGCCATTTGTTCATTTACCATATGTTCATTTATTTTATTATTTAACTATTTTGCCATTTGGATTATCTGAAGGATGACCTCGCAGGCTTTTTCCAGTGAAGGAACAGGCAGATATTCGTAGCGGCTGTGGAAGTTCTCGCCTCCGGCGAATATGTTGGGGCATGGGAGTCCTTCGAAAGATAGGCGTGCGCCGTCCGTACCGCCGCGGATTGGTTTGACTACGGGGATGACCTTGCAGGCTTTCATTGCCTCTTCTGCCAAATCAATGATGTGCATGACGGGTTCTATTTTCTCCCGCATATTATAGTATTGGTCTCGCATTTCAATCTCCGCTGTTCCTTCCCCATACTCGCGGTTAACTTTGCGCACAAGGTGTTCCAGCTCGCGTTTGCGGCTCTCGAAACGTGCGCGGTCATGGTCGCGGATGATATAACTGAGTGTTGTCTCTTCAACAGTACCGTTCATTCCGGTGAGATGATAAAATCCTTCATATCCTTCTGTGTGTTCCGGTGTTTCCCACCGCGGTAACATTACTGCCAGTTGGTATGCGATACGCATGGAGTTACGCATCTTATGGTACGCTGTTCCCGGATGTACGTTAAGACCATGCACATGGATTTTAGCTGCGGCAGCGTTGAAGTTCTCAAACTCCAGTTCGCCAATAGAACCTCCGTCCATTGTGTATGCAAAATCGCAACCGAATGCTTTGACATCAAAATGGTCGGCTCCCTGTCCGATTTCTTCGTCTGGAGTGAAGCCGACGCGTACCTTGCCATGCTTTATTTCCGGATGTTGAATTAGATATTCCATCGCGGTTACAATCTCTGCAATACCTGCTTTGTCATCGGCGCCAAGGAGGGTCGTCGTGTCTGTCACAATCACATCCTGACCGGTGTAACGCGGGTCGATATAATCGCGTTCTTCGGCTTTGACAATACTGGCTTTTACATGTTTTCCGCTGGCATCGGGAGACGTATCCATATGCGCTATGAATCCGATCACAGGAAATTCTTTCGGCTTCTGATTTTCGATTTTTGACTCAGGAAGGGTAGCCATTATATAGCCATTGGCATCCAGCGTCACTTCTTTCATGCCGATTTCTTTCAGTTCGTCAGCCAGATATCGGGCGAATTCCATTTGTCCCGGCGTACTTGGCGTCATGCCGGTGTTTTCATCACTTGTCGTGCAGAACGACACGTACTTTAAAAATCTATCAACTATATTCATAAAATCACAAAACGATATTCATTTTTTCTGTTTCATTATTGGTGAAGGCGAGTATATTGTCACATACATTCTCGCACATAGCGATGCGTCCTTCCCATGTACCGGTGCCTGTATGCGGAGAGAGTACCACATTGTTCAGAGTCTTCAGTTCTTCGCTAATCTGCGGTTCAAACTCATATACATCAAGTGCTGCGCCTGCTATGATGCCATTTTTTAGTGCTTCCACCAAAGCCTCTTCGCATACGTGCGCGCCGCGCGCGGTATTAATAAGGTATGCCGTGCGTTTCATCATGCCCAGTTCCGGTTTGCCAATCATATGGTGTACCTTCGGAGTGTAGGGTAGGTTAAGACTTACAAAATCGCTGTCTTGCAGCAAAGTCTGGAAATCCACGTATCGCGCTTGTTCAATTACGCTCTTTTGCCAGTCTGTCGGCGGAAGGCTTATGGCTGATAGTTCTTTGCGGTTATGGTAGATGACATGCATTCCGCTTGCTTGGGCTCTGCGTGCCAGAGATAGTCCGATACGTCCCATCCCGATGATACCTATTGTTTTTCCGTAGAGCGAATGGCTAAGGTTGTTCATTACGCCGAATTGTGCACCACCTTTGCGTATCAAACGGTCGAACTCACTCACGCGTCGCGCGATATCTATCATCAGTGCAAATGTCAGTTCGGCCGTTGGCTCAATTACCGGCAGTGGGGTGTTCGTCACGCGTATGCCACGCGCGCGGCAGGTGTCTATGTCTATGTTATTGAATCCCGCCCCGAAATTAGCGATTAGCCGTAGATGTGGCATAGTAGCAATCATCTCGCCCGGGACCTTGTAATCGAATGTGCTAACCAGCACCTCCGCCTCTTTCGGATCTGCATAGAGCGTGTGCGCGGAGAGGCGATGGAATCCTTCTCGTGGTAATTGGGTTGTGAAAGCAATTTTCATGCGTTTTGAATACTTGTTCAAATCGGCTACAAAAGTACATAAAAAAAAGCATATATGCAAATTTTGCACGTGTTTTTTTGCACAAAAAAAGCGACAATCCATTGGAGTACCGCTTTAAAGCGAAAACAGCCGTCATCGCGACGCCTGTTATTCTAAGGTATTAGTCTGTTTATTTAAGGTACAAAAAAGATTGGTCAGTTTTGCTAAGTGGATTTGTCATTTTCAAATACGATGCAAAAGTACTGCTTTTTTTTTATATGACCAAATCTTTTTATATGTTATAAAACATGTTTGTCCCAAAAATGCACTATTTTTTCATTTTGTAAGCAAAAAGGGGTAAAATCAGTTCCTTTTTAGCTCAATAACTTCCAGATTTTCTATCTTTGAACCGTCAATTGTGAACCGAAGTAAAGTCTGGCAGGGTTGCCATCCTTGTTTTCCCGCCGCTCCGGGGTTCATTGTTAGAAAACGATAGTATTTGTCATACTGTACTTTCAGTATATGGCTGTGCCCGCATACAAAAAGATCAATAGTATCTGCCATTTGGTCTTTTTCCATTGGGCCTTTCTCCATTTGTTGTTTGGCATCCAGTGATTTTTTAAACCATGGAATGAGCCATGGATTGTATTTCCCCGGATAGCCGCCTATGTGCGTCATTAGCACATTGATATCTTCTACACGGAAACGATAGAACTCGCTGAGCGAGTAGCGCACATCACCGCTATCCATATTACCGAACACGGCACGTGTGGGTTTGAACTCACGTAGGGCTTGCAAGACTTCGATAGATCCTATATCTCCGGCATGCCAAATCTCATCCACTTCCTTAAAATGCTCGAACACGCGCTTGTCCAGCAGTCCGTGCGTATCTGATATCAGTCCTATTCTCGTCATTTGCGTGTAAGACGGTCAATGGAAAAAATTGCGGCGGTGACGGCGATGACGGAGATAGAGATGAAAATAGCTATGTCCTGCAGGTCGAGCACCCCGCGCGAAAGGGCGGAGTAGTGGTCTTGGAGTAATACCCAGTAGAGTACAAAACAACTCAGCGCACCTGTGATGAAACAAACAATCTGGCTCTTGCTGAATGTAGCGCAAAGGAGGCCTATTGCCATGAATGTACCGCTCAGCATAATCAGTCCGATGAACGAACCGAGGAACGCCCCGCTATCCAGATTTCCCATCGGTTCCGCCATGTAGGCAACCACAAAATAATGCACAAAACAAGGTAGCAGACCTATAAGTACCAATGTCCATGCTGCAAAATACTTACCGAGCATGATGCGCGTCAGCGGTACCGGTTTGGTGCGTATCAAGTCCCATATACCCGACTGACGTTCTTCGCTCAGCAGTCGCATCGTTAGTGCAGGACAGAGCAGCATGAATAGCCAGGGACTCAATTGAAAGAGTCCGTCCACTTGGGCGTACCCCGAGTCAATGATATTCCATTGACCCGGGATGACCCATAGGAAGAGACTGATTGCCAACTGGTACAAACCCACTACTATATAGGCAATCGGTGTTGAGAAATAATATGTGAGTTCCTTACGGTACATTTACCATTTAGTGTTTCACTTCGATGTCTTTATTTACCGGCGTTTTTGGGAAGAATATCCAGAAAAGGATAGCCACTGCAAGGGCGTAGGCGGCAAAAGTGTACCATGACATTTTCCATCCGTCCCATACATCCAGGAAAGTAGCCGTTTGCGGCAGGTCATAGACGAAATGGTTAACCACTGCTTGTGCAGAGAGCGTACCGATAGTAGCACCCACGCCGTTGGTCATTACCATGAACAAGCCTTGTGCGCTGGAACGCATAGACGGGTCGGTTTCCTGATCCACATACAGTGCTCCGGAAATATTAAAGAAATCAAATGCAAACCCATAGACGATACAGCTCAGTACGAACAGCAATACGCCCGGCATGCCCGGATTTCCGGCTCCGAAGAAGAAGAAACGAAATACCCAAGCAAACATTGCCATCAGCATGACATTCTTGATTCCGAACCGCTTCAGGAAGAACGGTATAGCAAGAATACAGAGCGCCTCGCATATCTGGCTTATTGAAATCAGTATGCCTGAGTGCTCAACGGCAAACGTACCTGCGAAATCCGGGTTGGCGCCAAAACTGGCAAGGAACGGGTTGGCAAAGCCGTTGGTTATCTGAAGACTTACGCCCAAAAACATACAGAAGATGAAGAACAACGCCATTTTTTTCTGTTTGAACAGCGCGAATGCTTTGAGTCCCAGTGCTTCCACAAGGTCCACCTTTCCTTCCGCTTTCTTTATCTCGCAGTTCGGCAGTGTCAGTGAGTAGATGGCAAGGATAATGCTCAGTACTCCACTGATAACGAACTGTGCCGGTGTGTCCATTGCACCGACAAGATCAACAATCCACATTGTTACAATAAAGCCCACAGTTCCGAAAACACGGATAGGCGGGAAGTCCTTGACAGTATCCATGCCTGCTTTGACCAGTGCATTGAATGCTACGGAGTTGGTGAGCGCGATGGTCGGCATGAAGAATGCCACGGAGATGGTGTACAGACTGAACAGAGGGGCGAAAGCGACATCTGAGCCGGCACTGAATGCGTAGATTCCTGCGGCTGCCATGAATAATCCGGCAAGACCGTGACACAGACTCAGCGCTTTCTGGGCGGGAAGCCAACGGTCGGCTACAATACCCATCAAAGCCGGCATAAACAGGCTCACGATACCTTGAATCGAATAGAACCAGCCGATTTGGCTGCCAAAGCCATGAGCACCCAAATAGCGACCCATTGAGGTTAAGTACGCGCCCCATACGGCAAACTCCAGAAAGTTCATCACGATGAGACGGATTTGAAGAGATCTGTTTTTCATAATATAATAATAGTTTTATTGTGTTTTATGCAATGTTGCCAATTGGCGGTTTTATTAGAACTCGCTTGTAAAATGGAATGTAATATGCTTGTAGTCCTGTTGCGCCATATTCAGTACGTAGGCACTGTCTGCCATGAAAACATCACGACCTTCCTTGTCGAAAGCCATGTATTGCGCCTTGCGTTTCTTGAAGGTGTCCAATTCGGCTTCGTCATCTGATTCAATCCAACAGGCTTTGTACATCTGCAACGGTTGCCATTTGCATTTTGCTTGATACTCATGCTCCAGTCGGTATTGGATGACCTCAAACTGCAATTGTCCTACCGTGCCGATAATCTTACGCCCGTTCAACTGACTTACGAAGAGTTGTGCAACGCCTTCGTCCATCAGTTGTGAAACGCCTTTGTCGAGTTGTTTCTGTTTCATCGGGTCGGCGTTGTCAATATATTTGAACATCTCCGGCGAGAACGATGGCAGTCCTTTGAAATGCAGTTTTTCTCCAGATGTCAGCGTGTCGCCTATTTTAAAATTCCCTGTATCGGGCAGACCTACTATGTCGCCTGCAAAAGCTTCATCAACCGTCTCTTTCTTTTGTGCCATAAAGCAGGTTGGAGCAGCAAAACGCATTTGTTGGTCTTTTCGTACATGGTAATAATAGGTGTTACGCAGGAATTTTCCGCTACAGATTTTGAAGAACGCGATACAACTTCGGTGATTCGGGTCCATGTTGGCATGTATCTTGAAACAGAAGGCGGTGAACTTGTCTTCCATCGGTGCCACCTCGCGCTCTTCTGCTAATACAGGGCGAGGGGAGGGGGCGTTCTTTACAAAGAAATCCAGCAATTCCTGTACGCCGACGGTCTTGTAGGCCGAGCCGTAGAAGACGGGTGCAAGATCGCCACGCAGGTAAGCCTCGCGGTCAAATGCAGGATAAACGCCGTCTATCATCTCTAAGTCTTCTTGCAATTTCGGACTCAGATTCTCCGGGCGGTTGTCTAACGCAAAGACGGATTCGAATTTCAAACCCTGTCCGTTCGCCCATGTCACGGGTGTACAATGGATACCAAGTTCTTTCTCCGCTTCGTCCATCAGGTCGAATGGATCTTTTCCCTCGCGGTCCATCTTATTCATGAAGACCATGACCGGTGTCTTGCGCATACGGCATACTTCCATCAGTCGGCGGGTTTGTGCCTCAACGCCTTTAGCACTGTCTATAACCACGATTGCACTGTCAACAGCGGTTAACGTACGGAATGTATCTTCCGCAAAGTCCTGGTGACCCGGTGTGTCAAGGATGTTGATGTGATAAATGGTGTCATCCTGTGGCGCATGGCTGTCCCCGGCGGTGCGCCGGTAGTCGAAACCCATGACGGAGGTCGCAACGGATATACCGCGCTGTTTTTCTATCTCCATCCAGTCGGAGGTCGCAGTCTTGCGGATTTTGTTGCTCTTTACGGCGCCGGCTACGTGGATAGCACCGCCGTAAAGCAGCAGTTTCTCGGTCAGCGTTGTCTTACCGGCATCAGGGTGTGAAATGATGGCGAACGTCCGGCGTCTTAATATCTCGTTTTGATCAGCGGAGGGTAGCATTGAATTTCTCTTCAAATGTTGCCTTCAGGCGGTTCATAATATTCTCTATCTGCGTGTCTTTGAGAGTGTTTTCTGCGTCCTGCAGAATGAATGAGAGGGCATAACTTTTTTTGCCCGGCTCAAGGTTTTTGCCTTCATAGACGTCAAACAGATAGACGTTTTTAAGCAGTTTCTTTTCTGTGGAGAACGCAGCGCGTGCAAGGTCGGCAAACTCGATGCTCTTATCAACCAACAGTGCAAAATCGCGTTTCACTTCCGGATACTTGGGCAGGTCGGTAATGACGGCTTTATACTGTTTGTTTTGCTTGAGGAGTGCTTCCCAGGCAAGGTCTGCGTAATATACCTCCTGATCGATGTCAAACACTTTGAGTTGCTTACGGCTTACGATACCGATTGTGCCGAGAGTCTTGCCGTTGACGGCTTTGAGGACCAGTCCGTCGGAGTACAACTCGTCTTCCAAACGCTCGATGGTCACTTTGCTGACATCCACGCCGAGGCGCACGAGAATGTTATTTACGTACGCATGCAACTGATAGAAACTTGTTTTCTCTTCGCGGCGGACCCAGCTTTGTGCTGTTTTGTTACCCGTCAGCCAAAGACCTAAATGCGGTTCCTCGGAATAGGCTTTCAACGGGTCGTTTTGGATTAATTCGTAATTTTTAGTTTTTAGTTCACCATTGTAGTGGTAGCAATTACCGAACTCATAGAACTTGAGATCGTTGTTTTTGCGGTTGGCATTACGTGCGATGGATTCTAATCCGCCGAAGAGCAGCGTTTGGCGCATCACGCCTAAATCCTGACTCAGCGGGTTCATGATCTTGACGCATGTATCCAGTGTTAACCGGCTCAACGGCTCATAGTAACTGACTTTGGTCAGTGAGTTGTTGAGTATCTCGTTAAAGCCCTGCGCCGTCAGTTGTTCGGCTATTTTGCGGCGCAGTTTTTCAGGGTCGGGTTTGATGCCGTACGCCAGACTGGTGTTGAGTTTTTCCGGAAACTCGATGTTGTCGTATCCGTATATGCGCAGTATATCTTCCACTACGTCACACTCGCGCTGTACATCTACGCGGTAACGCGGAACGGCGAGTTGCCATACATCGCCATTCTTGGCGGTTATCTCTATCTCCAGAGCATTGAGTATGTTCTCTATGGTGTCTTCGCCGATAGCTTTACCGATGAGAGAGTTGACACGGCTTATTTGGATGGTAACGGGCCACGGCTCCCATTGAGTCTGTCCATTATCAGTGATGTTCATGGCTACTGTGCCGCCGGCTACTTCCTGAATGAGCAACGCAGCACGTTTGAGTACATAAAGTGTGTTGTTAGGATCGCAACCGCGCTCATAGCGGAACGAAGCATCCGTCTGTAACTGATGGCGGCGGCTCGTTTTGCGGATGGTCACAGGATCGAAATATGCGCTCTCCAGGAACACGTTTTGTGTGTTTTCCGTTACGCCGCTCTCCAGTCCGCCGAATACGCCGGCAATACACATCGCTTCATCGGCGTTGGCAATCATCAAATCACGTTCGTTCATCTCGCGCTCTACGCCGTCCAGCGTAATGAATTTCTCGCCTTGACGGGCATAACGCACATGAATCTCGTTGCCTTTTATCTTGTCGGCGTCAAAGGCGTGCAGCGCCTGACCGCATTCATGCAGCACGAAGTTCGTCACGTCCACCACGTTGTTGATGGGGCGCAGGCCGATGGCTGTCAGACTGTTCTTCAACCATTCGGGCGATTCTTTTATCTCCACACCTTTGATACTTACGCCTGTGTAGCGCGGACACGCATCGGGCGCGTCAACAGACACAGAAATCGGCAACTCATTGTTGTCGACCTTGAAAGCCTCTACGGAAGGCTTTTGAAGGCTGACCGCTGAATTCTGCCGGCTCTTATAGTATGCATATAAATCTCTCGCCACGCCGTAATGGCTGCAAGCGTCTGAACGGTTTGGGGTTATATCGACCTCGATGATGGTATCGTTTTCAATGTGGTAATAATCGGCAGCAGGCAGTCCCACAGGAGTATCTGCCGGTAAAACGATGATACCCGCATGATCGGTACCAACGCCTATCTCATCCTCGGCGCAAATCATACCGAAAGAGTCCTCACCGCGCAGTTTGCCTTTCTTGATGGTGAATTTCTCATCGCCGTCATAGAGGACGGTGCCGATGGTGGCGACAATCACTTTCTGCCCCACGGCAACGTTCGGCGCACCGCATACAATCTGCAGTATATGATTTCCGTTTGCGTCAACCTCCGAGCATTGGGCTTCTACCTTGCCCATATTGACGGTGGTTAAATGCATATGGTCGGAATTAGGGTGGGGAACGCACGTCAGTACTTCACCCACGTACAGACCTTTCAGACCACCGCGAATCGTCTCCACGGGCTCCACTGTGCCCACTTCCAAACCGATAGATGTTAAGATTTTGGCTACCGTCTCTGCGTCATCCTGCAGGTTGATGTAGCGTTTTAACCATTTGTAAGAAATATTCATTGTAATCAGTATTTTTCAAAAAAGCGTGCAAATTTACTGCTTTTTTTTGAATTATGCAAGTATTTTTGTAAAAACATTTGATATTTAGGTTGCTTATGTACTTTTAGTTGAGCAATATCGAGAGGTAATCAACTTTTTTACTCACTCCGGACATTGTCAATAGTTGTCGGGTTCAGGTCTGCCAAGCCCAAAGCAGAGAGGGGTAAAATGTCAATATAAGGATATAAAAGATGGGCCTAATGGGTGTGGGAGGGTGGAAAGACGAGAAATAAGGTGTAAGGAGAACGCAAATTAATAGATTTAGACAAATTTGAAATCAAAAATGTCTCCCAACCCTGCCATAACGGCAAAAATGAAAGATTTTTTGAAAAAAATGCCGTTTTTTCTTGCATATATGCGAAAGTTGTTGTAACTTTGTGCGTTTTTTGAGATCCTACTGCTTGCGGTCTTACAGGCAAAGCCGGTCCTGCAGCATAGCGGTCTTACAGTGAACGAAGTAAACGATCAATTTATTAATAATAAATTTAATTAACATGGCAGAAAACAAAGTAAACATGTTGGCGGATTTTGCGCCGGTCTCTGCACAAGTGTGGAAGGACAAAATCATCGCTGACCTGAAAGGTGCCGACTTCGACAAGAAGCTGGTATGGCGCACGCCGGAAGGATTCAACGTGCAGCCGTTCTACCGCCGTGAGGACCTGAAAGGGCTCAAGACCACCGTCTCCGCCCCCGGTCAGTTCCCCTACGTCCGCGGTACGCGTACTAACAACGACTGGGCTATCCGTCAGAACATCTGCGCCTGCAAGAACGCACGCAAGGCGAACGAGAAAGCCCTCGAAGTGCTCAACAAGGGTATCAACTCCCTCGGTTTTTGTCTCGACAAAGAGAAGTTGACCTACCATTTCATCAAGACGCTGCTCAACGGCATCGCCGCTGACTGCATCGCCATCAACTTCTCCGTCTGCGCCTGCGCTGCGCCGAAGCTCGCGAACATCCTCGTTCGTTACTACGGCCGCATGGGATACGATGTGAAGCACATGGTAGGTTCCATCAACGTGGACCCGATTAAGAACATGCTCCTCAAGGGTAAAGCCCTGACACGTGAGCATGTTTCCGCAAAAATCGCGGAGACCGTCAAGGCAGCCAAGTCGCTGCCGGGTTACCGCGTAGTAGGCGTCAACTCCGTCATCCTCAATAACTCCGGCGCTTATGCCGCGCAGGAGCTCGCGTACGCCCTCGCATGGGGTGCCGAGTACATGACGATGATGACCGAGGCAGGCATCCCGAACTACCGCGCAGCCAACGCCATCCGTTTCAATATGGGTATCGGTGGCAATTATTTCATGGAGATTGCCAAGTTCCGCGCAGGCCGTCTGCTGTGGGCGAAGATCGTTGAGGCTTACAAAGACCCGATCTTCACGACCGCTCTCCGCAACGCCGCTAAGATGAACGTCAGCGCCGAGACCAGCCGTTTCAACATGACCATCTTCGACGCGTATGTGAACCTTCTCCGCACGCAGACAGAGACGATGTCTGCAGCCCTTGCCGGCGTGGATGAGATCACCGTTACGCCGTTTGACGTGACCTATGAAGAACCGACGGACTTCTCCGAGCGTATCGCCCGCAACCAGCAGCTGCTCCTCAAAGAGGAGGCACATTTCGATAAGGTCGTTGACCCCGCAGCGGGTTCGTACTACCTCGAGAACCTGACCGCTTCGATTGCCGCCGAGGCATGGAAGCAGTTCCTCGACATCCAGGAGCGCGGCGGTATGTACCAGCTCGTTGCCGAAGGCAAGGTACAAGAGCACATGGCGGCAAACCTCAAAGCACGTCTCGCTGATGTCGCTAAACGCAAAGAGGTGCTCCTCGGTTCCAACCAGTTCCCGAACTTCACCGAGAAAGCAGGCAAGAAGATACGGAAACCCCTCTCCGGCTCTCCCCTTAAGGGAGAGGGTAAGTGCGGCGGTAACTGTTCACTCCCCCTTGTGGGGGAGAAGGAGGGGGTTATGACCTTGCCTATCGCCCGTGCAGCGGAAGAGTTTGAACAGCTCCGTTTGGAGACCGAAGGCGCTAAAAAGCAGCCGGTTGCGTTCATGCTGACTATCGGTAACCTCGCTATGCGTATTGCGCGTGCGCAGTTCAGTTGTAACTTCCTCGCGTGCGCAGGATACAAGGTCATCGACAACAACGGTTTTGCTACCATCGCTGAAGGTATCAAGGCAGCCCGCAAGGCGAAAGCGGACATCATCGTCCTCTGTTCGTCTGACGACGAGTACGCCGACCTCGCGCCGAAGGCATGGAAGAAGTTGCAGAATGCCAAAGAGCTCTTCATCGTTGCCGGTGCTCCGGCATGCATGGAGGACCTCCAGAAGCTCGGCATCACCAACTTCATCCACGTCCGTTGCAACGTCCTCGAGACCCTCAAAGCCCTTAATGCACAGTTACTGAAGAAATAATAATCACGTCAAAAAGATATATTTTTTATTAGTCCAAAATTACCAAAAATTATCCCAAAATTAAAAGGGGAAGAAAAATTTTCTTAAATTTTCTTTAATTTTTGACTAAAAGAAAAACTTACATTTATGACTGAGAGAAGACTACAACAATTAGCAGACATCGCCTATGATATCATCGGCGCAGCAATGGAAGTGCACAACGAGTACGGTTTTGGTATCTCAGAGGGCGTCTATGAAGAAGCGCTATGTATCGAATTGGAGAATGAGTATGGCTATGAGACGGAAGCGCAATGTGACCTGCCTGTGTACTATAAAGGTCAGTTGTTAGAGAAGCGTTTTCGCTTGGATATTGTGGTCGAGAAAGATGTTATCGTTGAACTCAAAGCCGTGGAAGCTATTTTGCCTGAGCATCGTGCTCAGTTGTACAACTACCTGCGTTTAACGAAGAAACCTGTTGGTATTTTATTGAACTTCCTAAAAATAACTCAAATGTTAAAGTATTATCCGTTCCACTAGAAACAAAAGAAACAATATATTTTCCGGCTTTCAAATCAAATGGAACAAGGTCATAACCTGGTATTATCCAAGTTAAATCTCTTTTATCATAAAGATTTATTGAACCTTTACCAACATACTCAGCCAAATCGCCCTTTAACTCACGAACATCACCAGATAAATTACTATAATCTTCTGGAATGCTTGCTAAGACTTCATTCTTTTTTAATTCTGCCGCCTGGTTGATTTCTGAAATTCGAGCTTGCGCAACATCTGTTGATTGAATAGCTGCTACGATTTCTTTGCCTGTGCTGTCACTTATGATATCTACACCTGCCATAGCT
>JAGKVE010000023.1 GCA_021152555.1 Bacteroidia bacterium | reverse complement strand
TCGAAATGGTTTGGCGGTATGTTTTTGTTTAACTTAAAATTATTACATTATGCAACACAAAATTACTGCTTTAGTTTTAAGTATCCTCTTTATTATTCCGTGCGTGTTGTGCGCGGAGGAAATGGAGATTCAGTTAATTTAACTATTATGACAATTATGATTATATGAATGACTTGCCGGAAGAAGTAGGTAGTGCGTTGACCTTCGGACAGAAATCCGGTTACGGCGAGCCGCACGATAATGCAACGGGAATGTTGACGGGTACATGGGTTCGCAACTTGTCAGAAAACAGTTCAACGGTCAGTGCGTATTATTACGATGCTTACGGCAGGATGGTTCAGAGTAAAAGCACACGCCATGCAGGTGGGTATATCACTACCTGTGTCGAATATCTGTTTGACGGTTCCGTGGCGAAACAATTGACAGTACAAGGGACTGACAGTGACTATGTGAGTGAGCGTTACCGCTATACTTACGACCATGCGGGACGTACCAAGCAAGTCTATTATCAGCTCAATAACGATGCAGAAATTATAATTTCTGAGCTTTCTTATGACAGTATAGGACGATTGGCACAAAATTTGCTGCATAATTCGGTAGGTACCATAAGGTATACCTACGATATGCGCAATATGCTGACGGAGACCAATAGCAAACATTTCTCCGAGAAATTGTACTATGCCGACAATCTCCCGGAGGGAGCTAATCCATGCCGTAACGGCAACATTGCTGCTATACATACTGCTTATGCCGATTCGGCAGATACGTTTGCATATACATATGATGGTCAGAACCGGTTACGCAATTCCAGGCGGCTGGTTGGTTATGGCTCTTTCAATAGCGAATTATTCGAATACGATGATGCAGGCAATATATCTTCACTGAAACGCTTCAATGATTTTAAACTGATAGACGATTTGACTTATCGTTATACTGAAAATAATGAGGGGCATCAGTTATTGTCTGTCAGGGATGACGGAGAGGATGCAGACAGATATAACATTATCGAATATCCGAATGGCGGAGCATTGACCGATACGATTATGCGCTATGATGCCAACGGCAATATGGTCTGTGATGCGGCCCGCGGCATAAGTGCCATCCGCTACAACAGGCTCAATCTGCCGGATACCATTCAGTTTGTTAATGGCGGCAAGATTGTGAATTTCTATGATGCCGCCGGACGCAAATACAAATCAATCACTTACACCAACACAGCATCCGTTATCCCCCAACAATACGATTTTGCACATTATTCGTTTGAGACGGACTCTCTCAACTACCATGTAACGGAATATGCCGGTAATATTGAATTACACAAAATAAAAGATACTGCACTAACTACATTCCGGCGCATCCATAACACCATTGGCTATTATGACACATCGGATAGTACCTATTTCCATTATATCAAAGACCACCTCGGAAATATCTGTGCGGTAGTGAACTCAACTGCCGATACGGTTGTGCAACGCACGATGTATTATGCGAGTGGTGTGCCCATGGCGGAAAGTTGGGGAAGAGACACGCAGCCGTATCTCTACAACGGGAAGGAGTTTGTAGAAGCACATGGTTTAAATACCTACGATTATGGTTTCCGTGGATACTATGCAACTATCGGTCGTTTCACATCTATTGACCCATTAGCCGAGCAAACTCCATGGCAATCTCCGTATGTTTATGCTAATAACAATTTTATCAACAAAATAGATTACATGGGGTTGTCCGGGGATGATAGTTTCGCCCATGATAATAGTGATATTTTTGTAGATGGTGACAGGTATGGTTTTGGCGGCGGTTTGAGTAATCTTGGGTGGGGCATCTGGTCATGGTCAATGCTCAACGGCATTGGAGTACAAACTTTGAATTATATCATCACAGATGAAGAAGGAATAATCCTTGATGCAGATTTGACGAGCTCGGATAAAGGCATATATGTGGTTAATAGAGCCGTCTATGAAGGCTATGTGAAAAATGTAATTAATGGCAATCGATTACTATTCGCTCAAACACTTGGGACTCAGATTGGTGTACATCGTGATGATTTAAAAGTAGTGCTTAGGGGAACGATTTTTGATCAATCATGGTATAATCTTGGTGCCACATTAGGCATCGTAAACAGTATTTATATTCCTACTCCTAGTTTTACTCCTGAACCTGTAACGGGTAAAATATGTTCCGCCGAAATGCCGCGTGATGCATATATGAAAATGATACTTGACAGCCAAGGTCAATTCCAAAATATGGATTATTTGCAGTATTATAATTCTTTCGAACGAGGAATGATAACCAATCCTGTTATCCAAGGAGTTGCGGTCGGAGGGCTTGGAGTTATGGCTGTAGAGGGAGTCCCATTGGCATATTATATTTTTCAAAATAGTTCATTGCTGCAATTTGTAGTGGGGTTAATAGAAGGTTATGAAAAAGGACATTTGGGGATAGGTCCAGATGCACCGTTCATATATGAGTCTCAAGCGTATCAAGTAGGAAGTAATTTAGGGTCTTGGGTCTATGAGAAAATACACAAATAGGTTTATCAAATGAAAAAAATTAGCAATAATGTCATATCTGGCTTTTCCTTTGGCTCTACTCTATGTTACTGCCTTTCGTTTATTGTTCGCATATATGGAACAATTACAAGGCGTTTGGTATATATTGGGCCTGATAAATTGTGCGAAATTTCATGGATAAAAGACTCCATAATTGCAATTGGATGGGGTGCCTTGATTGGTATATGTTTTTATGAAATGGAAAAGTCCGAAAAAGCACGAGGTAAGGAATTATATATTCCTCGGATAAAATTCAAGAACTTTGCAACCGCAATATTGTTCTATACCACATTATTCTTTGGCTTTTTATTCATATTTGTTATCCGCGAGTATAATGAATACGCTGCGCATGCAACATATATGTTTAGAAAGTCATTTTGGCAATACTGCAGCATCTGTATACCTTGGTTAGAAATGCTGACGACCTCATTGATTTTTGGTATAATATTGGCCATTGGATTCTCCAATATCGTTAAAAAAGATATATCATCAAAACAATGATGGGCAAGACACCACCCGCTATTCCTACAATATGCGCAATATGCTGACGAAAATTGCACATAAGCATTATAACGAATACCTTTTATATGGTGATGATATTAATCAAGGAGATTTTACTCCTTGTTATAATGGTAATATCTCCGCCATAAGGGAAGACGGCAGCCTTCGTGGGTATGACTATGATAATATGAATCGGGTCACGATGGAGTTTGGCTTTATGAATAAATTCAACATAGGGATGGTAAAAACTCCTATTGAAGAGTTTTCGTATGAAGTGATGGGTAATCTTATTTCTCTAAAAAGAAGAGGACATGATGACTTGATGTTCTATTATGGCAACGAAGGCAACCAGCTAATGTCTATCACTGAAAGTGGAGAAGATACAGACATGTATAGCACCATTGAATATCATAATGCAACGGTACAAGCAGATACAACGATGTACTATGATGCCAACGGCAATCTGATTAAAGACAAAGACCGTGGTATCGTTGCAATCCACTACAATATTCTAAATTTACCGGATACCATTCAGTTTGTCAACGGCAATCAACTTGTAAATCTCTATGACGCGTCCGGGAGAAAGTATAAATCTATTGTTTATACGAATATCGCTACTGCTGTCACACCTTGTTATGAGATAGCCCATTATACATCCACAATGGATTCGGTAGAATATCGTATTACCGAATATGCAAATAATGTAGAGTATTACTATACCTCAAGAGACACTACAAGTAAGATATTCAATGCAAGCGGCTATTATTCCGATAGTACGTATTACCACTATATCAAGGACCATCTTGGCAATATTTGTGCTGTGGTACATTCTATAGCAGATAGTGCTGTACAGAGTACAAAGTATTACGCATCCGGCGTACCGATGGCGGAGAGTACAGGTCGCGACCAACAGCCGTATCTGTATAACGGCAAGGAGTTCGTAGAGGCGCATGGTTTGAACGAATACGATAGTCAGGCGCGCAGGTACTACGCCACTATCATGCGTACTACCACCATGGATCCCATGGCAGAGAAATACTATCACCTTTCGCCATACTCGTGGTGTGGGAATAATCCAATAGGAATGGTTGACAAAAATGGCAAGTATTATTATGATTGGAAGAATAGTTGTTATCGGTCTAGTTATGGAGATCATGAAGAAGTTGAATGGAGCACGATAGTAGCAAATAGATTTACTGAGCAAGCGCCCAATAATGAACTTACTCCTCTGCATTCTGTTAAAGAATTCATAACTGGAAGAGCCCCTCTTGAACGAAATTTATCAGAGAATGATGAATTTGTAAAACAGATTAAAAAAAGTTCTCGTCTAAAAGGCATCTACAGGAAAATCGCCAAAGCTATAGCCAATGGAATAGAGAGCAGTTCTGAGGACCAAAACGAAAACTACAACTTTAGTCTGGGTAACGATAAGTTCCTGCAATTTTTTTGCTTTGCTCAAGATGTCGCAACTACTTATGCCACGATTAGATATGGAGATAGGGCTGGTAATTTGGTGGGAAATATGGCAGCATCAGTGATGGGGTCTTTTGAATTTAGTTGGGAGAAAACAGGAGTTGATTATAATGGCAACGCTATAGTAGTTTGCCATTTGAGTAACCCAATGTCTGCTAATTCTCTTTTAAAAGTTCCTCTAATTGGTTATACTGACTTTTGGAGAGAAAATGTAGGGAATAAGATCAATGCATATTTTAATAGTGAGGCCAATGAAACCGGAATAATGCAAACTGTAAATATCAATATGACATGGACAGAAATAATTCCAAAATCGAATTGACAATGAAAACAGTGTATGTTTATATATACATTTGTATATGCATGATATTCTGTTCATGTGTATATACTAAATGGGATGATCAGACGGAATTAATCGGAGAATGGGAGGCTTTTTCTGGAGACTTTTGCGCAGGCGCAAGAATCTCATTAAGCGAAGATGGGACATGCAAAGTTTCTGGCATTCCTACATATAAAATGTTGTATTCCGGCAAACCACATCCGACTCTAAGATGGGATGGTAGTGAATTGTTCAAGGAGAAATATTCTCTGTTGGAATCTTGGGATTTTTCCGGTTATTGGAAAGTAGAAGAAGATACTATTTCTGGTATATTCTCTATTCTATACTATAACTATAGCATTCGAATGAGTCCGCATAAAGAATTATTAGGGACAAAACAGGAACGCGATTCTTTTATGAATAGCACAAATGCAGAAGACGCATTTTGGGTTAAAATATATGCTATAACTCAGTCTGTGTTCTTTCCTCCTGCTCATCTACAATATTTGTACTTTGAAGTATTAGGTCCTGACGATGATTACAGCTTTCATAAATTGAAACAATAGTATTGAAAGAATGAAAAGATTGATTAATTTGTTATTATTGTTGGCATGTGTTTCAACCGTGCATGCTGCGGATGAAACTGTAATTAACTATGCGAAAGGGCCAGTGAAACTAATCATAGTCGCTAAAAATTACGAAAAGTACAATAATGTTCTTAGCAACTTCAAAGTCCGTCGCCAAATATATATGTACGATACACAAGGTAGACTGAAAGAAGAATTACACTACGACGATGATAAACTTCAATTGCGATATGTGTATCAATATTCTGATAATATCTGTATGCAGTACAAATATGGTCAAAAGAAAATCATTAAAGGGAATTATAGCCGGAGCCGGATGGATTCAACTGGCAATATAATAACTTCTGAAACGTATATAGACGGAAAATTTTTTAGTGCCGACTCAACGGTATATGATGAATCCGGGCGTAAAATTGAGTATTATACCAACATTGAAAGAGAGCGCAATATAACTTTAAAATATACATACGAATACGATCCCCTTGGCAGACTAAGCAAAATAAGAGATATTTTACATGGAGGATTTGATATTTGTTCGGTTGAGTACCAGCCCAATGGCAATTTCACGGAGTACCACTCTGATAAGAAAGGGACTAAGTGGGAATACCACTATTTTGTAAATGATCAAGGATTGTTGGTCGAAGTGCAATGGAGAGATTCAGAGCGAACACTCTATTCTAATTTTGACCAATATGGCAACTGGTTAGAGTCCGAAAGAATATACCCGGAGGAAGGTACTGTTGTTACAAAACGTGTAATCGAATATTATGACTAATCAAGCCCATTTGTGACAATCCAATCCCAAGGCGATAGTCTGTGACAAATGTTTGTATCAAAATCAAGACACTACTGCTTATTCATACGATATGCGAAACCGGTTAAAGACGGCAAATAACAAACATTTCTCCGAGGAGACAAAACCTACACCTTACAAGGGCAAAAGGTAAACTAATTGCTTCATATATTTGCACATATCAAAAAAAATAGTGTGTCTTTGAACAGGCGGAGAGAGGCTATGACAGGGTGAGTACAGTGTACCGACAGTGCAGAAACAGAGTTTATAAGGTCTAGGTATGGTCTAGGTATAGTCTAGCATAGACTGCATAAAGAATGAAGCGAATATCATTCCGGTACAAGATACGTTTCTTGGAAAAAACATATTGAGAGTGTTCACTAAAAATTTACTAAAAAAATCTGCTAAAAATTTGCTAAAAATCTGCCTAAAAATTTGCTAAAATCTGCTAAAAACATAAAAACTGCAAAAAAAACGAAGAAAAATTTTGTCATTCCGGAAAATTGTTGTACCTTTGTACGCTTTTTCGCGTAAAAAGCACGCCAAGAAAATGTACAAAGGGACCAAGTACTAATTACCAAGTATCAAGTATCAAGTACCAAGTTCCGCGTAATGATTATTAACCCGGGCTCGATTCGCGTAATCCATAGCCCACAAAACAACTACCAAATGGCAACTAAAATTCGTTTGGCTCGTCATGGTCACAAAGACTACGCTTTCTACCACATCGTAGTAGCAGACAGCCGCTCGCCGCGTGACGGCAAAATCATCGAACGTATCGGTTCATTCAACCCCAACACCAACCCTGCTGCAGTTATCCTCAATTTTGAGCGTGCTCTCTATTGGGTAAATGTGGGCGCACAGCCGACAGACACCGTTCGCACAATCCTTTCTAACGAAGGCGTTCTCCTCTGCAAACACCTGCAAGGCGGTGTAGCTAAAGGGGCTTTCAGCCAGGAAGAAGCACAAAAACGCTTCGATGCTTGGAAGGCACAGAAGGATGCTAAAATGGGTAAAATCTCGCAGGCTGAGGCAGACAAAAAAGCTGCAGCAGCCAAGGCGCTCCTTGCGCAGGAGGTTGAAACCAACAAGGCAAAAGCCGCTGCTATTGCAGAGAAACGTGCTGCTGCCGCTGCAGAACTCGCTGCTGCCGCACAAGAGGCTGCACAGGAAGCTGCTGCCGCTGAAGCAGAGGCTAAAGGCGAAGAGGCACCTGCTGAGGAAGCTGAGGCCTGAAAAAGATTCGTTCGGAATGCCGGTATCGCTACGTAGTGATATGCCGGTACACCGGAAAATCAAAATGAAAGCGACTTTTGGTCGCTTTTTTTGTGCAAAAAAAAGAATTATTTGCATATATGCAAAAATTGTTGTACCTTTGCACGCTTTTAGTATGTATGTCTCAATACGATTATCTCATAGTAGGTGCCGGCTTGTTTGGAGCGACCTTCGCTTTCAAAGCTAAAATGGCGGGCAAAAAATGCCTCGTCATCGATAAACGAGAGCACTTGGGGGGAAATGTCTATTGTGAGAGAGTAGCTGGAATAAACGTCCATAAGTATGGCGCCCATATTTTTCATACCTCAAACAGAGCGGTGTGGGATTTCGTAAATTCCCTTGTCCCGTTTAACCGCTATACTAATTGCCCTGTTGCCAACTATAAAGGCGAATTGTACAATCTGCCTTTTAATATGAATACTTTCTACCAAATGTGGGGAGTGCGTACGCCGGATGAGGCGATAGCGAAAGTAGAAAGTCAAAAGTCGAAAGTCAAAAGCATGCTCAACGGCCGCGAGCCGCGGAATTTGGAAGAGCAGGCTTTGTTATTGGTCGGGAAAGACATATACGAGAAATTGATTAAGGGCTATACCGAGAAGCAATGGGGAAGATCATGTACTGAGTTGCCAGCGTTTATCATCCGCCGGCTTCCGCTCAGATTTGTGTATGATAATAACTATTTTAATGATTTTTATCAAGGCATTCCTGTCGGAGGATATAACTTGTTAGTAGAGCAACTGCTGGAGGGGATAGATACGCGTACAAACTGCGACTTTTTTGCTCACCGCTCCGAATTGACCGCTCTGGCTGACAAAATAATTTACACCGGGCCGATTGACCGGTTCTATGATTTCCGGTTCGGAAAATTAGAATACCGCACCGTCCGTTTTGAGACAGAGATAAAGGACACCCCTAATTATCAGGGCAACGCGGTCATTAATTATACGGACCGCGAAACGCCTTTTACTCGCATTATCGAGCATAAGCATTTTGAGTCCTTCGGGCAAGCGGTTTATGATAATCCCAAGACTGTCATCAGCCGTGAGTACAGCACGGAATGGCAGCCCGGCATGGAACCGTATTATCCGGTCAATGATAACAAAAATGCGTCTCTTTATGCGCAATACAAGGCCTTGGCGGATAACGAATCCAAGGTCTTCTTCGGCGGCCGCCTTGCAGAATACAAATACTATGATATGGCGCCGACAATCGAACAGGCGCTCTGTTTGGCGGATAAGGAATTGAAGGAATAAGTTGCAGCGGATATGCAAAAATATGGTTTCGGTGGGCGTATTGCAGGTAGCTAACTACCTGATTCCGTTTCTGGTGCTCCCTATTATCAGCCGCATTTTAGGCGCCACACTCTTCGGGAGCGTCAGTTACGCCCAGAATATCGTGAGTTACCTGACGCTCCTGGTCAATTTCGGTTTCGAGTACTCCGCTACGCGGCAGATAGCATTAGCGGGCGAGGACAGAGAGGCTAAACGGCGTATTTTCTGGGCTGTTCTGAGTGTCAAGGCCCTTCTGTTACTTCTCTCCTTTGCCATCTTGGCTATTTTGCCGGTCTTCATCCCACGAATAACTGCAGACCCGGTGCTATATATCTACACCGCCCTTATCAATGTGGGGATTGTTTTATTCCCGACTTGGTACTTGCAGGGTGAACAGCAGATGGATAAGATGGCTTGGGCTAATTTCTTCATCAAGCTTTTGGGCGCCACTTTGGTTCTGCTCCTTGTCCGCGAGGCGTCGGCATACCGGCTCTACCCGTTGTTGCTCTCTGTAGCAAGTATCCTTGTGGGCGGATGCGCATTGATTTATGTCACCCGTCATTTCGGTTTGGGCGGTTTTGTGTGCACGCGTGCAACCTTGCGCGAGGTAGTCTCGCCCAGTTGGCCGATTTTCCTCAACAACCTTTTTGGCAGCCTTTATACCACGGTGAATATGACCCTGCTCGGCATATACGTAGCGGATAATATAGTAGGTTATTTCTCGGCGGCACAAAGACTCGTCATGGCATTGATCATGGTGGTTGTTCTGCCGGTAAGTATATCCGTTTTCCCCGAGATCAGCCGTCGGTTTGAGGAGTCCAAGGAGAGCGGTATAGCCTTTCTCAAACGGGCGATGCTGTATGCCGGTTCCGCCGCTGCGGTTGTCTCACTCGCCACGTATCTCGTTGCTCCACTGGCGATTCGTATCGTCTATGGTTTGGATTTCACTCCCGCTGTGCAGATCCTGCGATGGCTGTCACCGATTCCCTTCCTCGTAATGACCGCCACCCTGCTTACCATACAGGGCTTATACGGCATAGGTTTGCAGCGTTACGCCCCGTGGGTCGGTCTTACTTTGGCGGGGGTGTGCATCACAATGAATATCTTCCTTATCCCCCGGATGGGCGTGGCGGCTGTATGTATCTCGTGGGTAGTTGCAGAGGTGTTGGAATGCGTATTGTCGGGGTCTATCTTATTCATCAAAGGAAGAAAGAAAGAGAGATGAATCTGATTACGGTCATACAAGTTATTGCGCTACTGTTCGGACTGACGGATTTTCTGACAGAGAGGTATCCCCGTTTGCAGCGGGATATATACTATATCTCTCTATTTACCATTACGTTCCTTTTTACCATTAAGTATTACTATGGGGCAGATATATGGAATTATGTTCATTTTTACAATGAACTCAGTCCCTCGCCAAAATACGTATGGTACCACAGCGATAGTATTCCTCAAAATTTCGAGTTGGGATATGCCTTGCTATGCTCTGCAATGAAAAGTGCAGGCATCTCCTTCTATTGGATGACGGCTATTATCAGTTTGTTCTATTTTGCAGTTATTGCACTGCTTTTCGGGCAGATACCCCGCAAACGCTCTTTTGCGTTGGCTATTCTGGTGGTATTGGATTTTAACTGTATTTTTGCAACCTACCGTCAGTGCCTGGCAGTCAGTTGTTTTATCCTTTTCATACTCTGTTTCAGAGACAAAAAATACTTCATTGGCGTGTTGATGGCGCTGTTAACGGTCTTGTTTCACAAGTCGGGTCTGTTTGTGGTAAGTCTGACGGGGTTGTTGATGCTTGTTCCTTCTCGTAGAAACACGACTTCGCTCTATCAGCTGCTATTGCTGGTGCTTGTTTTGACCCTTATCCTGCCTATTGCCCAGATTTCATCAACCTTTATTCAGCATTTGCCTCTGCCTTTATCCTATCTCAATTCTATTCAGCATCACTTGAGCTTGGGACGGCAAATCCAAACAGTATTTATCGTTTATGCGGTTACGCTTTTCGTGATAGCTTATTTCACGCAGTATAACAGAACCCGGTTGCAGGCGATTACGTTTTCCGTCATAGCAGGTTTGATCCTTGTCGCATTTATGTACCAATATTATTATTTGTTGGTTCGTTTGCGGTCTTACTTCTTGCCGTTGGTTATTACGTATGGCTTCAGCCTCGTACAAGAAAGTGAAAACAGAGGGCAGCGAGTACCTTATGGAGCACTGGTAAAGCAGGCTGCTTCGTTCCTCTTGCTACTATATATGACCTATGCGACGTATGCTTTCAACCGAGACACCAAGCAGATGAAAAGCAATATTTATATCGCTTCCACTGTTTTCGATTTGATAGACCACCGCCCCTCCGATGTGCAAAAAACGCAGATGAACAAAGCCCTTAAGTATTGGCGGGAAGATTTCATGAAAGACACCCATAACAAAGTGAACTGATGATCCACATCCTCTTATCGACATATAACGGCGAGCGGTATTTATCCGAGCAGATTGACTCCATCTTGGCGCAGACGTACCCCGAGTGGAGGCTCTATATCCGGGATGACGGTTCCAGAGATGGGACGAAAGCTATTCTAAAGATCTACGCGGAGGCTCACCCTGGGCGGATTTTTGTCGATGAAACCGAGCCAAACAGGTTGGGGGCAATGCGTTCGTTTGAATATCTGTTAGCGAACCATGGAGATGCCGATTACTTTGCTTTTGCTGACCAGGATGATGTGTGGTTTCCCGACAAGATAACCCTGTGTATGAAAACTATTCAGCAGGAAGAAGCGAAACATCCGGATATACCGATCGTGGTACATACGGATCTCCGGGTAGTAGATGAACAGTTGCGCGAGTTGTCACCTTCTTTCTGGTCTTACGGAGGTATTCATCCGGAGATTCTGGATACGAACATCTATTATCTGGCAATCTGTAATAGTGTCACCGGCTGTGCGATGTTAATGAACCGCGCGGCGCGCGAATCGGTACTACCTTTCCCCGCACATGTTTTCATGCATGACGCATGGATAGGTATCCGCGTATTGAGTACGGGCGGGAAGGTGCTTCCTATTCCGCAAAAGACCATCCTCTACCGCCAGCACGGAGATAATGTCTGCGGTGCACAACACTACTGTTTCCGGCTGGATAACCTGCGTGAGAAATACCAGTTGGCTGTGCGCAGTTACCAAACGGGGCACCCGCTTGTTTTCCATAATATAGCACATTTCTTATACTGGAAAACACGCTATTTTTTCACCCTTCATACCCTGCGTGCCTCATGAAAATAGCCTTTCTTATACAAGATATATCCACTGAAGGAGGAACCGAGCGCACCACTTGCTGTTTGGCGCAGGAGTTAGCACGGAGAGGCCATGATGTGACGGTTGTCTCGGTCTTCCGCAACGAACCGGAACCGCATTATTCGGCTCGTGGCGTAGCGTTTGTATATCTCACGGAGGATAGTTATACGTTGCAGGACAATGCTCCGGCACGATTCTGTAAGGTGTGGAAACAACGCAGGGCACTTCGTTCGTGCACAGCATTGCAGGAGGCGGAGGTTATCATCTGCCAGAAGATTGCCGCATCGTTCATGGCGTGGATGGCAGGTTTCGGATACAAAGCTATCGCCTGTGAACATTACCGATACGCCATGTACAATGCGCCTGTACGCCGATTAAGGAAGTGGCTCTATGGCCGCATGCAGGCAGTTGTCACACTTACCGAGAATGACCGTAAGGCTTTCTTGCAAAGCGGATTGAAGAACGTGTTCTGCATCCCTAATATGATTTCTATAACTCCGCACCCATACTGCGGCGAAGAATCCAAAAGGATCATCTCCGTTGGACGGCTTACTGCCCAAAAAGGTTACGATCTCCTGCTGAGCGCCGTTGCGATGATTACTGATGAAATGGGCGATTTCCATGTGGAAATATATGGCGAGGGTGAAGATCGTACAGCGTTGGAGGCACAGTGCCGCCGGTTAGGACTCACCGAGCGGGTGCATTTCCCGGGGTATAACGAACATATCGAATCCGTCTATGCCGAAAGTGCGTTCTACGTGATGAGTTCGCGGTTTGAGGGGTTCCCGATGGTACTGTTAGAAGCGGCATCGAGTGGTCTGCCTATCGTCAGTTTTGATTGTCCGGAAGGACCGGCAGTATTGCTACGAAACGGAGGAGGGACACTCGTCGAGAGAGAAAACGTACCCGCGTTGGCACAAGCCATCTTGCGGATGATTCAAGACCCTGAGATACGCACTAAATACCATAAGGAGAGCGCGACTATCGTCGCACCCTATCAGCCCGAACAGATTGGCGCAGAGTGGGAAAAACTATTTAAGAATTTGAGCAAATAAGATATGAATAACAATTTAGTATCTATCATTACGCCGTTGTATAACGGAGAACGCTTTGTCGGACAAACGATTGAGAGCGTTCTGGCGCAGACCTACACGGATTGGGAGATGATTATCATCAATGACGGCAGTAAGGATAACAGCCTTGCTGTAGCGGAGTCGTACGCAGCGAAGGATCCACGTATTCATGTCTTCTCACAGCCCAACAGCGGGTGTGCCGCAGCGCGTAATCACGGTTTACGCGAAGCCCAAGGACACTACTATGCTTTTCTTGATTCAGACGACTACTGGGACCCTACTTTCCTTGATGAGCAAGTGGCGTTTATGGCGGAGAAGCATGCTGCTATCGTTACCTGCTGTGTGCGACGTGTGGATGAGGACGGCATAGAGATTCTTCGTCCGCAGATAGTGCCTGAGCGTATGGATTACTACGATATCCTCAAGAGTTGTAACCTGCCTTGTCTGGCGACCCTCATTGATGCAAGCCGATTGCGCGACATCCGTTTCCGCGAAGAGCTGCATAATCTCCGCGATGACTATGCCCTATGGCTCTCACTCATGAAACAGACCGACTATGCTTACGGAAACCAGAAAGTGCTTGCCAATTACCGTTTGTCGGCTAATCAGGTAACCGGCAATAAACGTAAGGTTATCATTCCGCAATTCATGGTCAATTACAAAGTGGAGAAATTAGGTCTCTTCCGCAGTCTCTATTACCTCGCTCATTGGGCATGGAACGGATATAAAAAATACCGCAAATAATGCTGAACATCTCTATCGTCTTATATCGCCCTAAATGGGAGGAAGAGGTAATCCCTCTTCTTCAAGAACTGCTACGCATCCGGAACCTGCGGAAGATATATCTGCTTGACAATACTGAGCCGGAGTACCGCAAAACTGAGACAGCCGCGCAGAAATCGACCCTCGCTGCACAGTTCGGCACCGACCGCCTGAGATACATGGCGATGGGCGAGAATCTCGGTTACGGGCGTGCGCATAACATCGCCCTGCGTGAGAGCGCGTATTACAAGACGGAACTACACCTTGTGATGAACAGCGATATACGCGTCAAGGCGGATGATATAGATGCAATGCACGACTGGATGTCGGCTCACCCTGAGGTGGGACAACTCATGCCGAAAGTGCTTAATCCCGATGGTAGTCAGCAGTACCTCGCCAAGCGCCTCCCTTCGCCGATAGACGTTTTCGGAAGACGCTTTCTGCCTGCGTGGATGATTGCGCGGCGTAACAAGCGGTATGAACTACGGGATCTTGATCTATCCCGCCCGGTTAACGCACCTTACCTCAGCGGCTGTTTCATGCTCCTCCGTACCAAAGCCGCCGTGGAAGCCGGGCTATTCGACGAACGTTTTTTTATGTATCCGGAGGACATTGACCTCACACGAACAATCCATCGCAACTACCTAACGCTTTATTATCCACAATGGTCTATAGTGCATGTGCATGCGCAAGCTTCTTACAAAAACAAACACATGCTCCGAATCCATATTCAGAACATGTGCCTCTATTTTACTAAATGGGGGTGGGTGTTCGACCGTGAAAAGCGAGCCTTCAACCGTGAACTTAGCCGTTAGCCTGTTCCTATAAGCGGCCTGCTCTACGTGTAATACGCAAATAAAAGAGTATAAAAACAAAGAAGGTTGTCTCCCGACAACCCAATCTTTTTACTTAACCTTAAATCTAATACCATGAAAAACACGGTGCAAAAGTACTGCTTTTTTACAAAATGACCAAATAATTTGCAAAAAAAATGTTATAAAACATATTTTTGCTATTTTTACTTTGCAAAATGCACCTTTTTTACTCTTCTAACAAATCCGGTCGGCGCTCTTTGGTATGTTCAACCGATTGTTCATACAGCCATTCTTCTATTTTGGCTTGGTGTCCGGATAACAGTATGTCCGGCACTTTCCACCCTTTATATTCTGCCGGACGTGTATAAACACCGGCTTCTAACAATCCGTCTTGAAAAGAGTCGTTCAGTGCGCTCTCCACATCTCCTAATGCCCCGGGCAGCAAGCGGACAATGGCATCCGTCATCATAGCTGCCGGCATTTCACCGCCAGTAAGTACGAAATCGCCGATACTGTATTCGCGCGTGATAAGATGATCGCGTACGCGTTGGTCAACGCCCTTGTAATGGCCGCAAAGAATAATGATGTTTTCCTTGAGCGACAGTTCGTTAGCTGCTTTTTGGTCAAAACGTACTCCGTCGGGCGCAGTGAAGATAATCTCATCATAGTGTCTCTCAGATGTCAGATGCGCAATACACCGGTCTATAGGCTCAATCTGCAACACCATTCCGGCACCGAATCCGAAGGCATAGTCATCTACTTTGCGATGTTTGTCTAATGTCCAATCACGAAGATTATGCACGTAAATCTCGCAAAGCCCTTTTGTCTTTGCTCGCTGGATAATGGAATGGTTGAGCGGGGAGTCCAACAATTCCGGGCAACAGGTGATGATGTCAATACGCATAAAATTATCAATTCACATAGTACACTACTCAGGGCACAGGGTCATATCCTGATCCGCCCCATGGATGGCATCGCAATATCCGTTTGATACCAAGCCAGCCCCCCTTGAAAATACCGTATTTGAGCACAGCCTCCACCATATACTGGCTACATGTCGGCGTAAAACGGCATGACGGCGGAGTCAGCGGAGAAATAAAAACACGGTAGAAATAGACAGGAAGTAAAAATGCTTTCCTGACGATTATTTTCCATTTATTTTCTTCAGTGCTTTGCATACGGCTCGCTCTATTACAGGATACGGTTGTTCTTCTTTGTCTATGTAGTTAAAAGCGATGAGGAATTTGCGATTTGTGACTTGTGGTTCGCTATTGGTTAATAATATTTTCTGATTGAGCCTGTAGGCTTCACGGATGAGCCGTCTGAGCCGATTCCTTTGTACGGCATGTTTGAAGAGCGATTTGGGCGCCCAGACAAGGATTTGTGTGTTTTCCTCAGCCTGTGCCCATGTAACGCGTAACGGCCACGCGATGAAACGGTGACCGTTTTTATATAACTGCGCTATCCGTTCTTTTCCGCAGAGTTTATTTTGTTTCGGGAAGGAGTTCAATAATCAATTGTCAATTATGTTTATCCAAATAATCCGCGATGGCCATGGGTAGCGAAGCGAACGGCTTCCCTTGTCCCGCCTCTATGTCCACGCGGAAGCCGGCATCATCAAGTGCTCGGATGGTACCTTCTCCAAAAGCGGCGATAAGCGTTTGTCCTTGCTTCCAGTTTGGGAAATTCTCTTTTAGAGAGGTGACTCCTGCCGGAGTAAAGAGTGCAATGATGTCATAGTCAAATGGCTTGTCCTCCGGCCATGGTGTAGTGACGGTACGATACATGATAGCCGGTGTGACTTCAATCCCATTCTCGGCAAACATGTTTATCTGCTCATCGGTATGGATATTGGACAGGACCATAAGATATTTCTCGTTGGGACGTCTGTGCATAGCGGGCAGTAGGTCTTCAAATTTATTTCCGGATTCGGGATAAAACACTTTCCGCTTGCGGTAATTGATAAATTTCTGCAAGTAAAGTCCGACCTGCTCGGAGTTGCAGTAATAATGCATCGAATCGGGAACGGCAAGTCGCATTTCCTCGCAGAGTCTGAAATAATGTTCAGCGCCCAGTTTGGAGTTGAGAATAACCGCGGTGTAATCGAGCGGATTGATACGTTGCTGTCTAAATTCCCGAGCTTCCAGCCCTTCAATGTGAATAAACTGGTAGAAATCACATTGCACGTTGAATTGTTCCTCTAAGCGTGAGTAAGGATTATGCGCTGTCTCGGGGCGCGGTTGTGAAAAGAGAATTTTTTGTATCATAAGACAGATATAATTTTTCCGGATAAATAAATCAAAAGAGCTATCGGCAACAACTCCAATGTACAGATATACATTACCCAATAAATCAGACTTGGCAGGGAAGATACATATGTACGGATACTGCGATACAACCACATACCGATAAACAGAAGAGCAGTAATCCCTAATATCCACTTGTTGAGTGCAGGATTGCCGAATTGGAGCAAAATGAGAACAAGCGGAAAGAGCGCCAACGACGTGAGAGTCGTAATATTGGCATAATGGTCATACATATCCCCAAACCGTCGTGAGATGACAAACGTATAATCGACAAGTATATTGAAAAGCATTTTGACGAGCACAACGGCAAGGACTAATGCGCAGACAGCGCCAAAAGCGACTATCGGGTAGTGATTTTCCGTGTAAAAACAAAGGTAAATAGCCATTGTTATAGTGCCTAATCGGAAAATGGAGACAAAGAGTTGTCCCATAAAATTGGTAGGCGCGTCTTTGTACATTCTGTCCGTTATGCGCGCCGTCAGCGTTGTTGGTGCTTTAGTGACGAGTCCGGGTTGCAGCCACTCGCTGAAGATTCCGGCAACGAGCAGCAGTACCATTATCCAGCCGCACCATGGTGCGCTTGCGGGTGAAAGTATGTGCATCATGCCTTCCATAAATACAGTTTGTCACCTCGTCGAATGAGGGTGTTGGTTTTGAGCGAAAAATACTGCCCTTTTTCTATGCGTTTAGAAGGCTGTCCGTTTGTGTCTCTCAGGCCTTCAGCTTTGCATTCATACACGCCGGTAGTCTCACCGATGATTAGTAAATCCTGTCCTTCTTCTACTGCCCCAACGGCTTCCACAAGGAATTCCGCTACGCTCAGGTTTTTAAAGAAATTAGTACATTTGGCTGCGTATATTTTTGTGCGGGTAGCTTTGTTTCCGTATGAGTGTGTCCATTCGCCGAGGCGTTTCCCTAAATAATAACCATCCCAGAAACCGCGGTTGAACACTTTGCTTAATCGTTCGTTCCAATCAGCAATTTTGGGCTCAATGACCGCATCGTTGTTATACTCTCCCTTTTGCCAAGCCTCCACTGCTTCTTTGTAACATCTGACCACCGTATTGACATATTCGGCTCCTCGTGCCCGCCCCTCAATTTTCAGAACGCGTACACCGGCATCAAGCATCTTGTTCAGGAAATGAATTGTTTTCAGGTCCTTTGGTGACATGATATACTGGTTATCTATATCCAGTTCCAAGTCCGAAGATTTGTCTTTTACGGTGTATCCACGTCTGCACACTTGCACACAAGCCCCGCGGTTGGCAGATAGGCCGTAGTTATTGAGGCTGAGATAGCATTTCCCGCTCACTGCCATACATAGCGCTCCATGACAGAACATCTCAATACGAATAGGTTGTCCGTTCCGCCCTGTGATGTTTTGCTCACGGATATCATGGTAGATAGAGGCGACCTGGTCCATATTCAGCTCTCGCGCCAGAACGACTACATCCGCAAACTGTGCATAGAACTTCAAAGCCTCCGTGTTGGCGATGTTCAATTGTGTAGAAAGATGTACTTCCACGCCTTGGCTCACAGCGTATTGCATGACTGCGATGTCGCTCGCGATAATGGCATCAATACCGGCTTGTTTGGCATTGTTGACAATTTCCTGCATCAAAGGCAAGTCTTCGGGGTACATCACGGTGTTGACGGTGAGGTAGGTCTTTACGCCGGTTTCACGGCATGTTTTGACAATCTTATGGAGGTCAGCGGTGGTAAAATTGACCGAACTTCTTGCACGCATATTCAGGTGCTCAATGCCGAAATAGACGCTTGTGGCACCGGCTTTTATAGCCGCTGCCAAGGATTCCCAGCATCCAACCGGTGCCATTATTTCGATTAGGTCATTTACCATGGAGTAATTTATTTTTGAGCTATTAGGTATTCGGCAATCTGCACGGCGTTCAGAGCTGCACCTTTGCGGATCTGGTCACTCACACACCAGAAACTTAACCCGCAATCATCGGTCAAATCCTTGCGTATACGTCCGATAAAAACCTCGTCTTTGCCGCTAAGGAATAACGGCATGGGGTATATTTTGTTCTCGGGATTATCCATCAAGACACATCCCTTTGCCTGTGAGAAAGCGTTTTTGGCGTCATCTACGCTGACGGGTCGTTCCGTCTCCACCCAAATACTCTCACTGTGAGCGCGCAAAGAGGGAACACGCACGCATGTTGCACTCACTTTAACGTCAGAATGCATAATCTTGCGTGTCTCGTTGTACATTTTCATTTCCTCTTTTGTATAGCCGTTTCCGGTGAATACGTCTATATGAGGGATGAGGTTATATGCCAATTGGTATGCAAACTTGTTGACGGTCACTTGCTCACCATTGAGCACTTGGCGGTACTGTGTTTCTAATTCCTTCATTGCTTGTGCGCCCGCACCGGAAGCCGCCTGATAAGTGGCAACATGAACGCGGCGTATATGGCTAAGACGCTCGATGGCTTGTAGTGCCACCACCATTTGAATAGTAGTGCAATTCGGATTGGCGATAATATTACGCGGCCGGTTGAGTGCATCTTCGGCGTTTACCTCGGGAACGACCAAGGGGACGTCTTCATCCATGCGGAAGGCCGACGAGTTGTCAATCATTATTGTGCCGTACTTGGTAATTGTTTGCGCGTACTCACGTGACACGCTTGCGCCCGCGGAAACAAAAGCAATATCGACGCCTTTGAAAGCGTCGCCATGTCGTAATAATTGCACAATGTGCTCTTTACCACTAAACAGGTATTTAGAGCCGGCACTTCTTTCCGAACCGAAGAGCCTCAGTTCGGAGACGGGGAATTGCCGCTGTTCAAGCACAGCCAGCAATTCCTGTCCGACGGCGCCGGAAGCGCCTACAATAGCAAGAACCATACTTAAGCCAGTGCTACGATGGTATCTGCTTTGCTTTCCGTGAAGGTCAGTTTGCCCTCACGCGCTAACCAACCAAGAGCGAGGTAAAGCTCTTCGTTTTTCAGTTTGGTTGCTTTCTTGAGCGCTTTCAGTCCTTGTGCGCCGTTCTGCAGAGCACCCCATACGAGGCCTGCATTTTCACCAATTTTTGTAATCATAATACCTTAAATTATTTAGTGACTAAAGCGGACGCTTTAAGGGGCGTCCTTCCCTCGTATCTATTCTTCCCACTTTTTGAAAATAAGGCAAGCGTTATGTCCGCCAAATCCGAACGTGTTGCTCAGGGCGAAGCGGATATCGCGTTTCTGCGCCTTGTCAAATGTGAAATTGATATGATAGTCAATATTTGCGTCTATATCTTCCGGATCATGGTTGATAGTCGGTGGAATAATGCCGTCTTTGAGTGCCATGATACAAGCCAAAGCTTCAACAGCTCCGGTTGCCCCGATCAGATGACCGGTCATTGACTTCGTGGAGTCCAGATTCATGTTATAAACATGCTCTCCGAAGACTCGCTGAATAGCCTTGACTTCCGTTACATCGCCTAATGGCGTAGAAGTTCCGTGTGTATTGATGTAGTCAATATCTTCGGGCTGTAAACCGGCGTCTTTGAGCGCGAGCCTCATTACGCGTTCTGCACCTTTACCTTCCGGATCGGGGGCAGTCATATGGTAGGCGTCAGAAGTCATCCCTTCTCCTATAATCTCTGCATAGATCTTTGCCCCACGTGCCTTTGCGTGCTCATATTCCTCCATAATCAGGCAAGCAGCCCCTTCTCCTAATACAAATCCGTCTCTTGATTTGGAGAACGGTCTGCTGGCTGTCTCAGGCGAGTCATTGCGTGTAGAAAGGGCATGCAAAGAGTTGAATCCTCCGATTCCACTATAGGTAATATCGGCATCTGCTCCTCCGGTCAAGAGTACGTCAGCGTGTCCTAAACGTATCTGGTCAAAGGCAGACCCGACGGCATGCGAAGATGACGAGCATGCGGTAGATACGGAGAAACTGGGACCTCCCAGCCCGAACCGGATAGATATTTGTCCGGCGGCGATACTCGGAATAGCCTTAGGAATCATGAACGGATTGAACCGGGGAGTACTGTCCCCTTTTGCGAAATCCATAATCTCCGATTCCATTGTTTGTAATCCGCCCATACCACTTCCCCAAATGACCCCTACACGACTCCGGTCTTCTTTCTCCAGGTCCAGTCCGCTATCCCGAAGTGCTTCCTCGGCTACACAAATAGAGAATTGGGAATATCGATCCATCTTGCGAGCCTCTTTGTGATCTATGACAGACTCAGGGTCAAAGCCTTTTACTTCGCCTGCAAATTGCGTTTTAAAACGGCTTGCATCAAAGGCAGTAATAGGCGCAATACCACTCACGCCGTTTTTCAATGCCTGCCATGTTTGCGGTGCCGTATTACCGACCGGTGTCACCGCCCCTAAACCTGTTATGACTACTCTTCTTAACTGCATAAACCCTACTATACATAAAAATTATACGAGTTTACAGATTGCCCGTAAACTCGTATTTCATTTGTGGTCGCAAATTACTTTGTTGCGTTCTCCACGTATGCGATGGCGTCGCCTACGGTAGCAATCTTCTGGGTATCCTCATCCGGAATAGAAATGCCGAATTCTTTTTCGAACTCCATGATCATTTCTACGGTGTCAAGGGAGTCAGCACCCAGGTCGGTTTGGAAATTGGCCTCTTTGGTCACTTGAGACTCTTCTACGCCAAGCTTATCAACAATGATTGCTTTAACTTTTGCTTCAATTTCTGCCATAATACAAATGTTTATTGATTATTTATATGTTTTCTTTTCGTACAAATGTTCTTTTTCTGCGTACGACGCAAAATCGGCGGCAAAATTACTGCTTTTTTCTCAAATATGCAAATATTTTTGATTATTTTTCATTTTTGCTACCTAAAATTAGCACAAATGCGCCGATTTCTTCTTTAGAAGCGTCTGTTTATTTCTTCGTCTGTCATCAGCGAGACGATAATTTTGCCGTCAGCCGTTCTGCGGTATTGAGGTAAATGCGTCAAGCGTTTTAATAAATCACGCATTTCCGTTTCCGTCAGCGTTTTTCCATAAGGAATGGCGGTACTTTCAGCCATACTTTGCGCAATCTGTTCTCTCCATTCCTGTTGTGTGTCCGCCCCTCTTTCGCGTACTTTTGCAATGATATGCTGCAAAACAGGGAGGGGGGATTGGTCTGCCAATTGAGAAGGAACGCCCTGTATGGAATAACTATCCGGAGAGAGTTGCTCTATATCAAAACCGATAGCATGGAGATCCGGCAGTATTTGCTTCATGAGGACCATGTCGTCTTGCGTCATTTCCAATACTTCCGGGAAGAGTAACTGTTGTTTGGCACCTTGCATCAATCCGAGTTGCTCTATGTACTGCGAACGTAGAATGGCTACATGTGCCCGATGCTGATTAACGAGCATGATGCCGTTGGGGCTGGGAACAAGGATGTATTTCCCGCCGTATTGCCATAATGAGCAATTCTCTATGTTTTCCGGTTGTAATATGTCTGCGCTATGGACTTCATAGTCTGTATTCGGGATGTTGTATTCAGTTGTCTTCAATCCTTCATACAGAGTTTCCCATTTCTGGGGCGCTTTATCCGGGTAGATGACACTGCGCGTATGGAATGGGTTATAGTTGGGGTCCACAGCCACTTGCGGTCGGCTTACCGGTTTTTCGCCCGGTAACGGCATTTCGATATTCGGAGCGTCGAAATCCAGCGAAGTCGGCATGGCAAACTTACCTAACGCTTCGCGCACGGCGGCAAGGAGAATTTGGAAAATAGTCTGCTCATCCGCAAACTTAATTTCTGTTTTTGTTGGGTGGATATTAACGTCAATAGCCTCCGGGTTGATGTCGAAATAGATGAAGAAAGACGGCTGGTAGTCGTTTGGGAGCATGCCGGAGTAGGCGGTTTGAACAGCCTTTAGAAAATATCCATGACGCATATAACGTCCATTCACAAAGAAGTATTGTTCCGCTTTGCGTGTCGCGTTCTCGGGTTTGACTACAAAACCGCGGATAGAAACGATTTCCGTTTCGGTATTTACATCGACAAACGCGGAAGTGAAGACGTTTCGTTTCGGGTTACCGAAAACAGCTTCAATACGTTGTTTTTCAGTTCCGGCAGGCAGTTCAAGAACAATCTCATCGTTATGCACGAACGTGAAATTGACCTTCGGATACACGAGGACGATATGATAGAACTCAGTCAACAGGTTACGGAGTTCCGTCTGGTCGCTCTTAAGGAATTTCCGGCGGACAGGAACGTTGAAGAACAGGTTTGATACTTTTATGTTAGTTCCTACAGGACAAACACATGGTTCCTGTCTCACAACGTCAGATCCGTGAATTTCCAGGAGTGTTCCAGTTTCATCTTCCGCGCGTCGTGTCGTCATCTCAACTTGCGCAACGGCGCAGATACTTGCAAGTGCTTCTCCCCGGAAGCCCATTGTCCGGAGACTGAACAGGTCTTGCGCTTCGCGAATTTTGCTTGTAGCATGTCGTTCAAACGCCAATCTGGCGTCCATTTCACTCATGCCACTACCGTCATCTATTACCTGAAGAAGCGTGCGTCCGGCATCACGGACGATGACCTGAATGCGTTTGGCGCCCGCATCCAAGCTGTTCTCCACCAATTCTTTGAGGCATGAGGCGGGACGTTGAATCACCTCGCCTGCCGCAATCTGGTTGGCCACGCTATCCGGTAACAAATGAATGATGTCCATTTTGTGAAGAAAGTTGAGAGTCAGAAGTTAGAAGAAAACCGATACACCTTATTATAATAATATATAAGGCTCAGAGAATAATGTAGAAACCGAAGATGAGTAATCCGAGCAGGACAATCCACAAGATGAGTCGAGACTGTTTCTTTTTCCGGAACTCCGTCATGTATTTCTCATGTTCTTCTCTGAACGCCCCGTGACGAAGACGCGCAAGTTTTTTATCCTTGCGCGCCTCTTTGTCCTTATCGTAGTAAATGGGGCGGTAGTCCCACTCACGGGGTTTTGGTACCTTTGGGAAAAGTACAGACATTATTTAACGAGTGCTTGGAACTCAGCGTCCTCAGCAAACTTAGCGAACTCGATATCCTCAGCGGCGCGAGTTTTCAGTTTAGCATCTTTAGCAATCGCTGCTTTCAGGTTCTCCAGAACGGCAGCTTTGTCGTTCGTACGAGCAGCGACAACGGCTTTGAGGTAAGCTGTAGTAGCGTTCGGTTCTTTAACAGCCTCGAGTGTCTTAGCAGCACCAGCGTAGTCCTCGTTCAGGATTTGCTGAACAGCGGCATTGTTGGTTGGCTCCTCGCCATAAGCGTCTTTAGCTTTAGCGTAGTCACCCTTTTGAGTATAGAGTGTACCCATAGCGCCTTTGAGGTTACCCTTAGTGCCACCTGCTTTGCCGAAGTATTCCTCTGCTTTTTCGAGGTCTCCGTCAGCCATAGCAGCCAGACCGGCGTTGTAGTTTACGTCAGCGTTGTTCGGCTCGATTTCGAGGGACTTAGCGAAGCAACGACGTGCCTCAGCGATGTTGCCTTCCTCGAAGTAAACCTGTCCAAGACCATTCCAAGCGCGATAGTCATTGTAAACATCAGCAGCTTTCTGGTAGATAGCCAGTTTCTCCTGGTTGTCGTTTGTCAGTGTAGCAGCATAGAGCAACTCCTCAACGTTGAGTTGGCATGAGTCTTCTTTAACCAGCTGTTTGATTTCGTCATCACTCTTACCGATGAGGTCGGTAGTCAAGATGAGACGGCTACGACGGAGGGCAGGCAGGATTTCGTCAGCGATAGTGCCATAAACAGAGCTGAGGTTTTTGATTTGTGCCTCACGCTCTTCGGGGTCGCTGTACATAGAGAGGACGCGAAGAACGAGGTCTTTATCCTGCATGTTGCTATTCTCCATAGCTTTCTGGAATCCTTCCCAGTCCTCAGCGGTAATGCTGGAAGTGATAGCGCTGTTCACTTTGTTCTTCTTCATGTCTTTCTGAAGGAAGTTAGCAGCGGCTTTCTGGCGGTTTTTAGCGAGGTTCTCGTTGAGGCTTTGCGCACCATCAGGAGAAGCATAACCAGAAACTTCGATTTTGTTGATTTCCTTGCGCTCAGCATCGTTAGCGTCCTTGATGGCAGCCTGAAGGGCTTTTACCTCATCGGTCGATTTCTCGGAAGAACGGAGTTCGGCACTTTGGATCAAGAACTTGATGTCAGCCTCGGTCATCTCTTGTATAACGCGTTGGAATTTATCCGGCGTGGTAGCGGTTTTGCAGTCTTTAGCGTCAGCCAGTTCAGAAGTAGCAACGATACCGTCAGCGACTTTCATGTCAGGAATTACAATCTCTTTTTTACCTACTTTGGCTTCGAAACGCAAATAGAGTTCACATTTACGCATTTCAGGCTGATAGTCGTACGAAACACTCTGAGAGTATGTACCACCGTTAGCATAGTTAACGGTTTTACCATTCTCTTTTGCTTTCTCACCCACATAAGTTACAGGTTCGCCGAGCAATTCTTTGTCGCCGAATTTGAGTACGGGAGTAACGGTAAGAACGCCTTTTTTAGCGAACTTCTTTTGAGGGAATGTACCGGTAATTTCAGCGTTAACCTTGTTACCAACCTTCTCCAGCGGGCTCGGGTTAACGGTAATCTCATCCGGTTTCTGCAACGTGTTGTTACAGGAAGCCAGCACTACTGCAGCAGCAATGAGGCCAAAGAATAAACCTTTTTTCATACGCATAAATTAATAGTTATTTGTTGTTTTATGATTATCCACTTATGTATTTACATAAATCGGCGACAAAATTACTGCTTTTTTTTGAAACGTGCAAGTATTTTTCGTTTTTTTTTATCAAAATGCAAATATTTTATTGTTTGTCGAGCCTTTTTTCGTATTTCCGTACTTCCAAAGAGGTTCGTTCGATACGTTTTTCGAGTTCGTTGATGTCGGAAATGACGATTAGCAAATGTTGTGCTTTTTCAATAACGGGATCATTGCTAGAATTGATACGTTTTCCTTCCTTATATATGAGCACAGGCTGTTTTCCGTCGTCTCTGACTTTGACCCGCACACCACTTCTTCCGGAAGACACATAAAAACCGTGGTCTTCGTACTTTTCGTTCTTTTCATATTTGAACAACGCGACGAGGCTGTCAGCCACCGGCATGAGGGAGTCCAACTGTGATTGGTAATACGCAAGGCTTCTTTGCTGTTCGATTAAGGAGATGCTGTCCTGCTTATGTTTTTCCGCGCGGCGTAATTCCGCTTTGGAGGGTTTGTGCGTGCATGCAGCGAGCGCCATAACGCAGCATATAAGAAGGGATATGGATTTTTTCATGCGAGTGATTTTTTCATCAGAATATGTGCTATATCTGCTTCCTGGAAAACCTCACCAACGGTTGTAAATCCGAGTTTCTCGTAGAAAGGCACAGCTTGCAACTGTGCGTGGATAAGAAGGGAAGTGGCGCCTTGCCGTTGTGCTTCGAGGAGCGTTTGCTCCATAATAAATTTGCCGAATCCTTGTTTGCGTTCGATAGTCAGCGTGCGTCCGGCAATCCATTGCCCTGCTTCTCTTCCTTTGAAAAGCCGAGCATAGGCGATGACTTTGCCGCGTCGATGCAGCGCGAGGTGAATACATTTATAGTCAATGTTATCCATGTCCTGGTAATAACAATGTTGCTCCATGTAGAAGACCGCGAACCGCGCTTTGAGAATTTCGTACAGTTCGGTTGCCGAGAGTTCCGCAAAGGGTTTGATATAGAGTTTGAATCCTTTTGGGAGTTCGAGTTTGACGGCGCGTCTTTTGCGTTTGGTGTCTTTGCTCCGGGTGAGCTGTGTGCGGATAGAAGCAAAGACAAACGAGCGTGTTGTTTCGAAGCGTTGTTCTTTTTGTGTAAAAGGAATGGTCCGGTTGTGCTCGATGCGTTTGTTTTCCCATTCGGCTGTTTGTACGGGGTCCGCCATGATGGCATTGACGACAGAATTGATTTTGCCGAAGAGTGCACGGTGTGCTTTTTGGGCTTTAGAGGGCGGATTGGTGTTTTCGGAAGGGATATACGACTGCTGTTTTCCGTTTCTCATGCGGTAAACGGTCTTGTCCTTTTTGTTCATTTTGCCTCGCCGGAGCGAATAATCGATGTTTTCAGTTTTAGCCATAATTTTATCAAAAAGTATATTATATATTTATATATAATATAGTACAAGCGTTATTTTTGCAAAAAAAGTGCAAGTATGTTATGGTTATCTTATGGGTATGTTATGGTTATCCTATGGTATTGGTTCGAAAATGACTCGTAATCGTTTCGATATTGATCCGTAATCGGAGCGAAGTTGCGTTTGTATTTTGCGGTGCAAAGGTAGTGATTTTTT
>JAGKVE010000022.1 GCA_021152555.1 Bacteroidia bacterium | reverse complement strand
GTGGACTGTGCAAATCACAGCCCACGTTTTTTATTTTACATTGCTATTTTATCTACTTTTCTAACTACTCAACGTTGCACTTCCAACTTGAACTTAGGGCAAATAGAATAATTTCTTCTATGTGTACTGTCCAACAGCAAATGCAATTTGTGTGCAAAGTTAGTAGAAATAGGCGTATAGGTCATTTTGCAGGCTGCATTTTGACCCATAAACCAAAATAAAGAGACCCGAAGGTCTCTTTTGTTGCTCAACCAGGACTCGAACCCAGACAGACAGAACCAGAATCTGTAGTGCTACCATTACACCATTGAGCAGCTTGCATTGACACTTGCGTGACTGCGCGTTTCACGCTTGTATAACGCTCCGTGTCATGCTACGCTTTTCGGTCCGCAAACACTCTGCTGGTTTACGTCCCGAGGGACTTGCAGGGTGTTCGTTTTTCAAAAGCGGGTGCAAAAGTACTGCTTTTTTTTGAATTATGCAAATATTTCTGCAATTATTTTTATATTTTTTTATTTTTATGGCAAAAATGGTCCTCATTATCTATATAGCTAACGAGCGTTCGGGGCTATACGGAACAGGAACCGTGCATCATCAGTATCATAATATACATATGAAGAACTGCTTTTTTCTGATTTAAGGGATGCAGTATACTTTTCATGCCAATAGCCCAAATCCTCACGCGACAATGTAAAAGTCACCGTCTTCCTTTCGCCTTTAGAGATAAATATTTTTCTGAACCCCTTGAGTTCTTTAATCGGGCGCACAAAGTCTCCTGATAATTGCCGGACATATAATTGTGGTGTTTCATAAGCATCGTAATGCCCTGTATTTTTAATGTCGCAGGATATTATATATTGTGTTCCCATTTTCCCATTTTCCGTAACAGAATCAACCTTTGTTTCTCCATATTCGAAAGTTGTATAACTAAGCCCATATCCAAATGGGAAAAGAGGTTCTGTAGGCGTTTCAAGCCAATATGAAGACTGTCCAATGCTGAATTGCGGGCATCCGACAGGAATTGAATCGATAAGCATCGGCGGGTCATAGGATGGGCGTCCCGTGTTATGCCGATTATAATAGAGAGGAATCTGTCCGACCATCTTCGGGAAGGTAATCGGGAGTCGTCCTGACGGGACCACTTTTCCTGTTATGATATTCGCCAATGCAGTTCCAGCCATTGTTCCTCCGTGAAAGGCATAAAGTACAGCGGCAGCCTTCTCAACTTGTTTTCCGATAGTAAGTGGGCGTCCCGCCATAACAATCATGATAACCGGTTTTCCTGTCGCGACGAGTGCATCCATCATCTGTTCTTGTGCGCCGGGTAGATTCAGTTCGGCACGGCACCGTGCTTCGCCGGACAGAATCGCTTCTTCGCCGCAGAAAAAGAGGATAACATCCGCTCTCCTTGCGGCCGATACGGCCTTGTGGATGCCAGCCGTGTTTTTGTCACGAGAGAAAACAAGGCCGGGCTCATAAATGAGTTTGAAAGATTCTTCCATTTGTCGGAACGCCATGAGCGGGGTAATGCTCAAAGAAGTATCGCCGTCAAAGATCCAGGTCCCCAATTGCTCTTTCTTTTGGTGTGCCAGAGGACCACATATTAAAATATTTACCATTTGGTCATTTAGCGTTTGGCGGGCAGAAAGAGGCAGAATGCCGTTGTTTTTAAGGAGAACGGCGGATTGTTCGGCTATATGCAGTGCTGTTTCGGTATCACTCAGCACAGGTTCCTCCTCCGGCACATAGGGATTCTCGAACAAGCCGAGGCGATATTTGAGACGAAGGATAGAGCGGACACACTCATCTATCATTTGCTCATCTACCATTTTCTCATTTACCAACGAATCCAGATAATCATGATAGATATTTCCCTGCATATCCATCTCCATGCGTGCGTTGATACAGCGGAGAGCAGCATCTTTCTTATCCGCGCACAAGCCATGCGGGACGAGGTCTGAGCCAGACCCCCAATCGCTGACGAGCAAGGCATCAGAATGCCATTCATTACGAAGGATATCGATATTGAGATGTGTGTTAGCCGAAGAAGGCATTCCGTTAAGGTCGTTGAAGGAGCACATGAGGCTCATTGCGCCGGCATCCAGTGCTGCTTTAAAAGGAGGGAGATAGATATCCCGGAGTTGTGTTTCGGGAATCCAGGTTGTGTTATAATCTCGTCCTCCTTCTGAAGCCGCATAACCGGCAAAATGTTTGACACACGCGGCAAGACATTTTTGCATTTTACCATTTACCATTTGTTCCTTTTGGTATCCCCGTACAGTGGCAGCGGCGAATGCAGAAGTAAGGTATGTGTCTTCTCCGTAACCTTCGGCTACTCTTCCCCATCTCGGGTCATGCGCCACATCGACCATCGGGGAAAAAGCCCAACGGATACCATATTGATATGCTTCCTGCGCGGTTAGTTGAGCGGCTTGCTCAATGAGTTCGGGATTCCAAGTAGCGGCCTGACCGAGCGGAATGGGATAGATGGTCTTGAAACCGTGGATGACGTCACGCGCAGCCACCAAAGGAATTCCGAGACGGGTCTCCTCCACCGCCATCCGTTGCAGACGATTCACCTCTTTCGCTCCGACGATATTGAAGATCGAACCCACTTTGCCTTCGCGGATAAGCGCCTCTTTCTCTTCGGCGTTCCAGGAAGGGTCGAGTTGGTTCATCTGTCCGATCTTCTCCTCCAGCGTCATGCGGGAGAGGAGGTTATCGATAAAGCGATCTTCTTCACTCTTGCGGGAGCACGCACAGACGGTCATCAATAGTATAGACAGCAACGCTGCGCGCAAAGACAACAGACTCCGTTTCATACCTTATAGTTTCACCAATATTGTTTCTATACTATTAGCTGGCATTTCCACTTTTGCCGAGTACTCTCCTACTTGCAATGGAAAAGAGAAGGCATCACCTGTATTGAGTATATTGATTGCGACAGATCCATCTTGTTTAGCGACAGCGCAGAGCGGTATTCGTTTTTCGAAGGGGTTGGTAACGCCGAGTACGACGTCCCCGGGTCTCATAGATCGGCTGAACTGCTTGAGTACATAATAATAAGGTGTAAAATAGAGGATATCGTTTTTATAATCTACCATCAGCATGGCGCCGCAGTGATTATAAACATGCGTAGGCCCTCCTATGGAATCCAGTACGGCATTCCAGTCTACATAGCCGGTCAGCCAATGATTGAGTCCGTTTATAATATAATCGGCATACCGATGTACAACGGTATATTTAGGGTGCCATTCGGGCCACCATGGGGTTGAATAAGCCCAATCGGTCGCATTCGGTTGCCACCAGAACGAGTCGTTATTAAACCATCCGGATTCCTTATAACCCGCATAGTCGCCTACTCCGGGCCAGCCGTCTCTACCCAGATTATCTACACACCCCTCTGTATGAAGGAGCCGTTTGGTGGGATGAGCAGAATGGAGAGAATCCAATACCTGGGGGAAACAACTGATGGTAGACCCATTCCAATGGAGTGCTGTTCCGTCTGTATAACGGCATGCCAGCGAGTCGCCGAAAATTGCCGCAGTATAGGGTGCTGCCTCGAATGTGTTTTGGTCAAATCCCAGAATCTTAACGTTGCCGAAATCGTTCTTTGCCAGTTGAGGTCCAAGATATCTCCCTATAAATGCCGCCTCTTCTTGTGGGGAGAGGTGCATTGATTCCCAACTGCCGTCATTGCCCATTGGCTCGTTCTCCGGTGTAACTGCCCAGAATTCTATCCCCGAATCGCGATACGATTGTAAGTACTTCACAAAATAGCGGGCAAAGGACTCATAGTACTTTGGAAGCAGCGCTCCGCCATATCGGTTTTGTTTGTCAAAGAACTGATTATTGTCCTTCATCCATGCTGGTGCTGTCCATGGAGAGCCGATCAACCGCCATTCTTTATCTTCTTGCGCAGCCTTGATATCAGCAATCTCTTTAAGGCACTGCCATACATCGAAATGGTCGTCTTGTATTTGAGGATATTCGTGTCGGGAAAAACCATCCTGATGAGGCTTTATGGAGAAATGTTCAAGCGACTCATCGCCTTCAATATCATCGTATGAATAATGTCCTTTTACGGCGAAATCACTGGAACCTATTACTGTACGCGTGGCTGTAAAATTAGCTCCTTTTTCGCCGTACATCTCCTCTAACACTGCATGGCGTTGCTCGGGAGATATGCAGGATAATACAAACACGGATGACTCCGTGATGGAATTGCCAAAACCGTCTATGGTTTGGCGACGGTCATCCAAATTAACCACTATGGCTTTTTCCTCTACACTTTTTTTAAATACTAATGCTTCTTTTTCTGCGCATTTGTCGCCTGCTTCGGACGTGACCCATAGGCGTGATACTGGTGGCTTTGGTGTACATGCGACCAGTATCGTTGCCAAAAGGATTACACTGTATTTCATACTTCAATTACTATTTGTTTTATTTTTCCGTCGCGCGAGAAGATATGCGCGCTTTGTTCCTGACTCAAAGTAAGACCTTTTACTGAGTGCCCTTTGCGATAAATAACTTCCGTACCACAGTAAGAGAAACGTAATTCGCCATTGACAAAGTCTTTATCCTGTAGCATTGTAGGGAAGAACGATATTTGTCCATTGCGGACGCTCACGCCGAGTTCAAAGAAACGGTTCAGGATATCTTCTTTCACCTGTCCTGTCATTCCGGGTTGTTGCACTCCGGTCATCATCGGTGTATGAGAATATGGGTCAAAGGGGAAAGAACCGTACTCTGCCGGCTGTTTATGGCTTCCAAGGCCCTCACGGATTGCATTATATTGCCTATACAGACGCTGCAAAGTTGCCTCCTTTGTACATTGTTCTTTGTCACTTTGCGCACGGTTTATCGTTTCGCCTACTGCAACCAGCAATTTGCTGACCATATGCCAATAGATACAGCCCAGTCCTTCGTACTTGTAGAATGTACCGCTTCTTCCTGTAAAGGCATGGTGGTTGAAGACGCGCTCATACAAATCGATAAGTATCTGTTTTTCTTCTTTGGATATCCGGTGAGGAGAGGTGTCTATGGCTTTTTCCAGAAAAGAGACATTGTTAAACGAAGCATGGAAATGGATTCCGCCATCACAATCCTGCATCAAGATAGCGCCATCTTTCTCCGCCAGCAAACGCTTGACAACCGGTATCGTGATGGACTCTTTCGGGAGATTATTCAGTTCCAGGAAGGAAGGTCGGCGGCGGTTGGGATAAAGCATATAACTATGTTGATCATCACGATAGAGAGCTGATTGGCGCAACGCGTCTAACAAATCTGCTGATTCGTGAGCGGATAGAAGACCTGAAGAGAGAACTGCCACCTGGCCTTCCAACATCTCATAGAGATGGCTTATCTCGATATCATGGTCTGTTTCCGTAATACGGATGAGGTTATAAGCCTCATAGAGTCCGTCCTCGCGACGATTGGCACGGATAGATTGGTCTATACGATTTAATGCGACCGACAAGAAGGATTGTACTTCACTGCAACTGACAGTTGTTTGTTTTCCGCTCAGACCTGCATAGACCTGCGTACGATAGGTTTCGCCTATCCTACCCACGGCATCTATGTATTGGCGACTGCTGTCATACAAATCGAGTGCATCATGGATAGCATACAAGAAATCACTCGTTTCCACTCCCACCTGCAGATTCGTCTGAAGCAAAGACTGGAGGAAGGTCACATATCGCCGCATATAACAAAGTGTTACCATCGAAGCTCCATATCCGACCAACGCATTATTGGCATCATTCCATTCCGGACGAAGGGTATTCATCCATATTCCTGCGCCGGGGATAAAATTGGACAACTTGGTGAGCAATGTTATCAGCAGTTTGTCCGCCATTGTTGTGAGCCGAACGTGATTATGTTCATCCAATAGCAGTTTGGCATCTGACCCCATTGTCGGGATGAGAGAGAGAATCCGTTTGTGCTCTTCTTCGTCAAAACGGATACTGTTCTTCGGGTCCGACACAATCTCCTTATAGGTTTTGAAGCGATAGGGAACATTAGCAAAAGCGAAGATACGCTGATTGAGCATTGCGCGCAAGGCCTGCGGATCATGCTGTTCGCTCAATTCGAGTAATTTGAGCAAATAAATAATTTGGTGATCTCCCCAATATCCAATATTTGACCACGGATTTTCCGGTTCTATCACTTCGTATTCAATTCCGCTATCGGTCACTTTATACGGATTGTAGCCGTCTGCGGTAGTGGCATTGAGGAACTTTGCTATTATATGATTGATATACAAGGGATACGATACAGAAAGTGCTTCCCAGTTCTGGAATATATCACGCCAGTTCCCCTGGTAAGAAACTATCGGTTTGCCCTGCTCGTCTTGCACACGGACATTGAAGAGGTTCCATGGACGTGACGGGTCGCCATGACGCCGTCCGAACGTGAGAGGCAAGTATTCGTAATAATGGCGAAGATTTTCATCAGCCTGAGGTGCGTTGGGCGGATAATTCAGATAATACCCGCCGCGCATGGTATTAAATAGCACGTTGGCGAAATGACGCGCATCATTGGACTCATCGCCGGTATGCTGTATTCCGTCATTCTGTGCCACTATCCTGCGCAACGTATCTGTGGATTGCGCCATTGCCTCTTCTATATGCTTGAGAGCATCCGCCTGTTTGGTAAAACGGAGCAACTCGTGAACCGCCACTGCGTCTTTATCTACATCTGCCACGATATACCATGTCTGGGAACCGGATTCCGTCAGGCGTAGATTTGCCTGAACAAAATATGCGCCGCGTACACCTCTGGATTCCTGCTCGGCGGGAATGGGCACTCCTTTGCGGAAGGCACTCAGGCATTGCGGATTCACGTTGAGGGTGTTTTGTGGCAATCCTAAACAATACACCACATTGCATCGAAGAGATTCAGACGGTTCGGCACGATCCACCAGGATGGCCTCCATCCGGTAGAGCGCCAATGGAGACTCCGGCACAAGTTCTGTTTTTTTATACGCATCTACTAATGTGGAAAATTCATTCTGCGTCTTGCGTTCCACTCCGGCCGGCAATATATTCTGCAGACCATCCAACATTTCTATTTCGCAGGGGTGATTGCACAGATTTTCCAAAATGGCTCTGCGAACCCAGCCGTACTTTCCGGCCGGAGCCCATACATATGAAAAACGCAGGTGCATTGTATGGTTCTCCTCGCAAAACACGATTTGGTTGCCCACCGTCGATTTCGCTATCTTGCGGCTAATTTCATAACGCCCGGAATGACGATCCGAGAATGGTTCCCATAATTGCTCGCCATTCACCTTTAGGATTGTTTTCGGACCGGTATGCTCATAACTCTCCGTTATCTTGTCGTCTGTATAATACGGAAACAATGCTTTATTCGGATTCTGGCGACCAGCCGTCACCCCTCCGGTTGAAGACAGATACATCCATAAATCCGTATCCGACGACAATGAGATAAAGAACGGATTCATCTCATCATAATTGGCGATTTCGTAAAAACGCTCGCCGTTAATCGTTATAAATTGCCCTTTTACCATCGTTATTTTTATTTTTTTTCGAACACCCTGTTCAAAGAAAATCGTTAGTTGTTCTTAGTGATTCTTAGTGGTTCTTAGTGATTGTCGAGCCTTTTTCGTACCTGTTACGAGAGTATATCGGACCCCCGTTGTACCTCTAACTCGCGTTTCATCTGTTCCATTGTGGCGGTGTCCAGATTATAGAACGCCAAGAAGAGAGCGCACGAAGCGTACAATACGCCGGGAACAATACCGAACATCCAATGGAACGTGTTCATTATCAGAGGACTGTGTTGTATCTGGTCTATCGTCAGCATATCGGCATTATAACCGATTATTGACATCACTACACCAAATAACGCAGCGCCTATCGACCAGCCTATCTTCTGAGCAAACACGGCGGCAGAAAGACACAAACCCGTCGTGCGGCGCTGGAACTTCCATTCCCCGTAATCCGCCGCGTCGGCTAACATCGTCCATAGCAATGAGATGGCTGGCGCATAGCTGATCTTGCCCAAACAGTTGAAGATATTGATGAGCATAAAGTTCTTGCCCGCAAAGAAAAGCATGCAGAAAAACAAACCCGAGAGCAATGAGCAAATGATATAAAGTTGTTTCGCACCGTATTTCTTCACCAGCGGCTTTGTCGCCGGAATGGCTATTATCAACGCAACGGTACCCAATATATTGAAAATCTGACTCTTGGACTCTGCGCCTAAAAAATACTTGAAATAATAGGTCGCTGAGATGTTCTGGATTGCGAACATAATAAACGATACAATGCCTACAAGCGTCAACACCACCCAAGGACGATTCTTAAACAGATACTTGAAATCACGGCCGAGATGTGCATCCTGACGTTTGGGAGGAACTACACGCTCGCGCGTGCTGAAGAATGTAATAAGGAATAGCACTATTCCCATACATCCGAAGATGGCTACCAGATAACGGAAACCGATTATATACGATGAACGCACGAGGCTTGTATTGGCTGCTGATTCTTCAATAAACAGCTTGCGCGCGGCGTCGTCTGACATAATGCTATAGTCCATTCCCGTTGCATGCGAACCAAGATAATATACGATATACAGAGCAAAACCCGATACGATTAACTGGCCTATGTTAGCAGCCACAAAGCGGAAGGAGTTCAAGCCTGCGCGCTCAATGGAGTCATCGGTCATCACCGCGCCAAGAGACGAATAAGGGATGTTCACTATGGCATATACTATACGCAATCCGATAAACATCGGCAAGATATAGGCTATCAATGCGTTACCTTGCAATTCCGGACCGAAAAATGCCAGGAAAGCAAATAACGCAAACGGTACGCAGCCGAACAACAGGAACGGTCTGAACTTGCCCCAACGGGTATTGGTACGGTCAGCCCAAATACCGACTATCGGGTCCATCACTGCGTCCATAATGGTTCCCAAGATAGCGATTGCCGTGGACCATGCGGGGCTGATACCTAATACGTCGGTATAATAGAAAATCAACCAGAAATTAACCAAGTCCCATACAAAATGCGACGCGGTGTCTCCTAAACTGTAACCTAATTTTTCCTTAATCGATAGTTTCATATCAATCACAAATTACAAATCACAAATTATCTGCGTTTCTTGTAAACGCGGATGTAATCCACATACATTTTAACCGGCGTGCCATCTGCCGGCAACGCCGTTACTTTCTGGAACGAAGGATCATCTTCGGTAATCACCTCCGGATATTTCTCCGCCGCAGGCATATTGGGGAAGAAGCCGCCGACCGAGAGATTCAGCACCAAATAAAACGGATGATTGAAATAATGTCCCGGGGCGTTGACCTCTTTGTTGCGCAAGGACAGTTGGAAATAAGGCTCTGTTTCCGGGAAACGGTCTTTGTCAAGATACATTGCTATACTATCCTCGCTCCATTCCAAAGTAAACAAATGGAAGTCACCTTGCACCGGATAATCGGCGGTACAGAACTGACCATAATTAGGATAAGCCCCATTATTGAAACTCTCACCCCAGTGACACGCGCCGTTGAAGAAACGGTCTTGTGTGCCGGCTTTTATACCATCCACGTGCCCCATCTCGCAGATATCTATCTCTCCGCATTTGGGCCAAACGACTCTGCCTTCGGCTGCTAACTGCTCCGCACGTTTATCCACGTCATCGTTGTTTCCAAGATTGGTTGCGAGGTTATTTCCTAACATCCAGAACGCAGGCCATAAGCCGTCTGCTGTATGAGGAAAAGCGATACGTGCTTCTACTTTTCCGTACTCCACGGTCACTTTATCGTGGGTGTTCAACCGCGCAGAGGTGCAAGGTCTGTTCTTGTAGTTCTCCCGTTGCGCATTGAGTACCAGACACGACTCGCCGGACAGAGGATGTTTCTCTATCGTCACGTTCTTCGGTGCATAGTACTGCAACTCCGCATTTCCGCCTCCGCGGGCATTGTCCTCCACATTCCAATAAGCGGTGTTCAAGGTCTCGCCGTCAAACTCATCGGACCATACCAACTGCCATTCGTTTTTTGCACACGATGTAAGCAAAAAGCAGATGGCAATAATTGATAATTGATAATTGATAATTGATACTCGACGCATTATTCTACGATTTGTCCGGTTATTGTATAAATATGTTCTCCTCTGCGGATTAAGAGTTGCCCGTTGCGAAGCACCTTCTCTCCCTCCCTTGAGGGGAGGGTTGGGGAGAGGTTGTTCTCCGTTCCCTCACTCTCTATCTCGTCCGATGCCGACGGGCAGACAAACGACTGGTTGTTGTCGCCGCGCTGGTAGATACGGATCCAGTCGATATACATCTTCCGCGGACCGTTAGCCAAAGCCGTTACACCGCTGATATTGTATATTCCCGGGAAGTTGCCGCCTACCGCCAGATTGGCGATGATAAAGTTCGGTTTGCCGAACACCAACTGCCGGTTATAATCCGCATCGTCATTGGGTTCCAAATCTGCATGGAAATACGCTTTGTTCTCCGGATGTGCCTCTTTGTCCATATACATATCTACGGATGTCGGCGTCCAGATCATGGTCAGGATATGGAAGGTATCTTGCAGCGAATAAGCCCATTCATGTGCCTGTGCGTCCTGCCAGACGGCATCCCACGCACGACCTAAATGCATCGCACCATTGAAATAGCGATCCTGACGGTTGTTAAAACCGTTCTGATGCCCCATCTCGATGATATCTATCTCGCCGCATTTGGGCCATCCCACCTGGTCAATATTCTCGCCTAACTGCCAGAACGCCGGCCAAAGACCGTTAGCCGTCTGAGGAAACTTGATACGCGCCTCAATCTTGCCGTACGTATAATGCAGTTTATGCTTGCTGTTCACACGACCGGAGGTACATTGCTTACCCTGATAATCCTCTTTGGTGGCTGTCAGAATGAGACATTGCTTACCCGTCGTCGGTTCGGCACCTACGGACACACCTTTTTCGCAGTAGTACTGCAACTCGTTATTTCCGCCGCCGTCGCCGTTCACTTCTATGTTCCATACTTGGGTATCCAGCGCCCCGTCCGTGAAATCCTCGTTCCAAACAAGTGTATATTCCCCATCCGGTTCCGGTTCCGCTTCGTCGGCGCATTGGGCATTAGGAGTGGTACGGGGAGTGGCATCATTGGAGAAGATAACATCGTCAATCAGCACAACGGCGTTTTCTGTAATCTCGTCACGGTCAGCCATAAACATCAGGTAGTCAACCTGCGCTTTGCCGCTGATATCGAATACCACATCCTGCCATTGATTGGCAACGATAGTATTCACCGGTACTATATCAAGGTTTTCGCCATTATCCGTCACTTTCAGGTTCGGTTTGTGGCTGTTATTGCGATACATGAGCGCGTGCACGTATTTATAACCCGTCACGGCTTGCGGCAATGTATAAATAGCCCCTGACCAGTTATCACACTCAGGAGCACGCACAATCTGCAAGCACTTGCAGCTGAGATTCAGCCCTTCCTGATGAGGGTTATCCACTATCTCATTGCCACAGGAAACGGTATTCCATGTCTTGGATGAGTTCTCAAAATCATCTACGGTTGTTTGCGCCATAACCATTCCGGCTATGCACAATATGGACAAAAGTGTATAAATCTTTTTCATAAAAAAACTTTAATCTTTTACCTCTTACTTATCAGCCCGCTGATACACCCTCACCCAATCGACTTTCATCAGTCGAGGCGAACTCCAAATCGCGTCATCGATCGTGCCGCCTAAGGTGCCACCTACTGCCAGGTTAATAATGAAGTAATTCGGACGACTGAACGGCCAGTACTCGAGGTCATCTACCACCGCTTCCACTTGCTCGGAATAAACAATATCGTCCACATAGAATCGAATTACATCCTTACCGCTTTGCTCTTCGCAAGCCCATTCAACGCCATAAACATGGAAATTGTTCTCGATATTCGTCAAGCCTGTATAAGCGCGACTGGACTTACTACCGCTGCGGTCTTTGACCGTATGAAGCGTGCCGAAGATGCGATTCGGCACATTGCCCACATATTCCATAATATCTATCTCTCCGCAGTTCGGCCAACCCCCAGAATTGCCTAATGTCCAAAATGCCGGCCAGAGACCGCCACCCGAAGGGATCGAGATTCTAGCTTCTAACTTACCGTATGTGAACTCGCGTTTGCCTTTCGAATTGATGCGGCCTGACGTGTATTCATTATTCTGATAATGCTCTTTTTTCGCTTCGATCACCAGGCAACCGTCTTCTACGCGTACGTTCTCTGTGCGGTTGGTGTAGTGTTGTGCTTCTTGGTTACCCCAACCGCTACCACCGGTCTGGATCGTCCAAGTCGACTCGTCCAATGCCGAACCGTTGAACTCATCGCTCCAAACGAGTTGGTATTCGCCCCAGTTATGCGCTACGGCTACCAAAGCTTGCGTTGAAGCGACATTTGTCGCCATGGTGATAAATGCATTGCCTGGCTTATGTGCGGTTACCAAGCCTGTCTGGCTCACGGTCGCCACTTCCTCGTTACTGCTTGACCACGTGAGATCCAAGTCATAGGCGTTGCCGTAGGTGAACTGGAATGTCTCACCTTTCTGCATCTCCACCAGCCCCGGCGTGATACGCAGTGATGCACCGTCCGATCCGGTTACATACACATGGCAGTTCGCACTCTGCTTACCAATCTTAACGGTGATAATCGCCGAACCGATGGCTTTCGCTTCGACAGCACCGTAATAGACGGTAGCTACTTCCGGGTTGCTACTGCTCCATTCCGCGCCGGACGAAGAACCGACCACCTCGATGGTCTCTATATCTCCCGGCTTCATCTGCAATGCAGTGGTGCTTAACCGAATAGGATCTTCCTTCGTGCACGCCGCGAAAAGCAGCACAGTAACCAATAGTACCAATGAATAAATCTTGCGCATAATTCGTAGATTTTTGTGATTAGGGCAATGGGGGAAAACCAATTCCCCCAAAGCAATTTAATAATTAGTTCTTCTCGTAGAAATAGATAGCATCCAGATCCAACTGAGCACCTACAGTATTTCCGGAAAGAACGGAGAATACATCTATAGCGCCGGTTGACGGAATTGTGACACCTGCAAAAGCCGTAGCAAATTGAGCCAGCGGAACATCGAATCCGTGCCATTCACCATCACGCGGGAAATCACCTAGTACGCGACCTCCCTCAATCACTGCCGTTCCCAGAGTCAGAGATGTTGCCGCCTTACCAGCGTCACCCAAAAGATAGAATTGGTGATTGCCTGCATTAGTAGATTTGATAGCAAGGTGTAAGAACATCTTGTCCGGGTTAGCAGCAACAGCAGCTTTAACAGCCTGCAATGCAGTCAGAGATGTAGGATTACCGATATTAATACCAAAACCAGACCAACCGGCTGGAGCAGCAACTACCAGCGAGATATACTGCTCGAGAAGGCCGAAATAGTTCTTTCCGCCACCAGCTCCTGCATTATATGTTTCACCATTTGCCCAAATATAAAGGTTGTTACCAACTTCCGGGTTAACACGTAAATCTCCTGCTACGATAGAGGCATTTGCATCATAAGTCTGCTGATCTAATGAGATCGGCCAAATACGTTTTGCAGTAATCGTGTGTGTTTCGCCACCTTGGCCACCGCCGTTTTGTACGCTCACTACACAAGTCTTGGTCTCGCCGTTAGCGGTTGCAGAGATGATAGCCGTTCCTTCTGCTACAGCGGTTACGAGAGCGGTTTTTCCTCCGTCATTACCCGGAGCAACAGTTGCTACAGCTTCATTGTTCGTGGTCCATGTAGCGCCTACAGTAGCGGTAATGGTGCCCTTCTCGCCTACTGTGAGCTTCATTGACGTCGGGTTCAGAGTCAGACCATCAACTTTGTTTTCCTTCTTGCAGGCATTGAAACCTACCAGTGTCAGCGCTGCCAGCGCTACAGCAAAAATTTTGTTTGCTTTCATAATTGTTTTTGTTTTTAATGGTTAATATTTCCTAGATACACTAGTGTTGTATAGTTTTTTATTTGGGGTTTTAGTATCCCGGGTTCTGTTCCATCTTCGTCGGGTTCAGCAGGATCTCCTCATACGGGATAGGGAAGATCTCATGCTTGTTGGCGATGAACTCGCGCATATGCGACTGCGCGTCTGCCGTCTCCGTCAGTTTATAAGCATCCATATGTGCCTTCAGACCGGTACCAGCTACACCTTTCCAACGTACCAGATCGAACCAACGATGACCTTCCATTGCCAATTCGCAACGGCGCTCATGACGCAATGCAGCATCGTCTGCCACCGCACAGGGAGCCAAGCCTACGCGGCCACGAACCTGATCAATATACCCCTTTGCCGTTCCTGCGTCACCTGCACCAAGGCAAGCCTCTGCATACATTAGCAGTACGTCGGCATAACGGATCTGACGGTTGTTCAACGGACCGCGGCTGGCATGAATACCCCATTGACCGAAACCGGCTCCTTTATAGGCTGTGTCGCGATACATAGCATATTTGTTATTGAGCAACTTGTTACCCAGGTAGTACTCCACCGACGGCGTCTCAATCAGTGAATCTGCCGGATTCAGAATAGCTATATCGCGGCGCGGGTCGCCTGCTTCAAACTCATCATAGAGGTTCTGCGTCGGGTGATTGAATCCCCAGCCGCCACCGATCTTACTCGAACGGCTGCGCACGAGGATCTGCGTGAACGAACCTGCTGTACGACCGAAACCTTTGTAGTCGTAATCCCACGTGTAGTCGCCCCACGTCACTTCGGCATACTGAATCTCAAACACCGATTCAATACCGTTCTCACCGGCAATCGTGAAGTTATCTTCGTATTTCGGACACAAGTTATATTCACCGGAAGTGATGATCGAATCGCCCCAAGCCTTTGCGTCTGCAAAGCACTGTGCAGCAGGCTTGCTCAAGGTATAACCTTGCCAGTATGGGGAAGCCATATACAGATTCACTTTCATCAGCATCGCCTGCGCCGCACCTTTCGTAGCACGACCGGCATCCTCTGCACCATAAGCGCTCTTGAGCCACAGGTATTTATTCGCCATTTCCAGGTCTGCCAGAATCTGATCGTAGATCATCGATACCGACGCACGCGGCTGACCCCAGTCATCGGCATTGTCCACTACCGTCGTAATCAGCGGTACACCGGCGAACACACGCAGCAGGCGGAAATAGTAGTACGCACGCAGGTAGTATGCTTCGCCTAACAGACGATTCTTCAGCGATTGCGTGAACTTCTCGTCAACGCCCACATTCATCTTCGCGATATACTTCAGCGCTAAGTTACAACGTCCGATACCCTGGTACTGCGCAATATAGAAATCATGCAGCAGTGCGCTGGACGACTCCGTACGCCAGTTCTCGAAGTCATAGGCATCTGCCATATCGGTCGTGCTACCGCCACCCTTCAACGCATCATCGCTGGCGACATCGCCGATGAACCACTCCGAGCAGTACGTCGTGTTGTACTCCCACATCAGCGGTACATAGCATCCTACTAAGTTCTCCTGAGCTGCTGCCGTCGATGTGAAGTAATCCTCCAGCATCGTTGTGCCCGGCTCAATCTCCGTCAAGTAATCCTTGCATCCTGTCATGCAAAGCACCGAGCAAAGAATACTAATCAAAATATATTTTGTTTTCATAATTGTTAGAAATTCGCATTAAGTCCAAACGTAAATGTACGACTCTGTGGGTAGTTTCCGTAGTCAATACTATTCTGCACCTCCGGGTCATAACCTTTGTATTTGGTGATAGTAAAGAGGTTGCTGGCTGTTACGTAGAAACGCAAGCGAGAGCATAAGAATTTTCTTGTAACGCGTTCCGGCAAGGTGTAACCGATCTGTACGTTCTTCAGACGCAGATAGCTACCATCCTCAAGGAAACGAGTCGAAGAAGCGGTGTTCGATGCCGAACCTAACGGATTAGGAATAGTACCGTTATGGTTCTCCAATTCCATGTAATTAATGCCTTTGCTCAACATTGCGCTACGTACACCGTCCGTATAACCAACCCATACCTCATCTTTCATATACGTCGCCAGTGCGCAGGATGAACCGTCTCCCTCCAGACGCATACGAGCTGCGTTGTATATCGAGTTACCGGCTACGCCTTGGAAGAACAACTGGATATCTACGCCGTAGAAATCGATGGCTGCATTCAGACCGAACGTATATTTCGGGAACGAGTTGCCGATATAGTGCTGATCATTATCGTCGATCTTTCCGTCTCCGTTCAAATCTGTATAACGGGCATCTCCGGCGTGAACAGGAATCGTTGCTGCGTCGTATGCCGTCAGGTGCGCCAACGCCTCTTCATCGCTCTGATAAACACCCTCATACGTGTAGCCCCAGAAGGACTTCAGCGGCAAGCCCAGATCGGTCATCAGGTAACCCTGCTCCGGCAGACGCGAACCGCCGTTCAAGGCTGTCAACTCATTATGCAGATACGAGAAGTTAACGCCGATATTGTAGTGCACTTTGCCTACGGTGTTGTCGTGACTCAACGTTAACTCGACACCCATGTTACGGATGTTACCTACGTTGCTGACCATCGTCTTGCGGTTACCTACGTGAGCCGGTGCTACAACGTTCAACAGTGCATCTTTCGTGTCGCGGCAGAAGAAATCGAACGAACCGCCTAACTTTCCGTTCCAGAAACCGAAGTCGATACCGGCATCCCACTGCTGGTTCGTCTCCCATTTGCCGTCAGCGTTCACCTGGCTCAGTACAGCCGAACCCGAAACGGCTTCGTTGTTGATGTTTCCCAACGGATAGCCTGTGTTCAGATCATTACCGTGCGCCATGACAGCTACGAACGAACTGGCATCCACACCGTCATTACCTACCTGGCCGAAACCGGCGCGGATCTTGATGTTATCCAGCCATGCCAGCTCTTTGTCGCGGAGGAACGGTTCCTCACTCAGACGCCATGCCAATGCTACCGACGGGAAGAAGCCCCACGGGTTCTTCGTGAAGCGAGACGAAGCGTCGGCACGGAAGTTAGCGGTGATCATATAGCGGCTGTCGTAGCTATAGAATACACGGCCGAGGAACGACAAACGGCGGATACGGCTTACCCAATCGCCTGCAGGGTTTTGATCCGTGGTGGCGTTGTTCAGATACCAGTTGCTCGGAATCGGATTCAGAATGCTGGCTCCCGAACCGCTGATGCCGTATTGGTTATACTCCTGCCATGTCTGACCGGCCATCACTGAGAAGTTATGTTTACCTATTTGGCGCGCATAGGTCAGCGTCGTCTCTTCAATAAGCGACAAGTGACGCTCCATGCTGGAGGAGATATTATTCTTCTCCGAGTAGTTATAACTCGTGTACGTGTTCGGATAGGTGAAGTTGCGCACACGAACAAGCGTGTAGTCTGCCGATACAGAAGTCTTCCACGTCAGACCCTCTACCGGCGTGATCTCGAAATAGATATCGCCCAACAGACGCTCTGCTTTCTTGCTCGGCTCGCTGTTGTACACCATCTGATACGGGTTCGTCACGTTCTTGAAGTTCGAGCCTGCCGAATAATGATCGCTAATGTCTGTGCCGTCCACATTGACCGAACCTTTCGGATAATATACCGGATCCCATGGAGACATCGCCAAAGCGGCAGAGATAACCGATGCTCCGGCAGACGAGTTGTTATTCATCGCGTTGCGGCCGTTGCTTGACATGATCGAGAAATGCTCACCGATCTTTAACCATTTGCGGATCTGGTAGTCGGAGTTAAGACGCAAAGTGAAGCGGCGGTAGTTACTACCGATGATCGTTCCCTCTTGACCAAAATACGAAGTAGACAATGCGTAATGACCTTTGTCGCTACCGCCGTCGAAAGCCAGCGAGTAGTTATGCATGAATGCATTCGCTTTGAATACCTCGTCCTGCCAATCTGTCTCCTGCTGAGAGTAGTCAAAATTGGTGGGGTAGAAGACAGATGAACCTAACTTGTAGTCCTTCACCCAGGATGAGAAACCGTATTGATAGTAATCGGCGATCTCTGACGCACCGTTACGCATCGCGTTAATACGCAACTCGGTCTCTGCATGATCGCGCGATTTCATTACGTCTAATTTCTTCCAACGGTTCTGGAAGCCCCAGTATGCATCGAACGAGATATTTACTTTGCCTTCACCGCCGGATTTGGTAGTAATAAGAATGACACCGTTCGCACCGCGGCTACCGTAGATAGCCGTTGCCGAAGCGTCTTTCAAGATCTCCATCGATTTGATATCGGTCGGAGCCAGGAACTTGATATCGCTCGTGATCACACCGTCCACTACGTACAACGGATCATTGCCGCCGAGTGCTGAACCGATACCGCGGATACGGATCGTTGCGTCCTCTCCCGGTTGACCGCTTCCGCTTGTGACTGTCACACCGGCTGCGCGACCTTGCAACGCTTGGTCAAGCCCTGCCACCGGAGCTTTGAGCAACTGGTCTGCACTGACCGAAGTAACAGCACCTGTCACGTCACTCTTCTTCATCGTACCGTAACCGATAGCGACTACCTCTTGCAGCTGCACATTGTCGGGCACGAGTGTGACACGCAGTGGTCCGGCACCGGACACCTTCACTTCCTGGGTTTTGTAGCCCATAAAAGATACCTGAAGAACATCGCCCTGCTTGGCTTGAAGGGAGAAGTTTCCATCGAAATCTGTGATAGTACCTGCTGTAGTGCCTTTTATCATCACATTAGCGCCAATCACAGGATCCGGCTCGTCCTGAGCCATCACTACACCCGTCACTGTCAGCGACTGAGCCATGGCGACAAAAGACATCCAGACCAAAACGACTGTTAAATAGAGTTTTGTTTTCATGTATTACATATTATATTACAATATTAAGTAAGCGTACGCCGAGCCAACGGCGTACGCCTGAAATAGATTAGCGGATTACTTGACCGGTTGCGTCATAACGAACACCATTCTTGATGATGATCAACTGACCGTCCTCAATCATCTTGATTGCCTGTGCACCGTCAACTACATGGCTGATGGCAGTTGGGATCTCCGCACCGTCAACAAAGTAAACATCAAACGTATAAGTCGTACCACCACATTCAACAGTGAACTGATTTACCTTGTTCGGGAAATTCGACAGAGCGAAAGTCTTCCATGCACCATCACCAGCGCTAGGCTCGATAGACATATCGCCGAATGCAGCAGACGGGAAACCAATCCACAAATCAGAACCCTGAACGTGCTTACCTCCAAAATTATCAGCAATCTCAGGCGTTACAACAAGTTTATACTTATCATTGCTGCCATCCAACCAATCAAGACCATCCCAACTAATCGGACCATTTACAGTTACCACCAGCTTCTTGATTGCTGCTGCATAAGTATCTGTCTCCGCAGTCTTTACACTGATATTTGCAGTTCCACGACCTACAGCCGTTACCAAACCATCAGCATCAACAGAAGCAATACCCGGCTTGTCGCTTACGTAAGTGATAGCACCGTCACCGCTTTGAGTTGCTATGATTTGGAAAGTCTTTGTAGAAGACTCAGTGCTCAAAGTAACTTCCGTTTCGTTCAGACTTAATGCAGGATCTGCCTTCTCTGTACCGGAAGATGTTCCTTTGTCATTGTATACACGCAGACCAAAGCGAACGGTTGTACCGTGCTTAATCACAATATTGGTATTCTTCATTGTCAAAGCAGAAATGTGGAGGACCATACCTGCACCATCCTGCTTATACTCTGTTCCATTAGTGGCTAATACGTCATTAAAATAAACAGCATCGAATGCAGCATCCGTGAAGTTAAGATAGATGCCTACCTCCGTAGTAAATCCTGGTTTCTGAATTTCAACGACATTGTTTGGTTTAGCAATACCGTCTATTTCATACCACTTAAATTGGTTAGCATAGGCAGCACCATCCCCATTCACCGGAATCCATGTGTCTTGATCTACTGCAAAACTCATCACACTTGCGCATAGGAGCGCGGTTAAAAAGAATACTTTTTTCATAATACAAAAATTTTAATTATACAATAAGGTTAATTATGATTTGTTAATCATTGAATTTTCTGTCCAATAGTACTGTAACGTGTCCCGTTCTTGATTATAACGATACGTCCGTTCTCCAGCATCTTTGTGCCCTGTACATTTAGCTGCACATCGTCAATAGCCTGATTATCCTCACCCGGTGTATCCGGAGTGTCTGGTGTGTCAGGCGTTTCCGGTGTATCAGGGGTGTCCGGAGTTTCTGGCGTGTCAGGTGTTTCCGGAGTATCAGGCGTTTCGGGATCTTCCTGACCACCCGGTTTCTTGTTGCTGGAACCAACCGTATAGGAGATATCGATACGTGCGGCATTGCCGGTATAAGCGATGAGGAAAAAGATTGCCAATTTCTCGCCATCAGTATATGTCTCTTTTGTGGTAAAACGCGCCAAAGACCCCTGCATTGGCAGTGTAGAATAGACATCATTGATATTTACCTGCGGCACAACACCTACTATTTCGCTGGACCAACTAATTTCAAAAGTAAGCTTGGCATCTGCATTGCGGGTAATCGACCAATTGAAGGTCACATCCGAACCGTTCACAGGCTGGACGTCTTGTCCGTAGAACGTAGCCGGAGTCAAGTCGCCTCCCGGTTGCGGGTCACCTCCCGGTTCATCTTCAGAAATATCCCCTGTACCATCGGCATAGAACACTTTGAAATCATATGCCACACCTCCGGCCTCCACCGATACGGTCGTTTCTTTCGCCGTGAAGGCGGTAAGGTAAAGGTAAATACCCGCGCCATTGATTCTGTATTGGTCAGCAGGCAACGAACAAGAAGTTACTGCCGCCAGAAAATAGGAATAGATAGCCGGCTTATCGCCGTCCGGCTGAATGTTCACTACGTTTTGGCCAAATGCAGCATCCACTTTGTATTTGTTGGTGTACGCGCCTCCGCCGGCACCGTCACCCAAGAAAGCAATGCTGTTCCAGTCGGTTGCAAAACTCATTAAACTCGCGCATAGGAGCGCAATCAAAAGAGAGATTTTTTTCATAATTACATGTGTTTTAATGTTTCCAAATTATTTGCTAACTGCGCCACACTGCTGGCACCGACGAGCGCAGATGTCACTCCTTGCTGACCAAGCACCCACGCGAGTGCTTCTTGAGCCATTGTGCGACCGTTTTCGAGCGAATGTGCTGCCAACTTCGAGAGATAATCCGTCATTTCAGGAGTAAGACGGCTCGATTTCAGAAAATGCTCTTGCGCCATTCGGCTGTCCGTAGGAATGCCATGCAAATAGCGATCCGTCAGCAAACCCTGCGCCAACGGAGAATAAGCAATGAAACCGATACCCTCTTTATTACAGAAATCCAATATTCCTTCTTCTATCGGTTCGCGGTCCAACATATTCAGCCGTCCCTGATAAATCAGCAACGGCACATCCCTTTCACGCAAATACTGCGTTGCCTTTTCCAACGGTTCCAACGGCCAGTTGGATATGCCGACATACAAAGCCTTGCCTGCCCGGACAATATCAACAAGTGCCTGAAGCGTTTCCTCAATGGGCGTTAGAGGGTCATAGCGATGCGAATAGAACAAATCAACATAATCCAACCGCATCCGTCGCAGCGATTGGTCCAGACTGGACATAAGATATTTGCGGCTGCCCCACTCGCCATAAGGGCCATCCCACATCAGATAGCCCGCCTTCGTAGAGATAAACAATTCATCCCTGTACGGACGAAAGTCCTCGTCCATCAGGCGTCCGAAATTGGTCTCTGCACTACCCGCAGGGACACCGTAGTTGTTTGCAAAATCAAAATGGGTAATACCGTGATCGAAAGCATAATGCGTGATAGCGCGGCTACGCTCAAATGGCGCATCAGAACCAAAATTATGCCAAAAACCAAGACTCACTTTGGGGAGCAGTACGCCGCTATTACCGCAGCGGTTATACATCGTTTCCTGACTACTATAGCGTGCAGGAGAAGAGACGTAAGAGGCTTCCGTTATCATGGTGTTTTCGATTTACGGTTATAGTTTGTTGGTGAAAATCCGGTGCAAAGTTATATGTTTTTTTGCACATGGGCAAGCCCACAAATGCTTTTCGTGCAATAAAAGTACGACATGTTTAAACCTATCTTGATGATATTCAATCAACTAACAAAATTTAAACCTAAAAAAAAGTACCTAAATAGTACGTGATAATCACTCCTAAACGCACTATAAAATTTGCACGTTTCATTTTTTTATTGTAATTTTGCAGTCGAAAAATATAATCGTTCCGTTCAACAGGCAAATATAACAATATAATTATGTATAAGCGATTGTTATTTATCCCCCTTTTCATGGGTATATCCATGGCGTTGAACGCCATGTCCACTTTGGACTCTCTGTTTGCGACGTATGATGATGCCGTTCGTCATTCTTCGCACTACATTGCGAGCCATCAGCGCTATATTGATTCCTTGCGCTCGATTCGTCCGTTGAGCAATGATGTCAAATTGCGTGTTGCACGGGAATACCAGTATTTCCAAAGCGACTCGGCAGTAGTATGGTATTCTTACTTGACAAACGCCCCGGAACCATATCGCTCAAAAGCATATATCGGTTTGCTGGAGTTGACCACTTCGATTGGCAAGTATAATGATGCCATTTCATTGCTGCCGGCACTGGATTCCATACCCGACACTCTGCGTGTTGACTGCGCAGAAGCCATATGGAGATTATATTTCGAGGGGTCCATGCATCATAGCCTTCCGCCACTGCGGGAACAATGGGCAAACATAGCTAAAGAGCGTTATGGCGCACTGCTACACGAGATGCAAGCTCAGTCAGTTCATTCCTCCAACATACGATTGCGATATGAAATTCTTCAGGCTATAGATGCCGGAAATTTTGATTTGGCATTAGCCATTAATGATACCATTTTATCCCGCATCACCGAATGGTCTCATCCCTTTGCCATTGAGGCATATACGCGTTCCACACTTTACGAGAGTATGGGAATGGACCGGAAGCATGTTGAATGGCTCATTCGTTCTGCTATTGCTGATGTTTGGTGCGGCATTACGGACAATGGTTCCTCCTGGTTGATAGCAAAAGAATGTTTTGAATCGGGCGATTTGAACAGAGCATACCTTTATAGCAATTACTCACTGACGAATGCTTCGTTCTTTAATGCGCCCACGCGCTTTATTCAAACTTATGCATTGGGACATGAGATTGCGAGTTCATATGAGCAGAAACTCAAACGCTCCTCAACCACAATGACAATAGCTCTTATTGTATCTGCCATACTTCTTATAGTGCTCGTTGCTGGCGTGTTGTATTCATTACGGCAAAACAGAAGATTACATATCCTCAATAAAGAAATTGCGGCGAAGAATGCCACATTAAACGCCTTCAACCGCCAACTTAAAGACGCGAACAAAGTAAAGGAGCAATATATTTGCAGATATTTGGAGGTGTATAATGATTATATACGCAGGTTAACGACTATGGCACGTCGTGCCGGAGAGAAGGATCCTGCTGCTTTTATGGACCGGGAGATGGAGAATTTCTACCGCTCGTTTGATGATACTTTCCTCTCGTTATACGGCACCTTTGTAGAAGATTTCAATGCGTTGCTCCGGCCGGAAGCCAGAATCCAACCGAAACCCGGAGAGCGGATGACTATCGAGATGCGCATATTCGCGCTCATATTATTAGGAATTACCAGCAGCGCCAAAATAGCCGAACTGCTTTGTTATAGTCCGAACACAATCAGCAATTACCGTGTTAAGATGAAAAACGGTGCCCTTGGAGACCGTGAAACATTTGAACAAGAGGTTCAACAAATAGGAAACAGAAATGCATAATGAATCATCAGATACGTCGCCTGTAATGGCCTTAACCCAAGCGCATACTCCGGTATATCAAATCGGGGATAAAGTGTGTCTTTCATACTAATTTAATTCATAATTACCCCCATGCTTCACAAATACAACCGACATATTTATATCGCTCTGCTATCCATTATCACGCTGTGTCTGCTTTGCGATTATATCCCTGCGCTCCGTTTCCTTTCGACGTGGGTCACTCCACCCGTGGTGCTGTTTATTGGCTTAGTCTTTGCCCTGCTTTGCGGACAAGCCTACCCCACATTCAATAAGTCCATATCCAAGAAACTCCTCCAATACTCCGTCGTCGGTTTGGGCTTTGGAATGAACCTTCAAGCCTCACTCGAATCAGGTAAGGAAGGCATGTTCTTTACGATTATATCGGTCATAGGCACCTTGCTTATAGGTATGTTTATTGGCTGCAAAGTGTTGAAACTCAACCGCAACACATCCTACCTTATTAGTTCGGGCACAGCCATCTGCGGCGGTAGTGCCATCGCTGCGGTAGGACCAATTATCAAGGCCAAAGACACCGATATGTCCATGGCATTAGCGACAGTGTTTATCCTCAATGCGATAGGTCTTTTCCTTTTTCCCGCTTTGGGTCATTGGTTGGGACTAAGCCAACAAGAGTTCGGCACATGGGCGGCTATAGCTATCCATGATACGAGTTCGGTAGTGGGAGCAGGAGCGGCTTATGGCGAAGAAGCCCTGCAAGTGGCTACCACCATCAAACTCACTCGTGCCTTGTGGATCATCCCGTTAGCATTGGTTACCTCGGTCATTTTCCGCAGCGACGGCAAGAAGATTACTATCCCATGGTTTATCTTGTTCTTTATCGTCGCCATGCTCATCAACACCTACCTTCTTGCAGACTATCCCGAAGTAGGTAAGTTCATTGCAGATATTGCCCGCAAAGGACTCATTATCACCATGTTCTTTATCGGCGCCTCCCTATCCGTAGATGTCATCAAATCCGTAGGTATCCGCCCCTTGCTGCAAGGTATCCTGCTATGGATCATCATCAGCGCCGCCAGTCTTGCATATATCCTACTCAAGTAAAAAATGGTTGACCAATTTATGTTATGTCGCAATTACGCGAAACAACAAGTAGGATTGTTTGCCCGGATTATCAGCAAAATCAGCGCACTTACTATCCTACAATATATCAACTTTATTAATAACAAACCGATTGGGCAAATTAAACATGCGCTATTTTAATTCCGCCAACGGGTTACCATTAAGTAAACATACATACCATGACCGCAATACAGCAACAAAAAGCCGCACGCGACTTTGCCGCCCATTGGGAGGGCAAAGGCTACGAAAAAGGCGAGAGCCAGATTTTCTGGACTACGCTCCTTAATCAGGTCTTCGGCATTGAGCATCCCGAGACCTTCATCATCTACGAGCACCAAGTCAAGCTCGACCATACCTCTTTCATCGACGGCTTCATTCCTTCTACCAAGGTTATGATTGAGCAGAAGTCGCTCGGCAAGAACCTCGCCGAAGGTATCAAGCAATCCGACGGCTCTGTGCTCAATCCCTTCCAGCAAGCCAAACGCTATGCTGCCGAACTACCGTACAGCCAACGCCCGCGGTGGATTGTGACCTGCAATTTCGCGGAGTTTTGGGTGTATGACATGGAGCAGCCCAACGGAGAACCGCAGAAGATTCTACTGAAAGATCTCGAAAAAGAGTATTATCGCTTGCAATTTCTCGTGGACGAGGGCAACGAGCACCTCAAACGCGAAATGGAAGTTTCCGTCAAAGCCGGTAATCTGGTCGGCGTCATCTACGATAAATTATTAGAGCAGTACGGAGCCGATGACCCCGAAACGCTCCGCAGCCTCAATATCCTCTGCGTGCGGCTCGTCTTCTGTCTTTATGCCGAGGACGCAGGGCTTTTCAACAGCCGTACGGCTTTCCATGACTACCTCAATGCCAATCCTCCGCAGAAACTCCGCCGCGCGTTGGTGGATCTTTTTGCGGTACTGGATACGCCCCTTGCCGAGCGCGATAAATACTTGGAGGACGATCTGGCAGCCTTCCCATACGTCAATGGTGGTTTGTTCTCGGATAAGACGATTGAGATTCCGCAGTTCACCGACGAACTCAAGCAACTCCTTTTGGAGGATGCGTCAGCCGATTTCGATTGGTCGGAGATTTCGCCTACTATCTTCGGTGCAGTCTTTGAGAGCACACTGAACCCCGAAACACGCCGTTCCGGTGGTATGCATTATACCTCTATCGAAAATATCCACAAGGTCATCGACCCGCTTTTCTTGGACGAGCTCAAAGACGAGTTTGACAAGATTCAGGAGATGAAACAAGCAGCTCCGAGAAAGCAGGCATTAGCGGCTTTCCAAGACAAACTCGCCTCCCTCACGTTCTTTGACCCTGCCTGCGGTAGTGGTAACTTCCTTACGGAAACATTCCTTTCGCTTCGCCGTCTGGAGAACAAAGTGATACAAGCCATGTTTGGCGGAGAGAACATCCTCACCTTCGACATCCTCATCAAAGTCAATATATCTCAGTTCTACGGCATTGAGATCAACGATTTTGCTTGTACGGTCGCCAAGACCGCCCTTTGGATAGCCGAGAGCCAGACACTCAAAGAGACATCTGCTATAGCAGGACGGGCGATTGATTTCCTACCGCTCAAAACCAACGCTTATATCCACGAAGGAAACGCCCTCCGCATGGATTGGGCAGAAGTCTTTCCTCTCGCCCCTTCAGGGGAGAGCCGGAGTGGGGCTTATATCATGGGTAATCCGCCGTTTGTAGGAGCAAGTATGATGTCTGCCGAACAAAAAGAGGATGCTGTGGCTATCTTCGGAAAAGTGAAGTTATCTAATAGCATAGATTTTGTTGGCGCTTGGTATCATCTGGCCGCAAAGATGATGAGCCAAAATACACTAATCAAAGCAGCCCTTGTTTCTACCAACTCTATCACCCAAGGCGAGCAAGTTGCAGCACTCTGGCAACCACTTTTTGACCGATATGGAATTCATATTGATTTTGCTTATCGTACTTTCCGTTGGGATTCGGAAGCGGATATCAAAGCGCACGTGCATTGCGTAATAATAGGCTTTTCTATTTCGGGAAATAACGCCAAGCGCCTCTACCTCTCCAACTCACAAACCATCCCTGCCTCCAATATCAACCCCTATCTCATTGACGCGCCGGATGTCTTTATAGAAAGCCGTTCTACTCCGATATGTAATGTCCCAAAATTAACAAAAGGAAATCAACCTTCAGATGGAGGTAACCTTATTTTATCGGAAGAAGAGCGGGCAGCCTTTATAAAGAATGATCCAAGCATAGAATGTTGCATACGCAGGTATGTCGGAGCAAAAGATTATCTCAACAATAATGAGATCCGTTATTGTTTGTGGTTGAGAAATATTCCATTAAGTGTTTATGTCAAAAACAAAGACATTTACCAACGCTTAGAGGCTGTGCGAGAAATGCGTGCTGCCAGTACCGCTGCTCCGACAAGGCAAGCAGCCAATAAACCGGCGCTTTTCTTTTCTATGCCTCAAACGGAAAGTACTTACATGGTAATCCCGCGTGTTAGTTCTGAACGTCGTCGGTATATTCCAATTGGTTTTATGCCTCCCGAGATAATCGCCGCGGATTCTCTTTCTATAATCCCCGATGCTACCCTCTACCATTTCGGAGTGCTTACCTCTAACGTCCACATGGCATGGATGCGTGCTATATGCGGACGTCTAAAATCCGACTACCGCTACTCAGGAAGCGTCGTCTATAACAACTTCCCGTGGTGTCAGCCGACAGAGGAGCAGAAAGCCCGTATCGAGCAAACCGCCCAAGCCATTTTGGATGCTCGTGCCAAATATCCGGATTGCTCTTTAGCTGACCTCTATGATGA
>JAGKVE010000002.1 GCA_021152555.1 Bacteroidia bacterium | reverse complement strand
AGAACACTATTTCAAAGAACTCATGCTATTCGGACTAAAATCAGCCGTTTAGCGATCATATTTTAACTAATTTAAGTCAAATTTTTAACGAACTATTGACCAGTGTAATTACCTCTTGTATCACCTTCAGTTGCATCAAAGAGAAAGGACCGCCGTTACCGTCAAAACCGATACGGTTGGCTGGAACTTGCAAACAATACTCAAAAAAGGCGATTCCCCAAGATAACAAAACAACAAAAATCAAAGGCGTCGCGTTACTGAAGAAGCCCATATTCTGTAATTTCAAGTGCCCGTACCAGGCAAGCGTCATAAATACATTGGACGCCAATAGTAACAATATCGTATATAATGCATTCATATTATTTGTTTTGCGGCAGATAATCCGCTTTTATATTTGTCATCGCTCCATAAATAGAATCCATCGCCTCAGGATTCATCGCTTTTATTTGTGCCAATAATTCTTTCGCCCTTTCGCGCGAACTCACATGCTCGAAAGGGCACAACTTCTGCTGTTTCTGGTAACCTCTCTCCGCCGCGTAGGCAATCAAGTCTTTCTCATCTATCAGACAAAGCGGACGGATAATCTGCAAAGGCATCTTTTCCATTTGTAAAATAGGAGGCATTGTGGCAAACGCGCCTTGATAAACCAGGTTCATTAGTAGCGTTTCAACGATATCATCTCTATGGTGTCCGAACGCAATCTTGTTGCAGCCCAACTCCTGCGCCGCGTTAAATAGTTCTTTGCGGCGGTACCATGCACATAGAAAACAGGGATTGGTATCATTGCTTTCACCGCCTTTTATTTCTGTATCACGGACTACTAAGGGTACTTTTGCTTCTTTGCAGAATGCTTCCAGATAACTCAAATCCGTTTGATAATCCCGTTCCTTCACACGCACATGAAGTGCCGTTACTTTGAATCGGGGTTTGTATATCTGCGCCCGTCTCCCTAATAATTCGGTCAGTGCCAAGGAGTCTTTTCCGCCGCTCAAACCAATCAGTATATGATCGCCGTCCGCTATCAGTCCATACTCCGAGCAGGCTTTGTGAAAACGTTTTGTTATCTTGTCGGCTGTCATCGAAGAATGATTTTTTTCGTTTGCACGCCGTGCGTCTGAGTCGAAAGACGTAACAAATAGCAACCTTCTGCTACTTGTGTTTGTATCAGTTGTTGTTCGCCGTCACGGTATTTCCCTGAGATTATCAGCTTGCCGGTAGTTGTATATAACGCATACTCGCCGTCTGTCTGAGCAATTATCCGGATTTGCCCGCGTACTTCGGTCGGATGGGCTAATACGGGATACTCGCTCACTAATTCGGATGTCTTGTCGTATATCACGATCGGGCAGGAAGGCACTGCGTAATTCTCGCCTTCACGGGTCAGAGAAATAGCCACCTCGTCACCACTGCCAAGTGTTGTCGGCAAATACAAGTAGGACAAATAATTGCCTGTCATATTGTTATTGACAATCCATTCGTATTTTGAGAACCGATAGCCGCCGTTATAATTCTCATTCAGCAAAGCCACTACGTCATTCCAGTTCTGCTCGATAATCCAGGAGGGATAGCGTACTAATAGCTGTACCTCATATTGTGCCGACTCTGTCTTCGCACACAATGTATTATCCACTGTCAGCAGTGCCTTATAGTAATCCGGCCGGACATAATCACTGCCGTCGAACTGCGGTATCGGTCCGACAATAATGTCCTCGAAAGGAGCGTCAAGTATATTCTTGAATCCCTCTGCGCGGGCATGATCATCGAATTCCAAAGAATAGGTTGTCGGACGGTTTCCTGAATAATAGGCACGCATTCGGAATTGGGCATCGTCAGCACATATATTGTCTACTATCACATTGGATATTATAGTCGGCGCATAGAAACTTACTTCCAATACATTTATTATACATTGATTCTTCTCCGGCTGGTTGACTGTATCGCGATATGTTCCTGTCTGCGTGATGGTTCTGCCCATATAGGTAATGGCATTCCCGTCGCAAATATTCATACGCACGGTATCTCGCTTGGTTGAACTCACTATCAACTGTAGCACATTGACCGAATCACAGCCGCAATTCGTCTTCATTGATTGTACATAATCGCCTGTCTCACTCAGCCAGCGGCCGTTATACCAATACGGGTCTATGTCACAACGGTTCTCTGTTGTTACATTGCGGTATGTAGGATTGACAGTCAAACGGACACAATAAACAGAGTCACAACCCGTCAGGGCGGTCGTCAGCGAATCGTAATAAATTCCGCTTTTGTTGTATGTATGACCGCGGAAGGACAAATAATTGTCGTCACATATCGAGACAGCTTGTTCTTCGTAGAAATCTGAACTGACTACCAGATGCAAACCATATACTATACTGTCGCATAAACCGCTATTCATCTTCAGTGTGTCATAGTAATATCCACCTCTTGAGTAGGTGCGGCCGTGCCATGTGAGATACTCGCCGCGGCATATATAAGCTGTCGTATCTACATTTACTACCGGATACTTGGTAATGGTGATATTAAGTATCGAGTCGCAGTTACAACCGTTCTTGGTGCGCGCTGTATCTTGATAGTAACCGCCATCTCGATATATGTTTCCGTTATATGCGAAATAATCTTTCTCGCATAGTACCAACGATGTGTCGCGGCTATATACCGGATTGACGCTCAGTACTAATACATACGTCGAGTCGCAGTTATAACGGGACTTGTTCTCCTGAATATAGATTCCCTCCTTACGATAGATAACATCGTTGAAATTACACTCTTTCCCTGCACAAATGGACCTATAAACCGTGTCCCGCTTTGGTTTATGAACCGATATGCGCCATGTAGTGGTACTATCACAGCCATACTGGCTCGTGGCCGTCTCTGTATAAGTTCCGGACTCCGTAATCTTAACGCCATTTAATTCGAAATAATCTCCTTCGCATATATGTTGCTCTATATACGCATTTTGTTTTTCTATAACCGTCAAATGCAGTTTGACAACAGAATCACATCCGGCTTTCGTTGTGCCGTCATAGACATATATTCCGCTTTCTGTTCTTGCCACATTGTCGAATAATACCGACTGGCCTCGGCATATGGTGTCGTAACGGTCAAAATCATACGATTGGTTTACTTTCAAATGCAGGTGAATAATAGAATCACATTTAGTCGTTATAGAGGTAAACGTAGTATCATAATCACCCTCCTCATATAAAAATCGTCCATGGAAATCATATGGTAATTCTTTGCTGCAAATCTCATCTACTATGTCTTTCTCATATCTCGTTTTGATACGCAACGTCAAATTATAGTAAATTGAGTCGCACTTACCGTCTTCCGTACGTAACGTATCTGCATATTCATCACCGATAGTATATTGCTTTCCGCGCCATTCACAATTCTCGCCCGGACAGATATACTTTGTCTCGTACGATGAGCGCGTAGTACGTATATTCACTTGTACGCGGAATGCGCTGTCACAACGGTTGACCGTTTTTATTGTATCATAGTATATTCCGCCCTCATATAATTGGGTGCCATTAAGATCATAATAATCTCCCTCGCATAGAGATACCGTAGTGTCATGCCGGTATATCGGATTGACTGTTAACGTTAAGTGATAAACGGAATCATGTATCCAACTCCTGGCATCTTTAGTAGTCAACGAGTCGTAATACTCGAACACACCGCTTACCGTGGCAGGATAATCATTGCCGCGCCATCTGAACGGCTTGCCTTCACAGGTCTCGCCTAATTCGTTGAATAAATATGTCTTATGGACAAACAACTGTATACGATTGATGGAATCGCAACCTGTCACTTTCGATTTGATGGTATCGTCATACATGCCTGTCACGCTCACGACAGAATCCGTGTTGTTGGAAACCCTGTGCCAGGTATACGTCTGTTTGTCGTTTATATGCACTACCGTCGGCTTGACGGCTGGCTCATAAACGGTTACTTGCAGGGTAACTACACTATCCGTTCCATATACTACGGACCGGAATGTTCTGGTATATAATCCGCTCGTCTCTATCGTCGTATCCTTGAATAGATAACTTTCTCCGCGGCACATTGTATGAGTAGCCGACGTAGTATATACCGGCAATACCGTCAGACGTAACTCAATAATCGAGTCACAGGTATTATTTACCGCCGGAACGGTGTCATAATAGATTCCTTCCTCGTTGAGTAATTTTCCGTTGAAATAATAATATGAGGTACTCAGGATTGTTTTGGGTAATACGGTATATTCCGGATTGCGGATGATGACATGCAATTCATATATCGAATCGCACATATATCCGGAACGAACAGATTTACGCTTGTCATAGTATATACTATCTTTAGTATTTGAAATTGCCTGTCCGTGCCAATCATCTATCGTACTATCCTTGCATAAATACTTTGTCTCTATCTGGTAGAATGGAGCCACCTCATTGACAAATATATCATAGACGCTATCACAATTACATCCGTTCTTTGTCCATAATGTATCGCGATAATTACCGCCGTGCGAATAGGACCTTCCGTTAAATTCTACGGATCCGCCTGAACAGAGTAGAAGTACGGTATCTCTATGATGTGTCGGGTTGACATTCAGGTGAACATGTACAACCGAATCACAGCCGTTACTCATCGCTGTCAACGTCGTGTCATAATCACCCGGCTGGTTAACCAACCTGCCGCAGAAATTATACCATTGATTTGCGCATATCGTCGCCTCGGGAAGGTTCGTCTTAAAGGACGGCTTAACCGTCAAAGCAAGAGTATAATATATCGAATCGCACAAACCGTCTTTGGCCCGTATCGTATCTTTGTAATTGCCGGATACCGAATACTCCCTATATATATCAGGATGCGGATCCCATACATAAGGTGTATCACTCGGACATATCGATACTGCGAGTGGTTTCGTCTCTGTCTGGCAAATTTCTACACGCAGTATAAACGTACTGTCACAACCGCAACAATGAGTCTTGAGTGTGTCGTAATATGTCCCGGCATTCTTTATAATCTTACCGTTGAAATTATACTGACCGTCGGAACATAGATATACTGTCGTATCGTGTTTGTATATCGGATTAACCCGCAAATCCAAATGGTAGTAAATAGAATCCAATAATGGATATTTCGCATTCTTGAGCGTATCGTAATAATGATTCGTTGCAGAACACGATTGGTTGTGCCAATAGTAGGCCTTCCCTTGACATATTGCCGTGTCCTTCTCCACCAAGGTTGTCGGATGAACTACCAATTCCAACCTGTTGATAGAGTCACAATCTGTTACAACCGATTTCAAACTGTCATCGTAGGTGCCGGCATGTGTTAAATCTCTTGTCGTACTACCGTCATGTAAAGTCCATGTGTACGGCAAAGCCTTGTCAATGATATGCACAATAGATGATTTAATACGAGGCTCCCAGACTATTAAATTCAAGTTGACCACGCTATCCGTTCCGTGACTTGAGACTAATGTCTTGGTATAGAAACCGGACTCTTCTAACAATGTACCGTTAAAGTCATACGTCGCTCCACGACATATGGTGTCCGAATAAGTAATATCGTATACCGGAAGAACGGTTAAATGAAGTTCTGTGATAGAGTCACACTTATTACCCGGAGATGGAACTGTATCATAGTAAACACCTGTTGCTGTACGTAATGTATCATTGAACCAATATGGATTACTACTCCATATCGTCTTGTATATCCTTGCGTAAGATGGTTTTTGCTCATGAACAATCAGCGTATAGGATGAGTCGCAAAGATTCTTCGATTGCACGGAAGTATGGTTATCATGGTAAGTACCCGGACCGGTAATGGTCATATTGTGCCACTCCATAGTACTGTCTTTACACAGATAAACTTCCTCCGTATGACTAAACGGGTGAATTTCACTTATAGTGATATTGTATATACTATCGCAGTTACAGTCGTCCTTCGTCCGTAAAGTATCGCGGTAATCTCCTCCATGCGTATATACACGGTTATTAAAGGTAAGTGTACTGCCGGAACACAGAATAAACGTAGTATCTTTCTCATACGTCGGATTGACATTCAGATGTACATGTACAACGGAGTCACAACCATTACTCATCGCTGTCAACGTCGTATCATAATCGCGCGGCTGATTAACCAATCTGCCGCAGAAATTATACCATTGATTTGCGCATATCGTCGCCTCGGGAAGGTTCGTCTGAAAGGACGGCTTAACGGTCAACGCAAGAGTATAATATGCCGAATCACATAATCCGTCAGCTGTACGTATCGTATCTTTGTAATTGCCGGATACCGTAAACTTCCTGTTTATTTCAGGATGTGGATGCCATACGTATGGAGTGTCCTTCGGACAGATAATATCTGACATCGGATAAGTCACTGTTTGACGTTTCTCTACATGCAGTATAAACGTACTGTCACAACCGCAACAATGAGTCTTGATGGTGTCGTAATAAGTCCCACCTTCAGTTATTATCCTGCCATTAAAGTTATACGTCCCGTCAGAACAGATATACACCGTCGTATCATGTTTGTATACCGGATTTACCGTCAAATGGAGGTGGTAATAAATCGAGTCTAACCACGGACGCATGGCATTCTTTAGCGTGTCGTAATAATCACCTGTTGTATCACATGTCTGGTTATGCCAGTTATATTTCCTGCCTTTACATATCTCAGCGCTATCGTTCGCTTCATACGTCTGGTGACGAACTAATACCAACCTGTTTATTGAGTCACAACCTGTTATCTTGGAACTTATCGTATCGTCATAGATGCCGCCTACTGTCAGAATAGAATCGGTATTATTCGATTCCCTATGCCATGTATAAGTCTGGCGATCGGTGATATGTACCGGTTCCTGATTAATAATAGGTTCAAGAACAACGAGTGTCAGATTAACAACACTGTCCGTTCCGTATTTGGAAATAAATTTCTCCGTGTATAACCCGCCGTTTTCTAATTGTTTTCCATTAAAGGTATATGTCCCGCCGCGGCATATCGTGATTGTTGTATCTTTTTTATAAACCGGCTTGACGGTAAGAATGAGTGTTACAATGGAATCACAACCGCCCGTTGTCGCGTGCAGCGTATCTCTGTATGTGCCTGATTCTTTGAGGCTTTCCCCATTGAATGAATAGGAACCCGTACTCAATATCGTCACCTCTATCGTTTCTTCTTTGGGTAACTGTTGAATCACTATCAACTCATATATTGAGTCACATACACCATGGGACAGGGTGGACTTCAGCGAGTCGTAATAAGTGCCAGGTCCTTTTATTTCCTTCCCATGCCACATCATCGTACTGTCTTTGCACAACGATATTGGGATGGAGCTGAAGAAACGCGGGTGTTCCTCCACATTGATAATGAACGCACTGTCGCAGTGACAACCTTCTGTCTTCAATGTGTCGTAATACGTACCTCCGCGGCTATACGTCTTGTTATGAATGGTTATGTAATCGCCCAAACACAATGACGTATCTATGCGCTGCTCATAGTACGTTGGATTAACCGTCAATATCAATGTATGCAGTGAGTCACATCCGTGAATGGACGTGCCGCCTAAGGTTATCGTGTCTTTCCCGACAGTAGTTCCTGTATAGGTGTGATCGCGGAATGGATAGGTCTTTCCCAGACATATCGCTGCACGCACGGTGTCTCGAACCACCGGATGAACATAAATCTTCCATATATCGATACTGTCACATTTCGTAACTTTGGAAGTCGTCGTGTCGCTTACATCACGGTTGGTAGAGATATATTCGTTCTTGCGTTTCCAATACCACGACTCGCCTTCGCATAATTGTATCGTATGATAGATACGCAACTTGGGATTTACTGTTAAATTCAACGTCTCTATTGAGTCACAGTTACATCCGTTTTTCGTCTTGTGAGACTGTGAATATACACCTCCTTCTGTTCGGCTTGTACCGCCAAACAGTACGGATTCTCCTTCGCATATCGTAGAATCTATCCGTATGTCGTAGGATGGATTAACATTCAGTGTCAGTACGACTGTTGAATCGCAATTACAACCGCCCAGTCCATGACTCTTAAGAGTTTTTGTATAGGTATTAGCCGTCGTCAGCGGTGTGCCGAAGAAATCATACGTAGCCCCGTCACATATCGTCGCAGATATAGGCGTTGTATATACCTTATTCACATAGAGTTGTAATCTGTATATCGAGTCATAACCGGCTTCCGTCTTCAAACTGTCCCAATAAACACCTTCCTCTGTATAATATACAACCGCATGGTTCTTATGGTATTTATGACTCGTTCCTTCGCATATATACGCCGTGTCTTTTATCAAATACGTAGGTTTGAAGGTAATTGTCAATTTGACAATTGAGTCACAACCTTCTTCCGTCGTTCCGCGATAAGTATATTCACCGCCTACCGATATATCTTGCCCGAAGAAACCATAATAGTGAGTGCCTATCGCTTGAGTTACCGAATAACTTATACGATAACTCGGTAGTACTTTCAATGTTGCTTTGTATACTGAATCATAGCCATATACATTCTTCAAACTATCCCATACGACAAATGTGCCCGGCGTTGTTCCCGTCAGTGTTCGGGTATGCCATGTCATGGAACTGTCCTTACATAACTTGATTACCCCATCGTCATGGAAAGATGTCGGATATATCGTCAAACGCAAACGGACTATTGAGTCACAACCATTGGCGGCCGTTAGTGTATCGCTGTAGGTTCCCGAGCCCGAACAGTTAATCCCGTGCCATATATATGGTTTCTGCTTGTCAGTAATTACAGCGACAGTATCTACTATCGGTGATTCGTCTTCTATAAGCGTTAAGTGATATACCGAGTCGCAACTCTCTTTGGTCTTAAATGAAACAAGGTAATCACCTGGTTCCTCGAAGTTCTGCCCGTGATACGAGAATATCGTCCTTTTGCAGAAATGTTTTGTCTCATAGATATGATGCGCTTGTTTGACATGTAGATGCAATCGGCATACAGAGTCATTACCCCAAGTCTTCGTTGTCAAAGAGTCATAGCAGATTGTATCTTTCGCATCTTTGAAATTGTAAATCTTTCCGCCATACGTATAGTTCGTTCCGCTGCATATGGTGTCATATTGTTCAACCAAGTATTTCGGATGTACTCGCAACTCCAATTTATACACAGAGTCGCATCCATGCACCGACTTGCAACTATCCCAATAAACGCCGTTCTCATATAAATCTCGAGGATTGCCATTTCGATGCCAATGATAGGGTACATTCTTTCCCTCCAGCACATCTTGTACCTCAGGAATATAGTACGAATCCCATACTTTCAAATGTAACCGGACTATACTGTCACAATAACCATTTGCTACAGCGTTCGGCATTACATAAGAATATACTCCTGTCGCTGTGTAATCACTACCATTCCATGTATATTTTGATCCTCCACAAATAGTATCATAAACTTCTCCTACATGTCTCGTTTCCGAACCGCGAACAGTAACCGTTTTCTCCATTATATCCTCGCAGTCGCCATTTGCCAACTTTGCTATCTGACGAATGGTGTATGTTCCATCTTGCGCATATACTATTGGTTGTCCACTGATACTCGCATCATTCTTTGTAAAGCGACCATCTCCTAAATCCCAAAATACAGAATCCACATCGCGATGAGGCACATACGGAACAACTTTATCGGGAGAAACATAACTGGTATTTTGCAAAAATACTGTATCTACACAATCTTTATGTATATCCAATGTAAAATCTGCTTTCGGCAATCGAGGTTCTGCTTGCGCATATATAGAAATGTCACATGATGAATTACCTGGTGTTCGGAGAACGCATTCATACAATTGATTATTCGACTGCACTTCTACTTGTCTGTTTGTAGAAAAATAACCTCCTATACGAGACGAATCTGGATTTAGTTTATACCATCTATATTCAAAACCGTCAGGAGCTGTAAAAGTATTGGTCGAGTTCGAATCTCCACACTTGGGGTCAAACACACTCGCCGGTACACACTTGAGGTTAAAATACGAATAACCAAAGTGAATTGTATAACCGCAGTCACTACTTGTGATTCTAATACGTACACGTCTGCCTATATAATCCGAAAGGTTTATTCCTACAGTACGCCAATCCTGCCAATATACATTATGGTCAGTACCTACATTCTCATAACCACCTTGCCACTGAACACATGCGCCTGTCCATGCATTGTAACGCACACAAGTATGATGATCATTCCACACGGAGTTGTATGCCGTCCATGTACAATAATTCATGTAACCGCTTTGTGCAACCTCTATGTCTATCTGACCACAACTAACTGATGCCGGAGTATTATTCTCCTCTAAAATTTCTACTATGAAGCGCGGTGTTTTATCTTGATGGTTTGGTGATTCCCATATAACGGCATACTTGAGAAGTAAATATGGAGCAGCGGCTGTTACATCAAAATCATATGTAATTCGTTCTGCCTCGCCTATTCGTGAGGTATTTACATTTCCGTCTTGCCAGTTTCCCAAACGCACAGACCAATCTTCACCGGGTGGAACTTCTAATAAACCTCCGGCAACTGGGTTTCCTAAGGGATCGGTACTATTAAGTGTACGGGGGTCATACTTCCCTATTTCGTCATGTATCGTATGGCGACTACGCGCATCCTCTGAACCATAATCCACCTTGCCTGTTGTCCAATTGTTACCTGCTATTGCAGTATAAAGACCATACTGACAACGAGTATAATTGGCATCGAGATTCATGAAATAATTATCGCAATCCTGCCCCTTCACTCCGTCCGGACACACGAATAATGACGCTACCAGCAGGCAGCTGAACAACAAAGTTCTATGTACCGAACTCCTTATCGTGTAAAAATTTTTACTTTTCGTATTCGAACCTTTATCGAGGGCATATCGAACTTTTATCGAGCCGTTATCGAGAGATTACCCTTTGTACTGTGTCCCTTGTCCCTTTGTACTTTACTTTGTCCCTTATATCGCTCCGTCGCAACGACAGTTCGCTGTCTTGATACGCAGCATAAACGTCACCTTTACGCCCACAAACAACGGCACTATACGTGCATTGCGCAAATCTTTGTTCGCATAGTACGAACTCGGATTCAGTATAACCGGATTGACCGGATCCACACTGTACGTCTCCGACTCATGAATCGTTCCCTTCAAACAACTGTTCAACCCATACTCCGCATAAAGAGCCACTTTCAATACCGAACATAACGCGTACGAGCTCATGCGTTCCTTATTCAATATATCATAACCCAACTCTGCCACCACATGCGCCTGAGGAGTAATCTTTACTTCGCTACGCCCGTTTACCGTATACTCCGTATAAAAATGGTTGGGCATGTTTTCAAAATCATCTATATACTTCTCATATCCGCCGGTCGTCCGGTAATGAATGGTCGGAGTGGTCGCTGTATAGGGAGCTAACGAAAACTTGAATCCGGCACCGCCGTAAAAACCATTCGTATAAAAACCGAGCAGTAAGGGTATTCCTACCCGCAAATCATGCTGCGTATCGGTATAACTCTGTACGTCATAATGATAGTTGACACGCTTGCCCTGCGTATCTATCAGCTCGCGGTCCACACTATAACCCGCTGTGGTCATGGTGGTTGAACCGTACATCACGTCCAAACCTACGCCCAGCCAGAAACCGTTATGCCGCATTTCATATCCTAATCCTAACGCACCGCCGACACCTCCGCGCGTGCGCACGTCCTGCATGTTTTCCAATAAGGAGTAGTACCCTACTTCGCCGCTCAGCGATAAATAATGCTTGGTCAGCACATTGAATTGTTTCCATACTTCTGCTTGCGCCGTTCCAAGCGCTAAAAACAAAATCATATGTAACACAATCCATTTTTTCACTTTCCGCTATTCAATAATATCGGCAGTACATTCGACGGCTTTCCGTCTCTCGTAAAGGCGCCCATATCGTAACTACCCCATCCTAACGGGATATATTCCTGCGGACACCATCCGCCATACACCTCCGGTTCCCAATAGAAGATTCCGGCACATGAATCCATCTTCTCCACTCTCCGTACAAAATCATCCATCACTGTCGCTGACAGCGGGTCGTCATTGAAAGTTCCCATTTCGGCTATCATCACAGGGCACTTCCAGTCCGTTATCAACCTCCGGATATTTTCTTCCGCTAACTCATTCATCTCTTCCCAGCTCTTCCCTCCGTTCCATGCACTCATCATCGGGGAATGGGACAGACCTATCATATCCCATTTGCCGCCGTATTGTTTCATGGATTGACAGAACACTTATGATGAATAACTTTTTCATTTCTCTGCAAAATATTTCCATAATGGCGCTGCGTGCAACGCTTGAATAATCTCGCCGTCCCGTAACATCTCCAATACCTGTTCCGGCTCCATGATATCTACATGGATATCTTCGGTCGCCTCTTGGTGCTGCTCACGTTTTTTCTCCACACCTGTCGCCAGAAATGTATATGAGAGGTTGTTATGATTCGTCGGATTGGGGGATAATGTCATGAATAATTGCCATTCTCCTCCTTCATAACCCGTCTCTTCGCTCAACTCGCGTTTTGCTGCCTCTAACGGCGTCTCTCCCGGGTCAACTACTCCCGCCACTAATTCATAATGCGTCTCGCCTAACGCATGGCGGTACTGGTCCTCCATCACCATCTTGCCGTCTTTCGTTATCGCGATGACGTTTATCCAGTCCGGAAACTCCAATATAAACCATGTCGGTATCTGTTTGCCACTCGGTAACTCTACACATTCCTGACGAACCGACAACCATACTCCCAATCGCAAGATATTCTTGCTCTTGAGTACTTTCCATGCCCTATTGATTAACTTCGGATACATTCCCTTTCAGCTCTCAATTCTCAATTCTCAATTACCTTCGCCGGTTTGCCGATTTTCTCAAACGCCTTCAGCAACTTCTCTACATCCGTCTTGCGCGGATCATAAGTAACCTTCACCGTCTTGGTCTTCAGGTCGCAAACGATATCCTTCACGCCTTTCTCCCACGCGATATTCTTCATAATCTGGTCGCAGCAACCTTGGCAATGCAGGTCGCAACTCAACACTACCACTTCTTTTTTCTGTGGCTTGTCAGTCTTCTCCGCCGCAATCATGCTGCCCGGCAGAAGACACATCATCATTAAAATCAAAAGTATCTTTTTCATTGTCCCAATCTGTGTAAATGACACAGCATTAAACTTCCGTCCTCGCGCCGTAAGTGCATTCCGTTTCCTTCGCAGAAAGCGAACACCTTGCAGTCCTTGCATGGCGCTGTCTGTTTCATCCAACTCCTATCGCGGTAAGGTTTGAACTCCTCTTCCCATACCCGCCAGAAAGAATCCTTGTATATATTTCCTTGATAATACTTACCGCGGATACTCGTGCAGGCGGATATACTACCGTCTATCAGTATGGACGCCACACTTATACCTGCCGCACACTGATACAGATAATCGCGCACTTTGCCTTCATATTCGCCCAGATACCCTTCGCACGAATAAGACACATGACGTCCCTCTTCGCGCTCCGCAACAATAAAATCCATCAGGTATTTGAACTGATCGTCTGTCAGTATTAGTTCCGGAGTCTCTGCCGCGCGGCCCATCGGGTCGATTCCGAACACACGCCAGTCGCGCACCCCGAGGCTCCATAGCAAGTCGCGTATGGCGGGCAGATGACCTATCGTACGCTGGTTGACGCATGTCACAACGTCCCAGGTCAGCCTCTTGTCCGCCGCACATAGTTTGATGGCACGGCAGGCTCCTTCAAAAGCCAGCGGGTGTTGGCGTAACCATACGTGGTCTTCCTCCAGTCCGTCCAGCGAAACGGTTATTGAGCGTAATCCCGCTTCGCGCAATTCACGGAACTTGCTCTCCGTCATCGCTAATCCGTTGGTTACCATTCCCCACGGATAACCTCTTTGCTGTAACGCACGGCCTACATCCGCCAAGTCTTTGCGCATCAAAGGCTCTCCGCCGGATATAATCACCAATACCTCTTTCGGATTGACATGAGGCGTTATCTCTGTATCTATGACGTGCAGAAAATCTTCCGCCGGCATGTCAGGCGTCTCTACGGAAGACAGGCAGTCACTGCCGCAATGCAAGCAATGCACATTGCAGCGCAACGTGGACTCCCAGAATAACTGCCGTAACGGGTGTAACGCCTTCAGGTTACGCCGACGCAAATGTTCCAACCATAATGCCAACTTCAAACGCAGTTTCATAGGAACCTTCTTTATTTTTTCATAAGATGAGGAGGTACGCCGTACTTGCATACTACACGCTCTTCCGGTGCTTCAACCGGCATAGCGATAGTATCTTCGTCCTCTATCAGTCTCTCGCGTGGCACTCCATATTTCAGACGTATGTCTTCCTCTACCGGAGGACCGTATTTCTCCGGCTGGGGAGGTGGACCGTACTTGGCTACAACGTCCCGCGTGCTGTTACAGCCGGCTAACACGAGACTTACCGCTCCGAGAAAAACATTCAGTTTTCTTAGAATTCTCTTTTTCATACTTTTTTGTTTTTTTATTCGTGAGTAATCTCAGGCGAAACCATCTTCAGGAAGTTCTCCGGTAACGGTAGTCTGTTTGGACCACAACTGTTGCCGTACGGGTTACGCTTGAATTGTCCGTTCTCTTCTTTGCGTTCCTGACCGTCAATAAATTTGGTTACCAGATAGATATGTAATCTCTGCCAGTCCGCCACCATGTTTTCTGCCTGGGAACAGGAATAGTTGGTTAAGAATGCCCGTACGTCTTCGTCACTTAGCGATTTTACTTTCTCATCCACTCCGGCTATCTGCATATTGAACTTGTCATCCCATGTCTGTTGCAGCTCGCGGATGTGCGGGTACATACGGCTGTACTTGGTGTATGCCCAGTTGGCTACCAGATTAAACGTCCACCATGCGCTGGTCGGACTGAAGGTATAACTGTCACCGTTGCCCTCTTCAAAGCACTCCGGTACATGATTGATGCGGCAGAACATTGGCGCATAGCAGCTGCATGCTGCGTCGTCCACGCCGAACCAGAAGATACCTTCCTTACCCTCTCTCATCTGTGCCACAAACGACCAAGCCGTCTGTTGGGTCGCCGTCGGACGTTCGTACCAGTATTGCAGCGTATCCGTCCCTTCCGACGCTAACTTGAATCCCAGACCGCCGTAACGCAATTTGCTGTTCCATGGACCGGCATCCGTACCTTGCGTGATATCCAACGGTGTGTTCTTGTATTCGTCACGCATACATTCTTTTATGTCCTGCGCGCTGACTTTACGGTTCGGGATAATCCACAAAGGCATATGCTCGCCTGCCTCTTTGCCGCCTGACTCGCGGAAGGTCTTGCCTGTCGCGTAGTCAAAATATTTGTCCATCTCATCGCTGAAATGGTTGAAGAACGACCATACGCGCGCCTCGCATACATACAGTCCGCTGAAATCAAACGGCGCGTAAGCAGCCTGGAAACTGAAGTCTTTGTCTGCGCCGGAGAAATAGCCTTTTTCTTTGGCGAACGAGATGAGGTTCTTGTCCCACATCCAGTCGCCGTGACAAACGCAGTTCAGTTTCTTCTCCAGTCTTTTCTGTTCTTTCGTACTTCGTACTTTGTCACTTGGCAACTTCGTGATACGTGCCTGGTTGGCGTGAGCGCTGATAGCGTTGTCCGGAATGCGGACTGCTACCCAGTTAGCGCCTTTCTGTCCCTTTCCTTTGCCGATAAGGTCCATGATCCATACCTCACTCGGGTCGCCGATTGAGAATGACTCGCCTTCCGACGCGTAACCGTATTCATTGACCAGCGTAATCATCCATTCTATCGCTTCACGTGCCGTCTTGCTGCGTTCCAGGGCAATATAAATCAGGCTGCCGTAGTCAACGCCTACCGTGTCCCATAACTCTTCACGTCCGCCCCATGTCGTCTCGCCGATGGTCACTTGGTGCTCGTTCATATTACCCACAACGGAATAAGTATGACGTACCTGCGGAATCTGTCCCAACGGACGGCCGGTGTCCCAGTCTTTCACTTCGCGCATGGTTCCTTCCGCCCAGTCTGCTGCCGGAGAGAAATGGAGGAAACCGAACATTCCGTACGAATCGGCGGCATAGGATATCATCGTGCTGCCGTCGGACGATGCGTCTTTCCCGACTAAGAAATTAGTACACGCGAATGTTTCCCACGGAAACAAAATCGCTGCTAGCAATGTCAATACTGTCTTTTTCATTTGTTATTACGTTTTTTTGCTTTTGTAAGTGCTATTTCGTACGCTTTGCGGTAGTATTTGAAGAAATGTTTCCAGTCCGCTTTCTTGGCAACCGCAGCTGCTTCCTGACGGGCGAGTGCTTTCTCTTCGCCGTGCAGACGGTCGTAATGAAGCAAGGTGTCCGCCACTTGTTCCGCCACCTCGTCAAAGTTCGAGTCGGTACGCTCGATGACCGTTACGCCTTTCTGCTCTTTCTGGCGTGCCGCCCACTCGCCGAAGCCGGCAAGCGAGGTGGTGATGGTAGGTACATGGAAGGCGCACGACTCAAGCGGAGTATAGCCCCACGGCTCGTAATAGGACGGGAACACAGTGATGTCCATTCCGATGAGCAGGTCGTAATACGTCATGCCGAAAAGCGGGTCATGACCGTCCAAATAATATGGTACAAACACCGCACTTACCTTTCCTTTGCGGGAAGGCGCACGGTCAAGGTACGGTATCATCACAAATGCCACTACCTCACGTTCCGGCTGGTCACTGTGGTAAATCTTCTGTGCCAGTTTGTCCAGCGCGGCGGCGAAGACATCAATCCCTTTGTTCTTCCATTCCTGCCTTCCGGAGATACATACGAGCAGCGCGTTTTGCGGAACGGCACCGCCTAATTGTTCCCCGGCTACGCGGCGTAACGCTTCGCGGGCCTCAGCGCGTTTCTTGTCAAACGCCTTGCCTTTCGGCACGAAGGTAGACTCAAAGCCGTTCGGCGTTTCTATATCCACCTCTTTGTCCAGCAGCTGTTTGCACTCGCGCGCGGTGATATAACTGACGGTCGTAAAGCAGTCTGCCGTGTGCGCCGCCTGTTTCTCCACAGAGTGCTTGCTCACCATGTTCAGTTCTGCTGCCATCTGGTCGCCGTTATACCCCTCGAAATAATCGTACAGCGGTTTTCCGTTGCCTGCTATCGAACGGCCTATACCCGTGGCGTGAGTCGTGAACAGCGTTGCTATCTCAGGACAGTGGTCTTGCAGGTAGAATATCGAGAACGCCGTCTGCCATTCATTGGCGTGGGCGCAGACTTTCAACTTTTCGCTTTCGACTTTCGACTTTCTACTTTCTACTTTCGACTTTCGACTTTCGACTATAAACCCATACAAACTCTCCATCACCATGCCGGCAGCGTAACCGAACAGGCACGACTCGTCGTAATCGCCGTATGCGGCGTGGCTCTGTACTTGGTATTTGTCCCATGCCCACGCGTATATCTCATTCTTGCGTGGCCATAGGGCATCGAACTTCAGCAGGATAGCTATCGGTTCGCCCGGCACTTTCCAACGCCCGGTTCGTATGTTGAACGCGGAAAGGGGAACCTCAAAAGACTTTTTCCATTCTTTCAAAAGCGATTTGTCTTCCGCAAAATAGGTATCGCTGTGAGTACCGAAATCCGGCCCGAAGAAAAACACCTTGTCCGGATGCTCCGCCTGCATCGACGCCGCCCGCGTACTGAGCACGGCGTAGATACCGCCTACGCGGTTGCATACCTCCCAACTGGTCTCAAAAATGTAATCTGGTTGTGTCATTGCTATTATTTCTTTTCCGCATCGGCGGAGAGTTTTATTACGTTATTCATATTGTTCAGCTGTTGCGGAACGGTAACGAACTTGTTGTTGTCCGAACCTACAAACGGCATGTACCATACCCCGGATTCGTTGGCCCAGTATATACGGTTGTCAGTCATATCCAAGGTCATCGCCATGCAAAATGCCGTGTCTATCTGTACGGGGTTGGTGCCGTCTATATTGGCTATCCATAACCCGTCCGTTGTGCGGTAATAGAACTTGCGCTTGGCAATATGAAATCCTTCCAGTTCCGGGAAGATGCTGAGCATATCGCTCAGGCGGAAGGTATCACGGTTATACACCTGGAACGTGTCCTGCTCGGCTTCCAGTTTCGGCGTTGCACTCGGGTCCGACTTCACGTTCTCCGCACGCTCGCCGAAGATACGCTGACGGTAGTCCCCGTCCGGAGTGCGCAGCAACAATGAATTGGTATTCAGGTTGTTTACCGTAAAGGACTGCTCTATATCCGTCGTCTCGTTGTTGTAGGAAATCAGCAAACCTACCTTCACGTCTTTGCCCGGCTCGGTGAAGTATGTCGTCAGCGAGGATTCTGTCCCTACTATGGAATCGTTGACTGTCCATAGATACGAAACGGCGTAGTTATACGGGTTGTAGAAATTAGCGGTGAACTTGTAATCCACGAAGATAAAGAAAACGCTGTCCTGGCATACAAACGTGGGCACGGTGTCATATACGGTCAGATCCTGGGTGGCTGTCAGATTGCGCTTCTGGTCCACTTTGAGGGCCACACGGTATTTGCCGGGTTTCTTATAGACGTGTGTCGGGCTTTTGAGCGTTGATGTCGCGCCATCGCCGAACGTCCATTCCCACTCCTCGCCGGACGAAGAGAGGTTACTGAACCGAACCGTCTGACCCGCACGAGGGGCATCCGGACTATACGTAAACTTGACCTCTACACGCTTACAGGCTGTCATCGCGCAGAAGAGCGTCAATAGTATCCATGTTTTTTTCATATTCATCATTTGCATTCAACCAATGTATTGTTTTGTCCTTTCTGAACCAGGTCATCTGGCGTTTGGCATAATGGCGGCTGTTCTGTTGGATCAATTCGATGGCGCGGGCCAAATCATACTCGCCGTCAAAATACGCGAACAATTCTCTGTACCCTACGGTCTGCAGGCTCGTCAGACGGCGTTTCGGATAAACTTTTCTTGCTTCCTCCACCAGCCCGTCCGCAATCATCTGCTCCACGCGGGCGTTTATGCGCGCGTACAATTCCTCGCGTGGTCTTTCCAATCCTACTTTCACTATCCGGAACGGACGCTCTTTCTTTGTCCGCGTGCGCAGACTGCTGTACGGACGGCCCGTCGTCATGCTCAACTCCACGCAGTGCACCAGACGCGCAGGATTGTGCCTGTCCACCTCTTCCCAGTAATCAGGGTCCAGACGCTGCACCTCCCTCTGCAGCCATTCCAATCCTTTCTCCTCGTATTCGCGCCGCACGCTCGCGCGTATGAAAAAAGGTACTGCCGGCAAATCATCCAGCCCGTTGCACACCGCATCGGCATACAACATGGAGCCTCCGGTCATCACTACTGTCTCATGCTCTCCAAACAAGCCCTCTAACAGGTCCAACGCTTCGCGTTCGTACTGACCCGCATTATAATCCTCCTCCAACTCGCGGGTCCCTATGAAATAATGTTTCACGCGCCGCTGTTCTTCTTCCGTCGGCGCCGCCGTGCCTATCGGAATACCACGGAACACCTGCCGGCTGTCACAACTCACTATCGGACATGCATACCGTTCCGCCACACGGAGAGACAACTCCGTCTTCCCCACGCCCGTCGGACCGAGAATCATTAGCAGCGTCTTCATATCATTCACCAATCACCAATTACCAATTCCCCTCCCTTTGAGCGAAGCGGTCTTTCGACTTTCGACTTTCGACTTTTTGTTTTGACGCGGCGTCAAAACATACTCCCATCATCGAAACTGAGATCCTGGAAACCCTCCATGTCGATGTCGCCGAGGTCATACTCGTCCTTGAACTCGTCGTCCAGCATAAAATCATCGTCCCCGCCTTTGCCGCCTATGCCAGCCAACGGATCCTCGCTCTTCAGTTGCTTAGGCGCCTTGCCTTTGCTCTCTACGCACTCTATGCCGTTCATGCTGCCAGCCTTGATCTCCTTCAGACTGCCGAAGAAATAACGCTCGAACATAGGGTCAAACACATAAATCAGACGCTGCCCCGCTTCTTCTATCAAGTCGCTCAGACGGGTCTCGTTCATCACCATGTTGTCATACTCGAAGGTCGAATCCATCTCGACAAGTGTCACTTCCTGACCCTTCTCCCACTCGTCGTTACAAAGGAAGAATGAGGTCATCTGGTCGTCCGGATAACCCACGCTTTTCAGAATAGCTTCATGCAACTCCAGAAACGTGGCGTCTGCGTCCGCTTCAAACACGCGGCGGAAGTCCGGATCGCCTTCCTCACAGGAAAAAGTAAATTTATAAATCATTATTTTAGGTGTTATTTAATCAAATTCGCGGCAAAGGTACAACAAAAATTGCACATACGCAAATTTTTAAGCGAGAAATTTTAGCAAATAGAATAGTTTATTCTATATTTTTGTGACAATTATGACATTTCTCACCATCATTCCATCATTCCATCATTCATCATTCATCATTCCATCATTCATCAATCCATCATTCCAAAATAATCGTCACCGGACCGTCGTTTATCAGATCCACCTTCATATCTGCGCCGAAACGCCCGGTCTCCACTTGCAGACCGTACTCCTTGCGCAGCGTCTCGTTCAAGTAATCATACAGCGGCAAAGCCGTCTCAGGACGCGCCGCACGGATGAACGACGGACGGTTGCCTTTCCGGCAATCGGCATACAGCGTGAACTGCGATATGCTGAGTATCGCGCCGCCTATATCGTGGATGTCAAGGTTCATCTTGCCTTCGCTGTCCTCGAACACACGCAGACGGGCTATTTTCTTGGCTAACACATCCGCGGCAGAACGCGTGTCACCCTCCGCCACACCTACCAACAGCACGAACCCTTTGCCTATCCGTCCTGCCACTTCGCCGTCTATGCGCACCTCCGCACGACTGCAACGCTGTACTACTATCCGCATCTTTTTCTTCCTTTCTTTTGATTTCCAATGCAAAAGTAATGCTTTTTTCTGACATATGCAAATTTTTTACCTTTTTTGCATCTTTTTCAATTTTTTATTTTGCTATTTCAATTATTTGCACTACCTTTGCAGCCGATTTTATCATGCTCGCCACGAATTATTCACGAATTATTCACGAATTATTGACGAACTATTAACGAATTATTAACGAACTAATAAGATAACCACAGAATAATATGGCAAAGTTAGAACCGGCACTCCCCTTCGACCACTTTTCTGGCAAACTGGCAAAGAACGAACGTATCGTGATGCGCACCCGCTATGGGCGCACGCACTCGTATGCTTATCGTCACCCTTACGACGGACCTATCTCCGAAAACCGTAAACCCATCATCAATGCCTTCGCCAAGGCGGTCGCACAGTGCAAAATCGAAATGAACGACCCCGAACGCATGGACTATTGGCAGAAGCGGTTTATACAATACACACGGGCAGCCAAACGCAACCCCGCTCGGGCGAATGCGCAATTCATTGGTTCATCCGCCGCCAATAACGCTGCTGCCGCACGGAAAAATGACAAGCTCTATGTCTCGCTCCGGGGATTCATCATCGCTTCGTTATCCGTCCAACTAAGGGACAATCAATAATTTGTCTTTGTCTTTGTCTATGTCTATGTCTTTGTCTATGTCCATTATGCGGGATGCTATCCCGCTATAGATTCCCGCCGCCTCTGTCTATGTCCATTGTGCGGGATGCTATCCCGCTATAGATTACGGCCGCCTTTGTCTATGTCCATTATGCGGGATGCTATCCCGCTATAGATTGTTGGTAGTTCTTGGGCATACCATTGCCCGCCCTTTACCCATTGCGCCTCCCTGTACTCCTCCTTTGCGGTGTCCTGTGCCCGCGTGCTCCCCTCCGTCCATTGCGTCCGCATTAAATGCGGACATCGGCTCTACCGCGTTTCTTCTTTCGTCCATTGTCCGGCATGGTATGCCGTTTGCCCCGTTCGGTGTTTCCATTTAAATATTTAAATTTTTGGAAAATTTTTTAATAAATTATATTTTGCAAAACTCTCATTATTAGTGTGTTAGAATTTTTTTTTGGAAAACTTTTAAAATTTCTTAAATAAAAAGTTGCCAAAAAAATTTGCCAATTCAGAAAAAAGCAGTACCTTTGCACCGGATTTTAAAACTTCACGATTGCTCGTAATCGTCTATAAGCTTATGATTGTATAATCCGCCTGCATGTTCCGCACTGCAATAGGCCTATGTCCGCTTGCATAGTATATCAAGCACAAAAGGTATTAACAGCCTGTTAGAAGGTACAATCAAAACATACCTAAATCTTGACTTTCTAACATATATGCCGTTAAACCTTATAATACTTAATTATTTAAATTTAAAGTTTTCCTTCCGACCCCGAAGCGGAAATAAAGAAATCTTCGGGAAGATATGGCTAAACTAGAGCCGTTCACTCACCTTGATACCTTCAAAGGTAAGTATGCAAAATCAGATAAAGTGTACGCTAAAGTACGCAAGTTTGACAACCAGATGATTGGCGTTCGCCTCAAGAACCCTGTCACCAACGACCCGCCATCTGCTGCGCAGCAGACCGTGCAGGACAAGATGAAGTCCATAATGGCGCAAGTCAAAACGGCATTAGCCGATGCTGACCAAAAAGCCACGTTGGTAGCAGAGTGGAAACAGCAGCGTAAGTGCAAAACCCTTACCGGTTACGTGTTTCGTAAGTTATACAAACAGTCACAAACTACTAATCCTTAATCACTATGGCTTACGTAGATTGGAGCGCCGGTATTGACTCCGTTTCCGGCGCATTAGCTAAACCCGGTAAAAGCGGTCAGCATTCATGTGACAAAATGCTGTTAGGCACGCATCGAGTCGCGGCTACACTGAGTAATCACTGTAATCGACTCTACATGCGGAAGAAAACGAGACGCTCAACACCTGTGACAGCAGAGGAAACGGCACACCGCAGCAAGTTCGGCGCTATCTGCGCAGCAGTCGCTGCACGACGAAAAGACCTCTCCAAAATCACGCAGGACAATACCAACTTCAAGGCACAGAAGGACGACGCCAATGGGTACAAAACCATGCGATCCTACCTCTTCCACTTGGAGAAGGTCGCCTGGGAGCAGGCTAACGGCTAATCGGAAAGGCACCTCAAAGGTGCCTTTTTTTGTCCTCTAAACACTAAACTCTCAACTCTAAACGTAAAAATCCGTGATTTTTCTTGCGTATTTCAAAAAAAAGCAGTACCTTTGCCCCCGAAATGTGCGCGGACGCGTACGCTTGTGCTGTGCGCACAAGTATATTGTATAACAAAAGTGACAATTTTTATGAATTATTCGGAGTACAGAAACCCGATTTAGGGGCACAGAAACCGATTTTGATTTTACTAAAATGAGCAAAAATCCGTTTATCATTGAGGTGAGCCATGTCTCGAAACAGTTCGAAGACGGCAAGTATGCCCTCAACGACGTAAGCCTTCAAGTGAAGAAAGGCGAGTTCGTCACCATCTTAGGCCCTTCGGGCTGCGGTAAAACAACTCTGCTGCGCTGCATAGCAGGTTTCCAAGTCGCCAGTTCCGGCGAGATCCTGCTCAAAGGCGAGGACGTTACCAAAACACCTCCATACCAGCGCCCGGTCAACACCGTATTCCAGAAATACGCCCTGTTCCCACATCTTAACGTATTCAACAATGTCGCCTTCGGTCTCAAACTCAAGAAAGAGGACCCGGAGACGATCAAGAAGAAAGTACGCCGTGCCCTCAAAATGGCGAACATGACGGGTTACGAAGAGCGCAAGGTGGACACCCTGAGCGGCGGTCAGCAACAGCGTGTAGCCATAGCCCGGGCCATAGTCAACGAACCCGAAGTGCTGCTGCTCGACGAGCCGCTATCCGCACTCGACCTCAAGATGCGGCACGACATGCAGATCGAACTCAAGGAGCTGCATGAGAAACTCGGCATCACCTTTATCTACGTGACGCACGACCAGGAAGAAGCACTCACGCTTTCCGACCGTGTGGTAGTGATGAACGAAGGTAAAATCAAACAAATCGGTACTCCGACAGACATATACAACGAACCGCAAAACTGCTTTGTGGCGGACTTTATCGGCGAGAGCAACATCCTCTCCGGACGGATGATCCGCGACCGCAAGGTGCAGTTCCTCGGCAAAGAATTCGACTGCATTGACGAGGGCTTCGGCGAAGACGTACCCGTCGATGTGGTCATCCGGCCGGAAGATATCTATTTATGGAAAGTCGAAAGTCAAAAGTCGAAAGTCGAAAGCGACAAAGGTCCCGACGCCGCCTCACAAGCCGATCTGGACGAGGAGGACCGCGTGCCGAAAGGCAAGTTCACCAAATGGTACGGCGAGGTACAGAGCTGTATCTTCAAGGGCGTACACTACGAGATGCGTGTACTCACACCCGACGGATATGAGTTCCTCATTCAGGACTACCATGAGTTCCTCCCCGGAACGGAAGTGGGCATGCTCGTCAAACCCGAAGATATCCAGATTGTAAAGAAAGAGCACTATATATACAACTATTTCGAAGGCGAGGTGACGAAGAACGGCAAAGTGCGTTTCATTGACGCCGACTGGGAGGTGATGCCTCAGCAGATAGAGGGCCTCGAGCCCGGCGAGAAAGTGCAGGTACGTGTTCCTTTCCGCTCCATCGACCTGCAAGACTACGAAGAAGAAGGCACACTCTCCGGCGAAGTACATTTCATTCTCTATAAGGGCAATCACTACCATCTGACCATCCGTACCGACGAGGGGCACGACCTGTATGTCAACACGAATGACGTGTGGGACGATGGCGACCGCGTGGGAATAGTCATTCCGACGAAGGAGATATTAATAGACAAACTAGTCGAATAGTCAACTAGTACACTAGAAAACTAGTAAAGCAATGAATAAGATTCTTCAAATAGCTTCTTCGCGTCGGACGTGGGCATGGCCTTATGTACTGTTCATGCTGCTCTTCGTCATACTGCCGCTTATACTCGTAGGCGTATATGCGTTCACCGACATCGAAGGGCACTTCACGCTGCGCAATTTCGCCAAGTTCTTCAGCCACAGCGAGGCCATACAGACTTTTCTGTACTCGGTGATGATTGCCGTATGCAATACCGCCATCTGTCTGCTCATCGGCTATCCGGCGGCGTACATCATGGCGCAGGAGGATTTCAGAACCCCAAAAGTGATGGCAATGCTCTTTATTCTGCCGATGTGGATCAATTTTCTGCTGCGCACGGTTGCAACAGTGGAATTATTCAACATCTTCGGCCTTCCCCTGGGCGAAGGGGCACTGCTTTTCGGTCTATGCTATGACTACCTGCCGTTCATGATCTACCCGATTTATAACACGCTTCAGAAGATGGACAACTCGCTCGTGGAAGCAGCGTACGACCTCGGCGCCAACAGATGGCAAAGTTTCTGGAAAGTGATTGTTCCGCTCTCCATGCCCGGCGTGTATAGCGGAATAGTGATGGTGTTTATGCCGACCGTTTCCACTTTCGCCATCGCCGAACTGCTGACGCATAATAACATCAAACTGTTCGGTAGCCTCATTCAGGACTATATTACGACAACCGACCTGCTCAACTACGGCGCTGTACTCAGCCTCGTCCTGCTGATTATCATCGGGCTCACATCATTCTTCGGAGACAACAACTCCGAAACAGAGAAAGGAGGAATGATATGATAGACCGCTTCGCTCAAAGAGTAAAGACCGCTTCGCTGAAAGAATATAGACTGATTTTGTCTGTACTCTGTATTCTGTACTCTGTATTCTCATTTGCCCAGTCGAACCTGACGTACGAGCTGAAGGTCGGCGCGACAGGGGATGTACAAGTGCTGAAAGCGTTCCCGGAGAGTTACGCCGGAGAGAAGGTGAATGTGAAAGTTAAGCTTTCAGCTTTCAGCTATCAGCCTTCAGATTTTGACTTCGTGTTTGTGAACGAGGGTCCGGTAGAAGGGTTCGACAGCATCTATAGTTTCACGGACGAAGCGCAGGTACGATGGACCGTCTGGCGCAGCAAGAAAGAGCCGAAAAACCGCAGTCAGCGGGTACTGGTAGTCAACGGCCGAAACGCCTTCGAGCAATACCTGCATGAGACGACTGGCAGTCATCGCAGCCATGCATGGATTTGGTGGGTGCTCGCCGGGCTGTTAGGTACCGGCATCGCCTGTTACAGCTGTTTCATCATCATTCAGCGCCGCAAAGAGAAAAGCCTCAGCTCGGTGGAGCAGGAGATGTTGCACCGCAAGCGGATGGGCAACCGCCGGCATTATTGGTCACAGGCTTACTTATGGCTGTTACTACTCGTACTATACGCGCCGATAGCGCTTATCGCCGTGTTCTCTTTTACGGAAAGCAAAGTGTTAGGGAACTGGACGGGCTTCTCGTTCCAACTCTACACCAACCTGTTCACGGGTCACGCGGGTACAGGGCTGAACAGCGCCATATGGTACACCGTGATAATCGCACTCGTCGCTGCCGTCAGCTCCACGATTCTCGGTACGCTCGCGGCGATAGGTATTTATAACATGCGCGCCCGGCAACGCAAAATAGTCTCGTTCCTCAACTCCGTGCCGATGATCAACCCCGACATCATCACCGGAATCTCGCTCTTCCTGCTCTTCGTGGCGTTAGGTATGAGCCAGGGCCTGGCAACCGTCTGCATCGCGCATGTGGTGTTCTGTACGCCGTATGTCGTACTGAGCGTACTGCCCCGATTGAGCAAGATGAACCCCAATACCTATGAGGCGGCACTCGACCTCGGCGCAACGCCGGCACAGGCACTGCGCATGGTCATGTTACCGGAGTTATGGCCGGGCATGCTGAGCGGATTCATCCTGGCGCTCACGCTCTCCGTCGATGACTTCGGCGTGACATTCTTCACCAAAGGTTCGGGCGGCCTGGAGACGCTGAGTACATTCATCTACTCCGATGCCCGCAAAGGCGGTCTGACGCCGGAGCTGAGACCGTTGTTTACCATCATCCTGTTAGTGATGTTGACCGTTTTAATTTATATCAATATACGTAACTCTAAACAAGAAGAGAAATGAAAAAAGTATTTGTTTCCATGCTGGCTATCGCAGCCATCGTGTTAAGTTCCTGCGGCGGTTCCGACCGCGCACATCAACTCAAAGTGCTGAACTGGGCGGACTACATTGACGAGGACGTCAAGGCGAACTTCGAGTCCTGGTACTACGCACAGACCGGTGAGAAAGTGGAGTTGGTTTATGAGACCTTCGACATCAACGAGACCGCGCTGACGAAGATCGAAGTCGGTCACGAGGACTACGACGTCTTCTGCCCGTCGGAGTACATTATCGAGCGTATGTTAAAGAAAGGTCTGGTACAGCCGATTCAGAAAGAACTGATCGCTGACTCCATCTATTATTTCGACAACATCTCCCCGTTCGTGACGGAGAAATTCCAACAGATGGCGCCGAGCGCAGACATCAAAGTGAGCGACTACACGGTTGGTTACATGTGGGGCACGACCGGATTTATATACAACCCGCAGTATGTCAACCGCGAGGACTTGGCTTCTTGGGGTGCAGTACTGGATCCGAGATTTGAGAACCGTATTCTCATGAAAGATGCGTTCCGCGATGTATATTCGGTACTCGTTCTCTATGCTTTCAAGGATCAGATTGAGTCAGGCGAAGTGACCCGTGACGAACTGGTACGCGACATCACGCCGGAACGCGTGGCTGCCGTCAAAGAGGTACTGCTGAACGCCAAGAAACAGATTTGCGGATGGGAAGTGGATTTCGGCAAAGAGGAGATGACCAAAGGCAAAGCATGGATGAACCTGAGCTGGTCCGGCGATGCACAGTTCGCTATCGAGGAAGCAGCCGAGATGGGAGTTATGCTTGATTATATTGTGCCGCAAGAGGGTTCGAACGTATGGTTTGACGGCTGGGTCATCCCTAAATACGCAAAGAACGTGAAAGCCGCTACCTATTTCATCGACTATATGTGCCGTGCGGACAACGCGCTGGCAAACATGGACGAGATAGGTTACGTATCCTGCGCCGGAGGCGAGAAAGCTGCCGCAATCATCTTAGACGAGCAGAACGATGATGAGGAATGGCCGGAGACCGTTGACGCCAGTTATTTCTTCGGCGACAAGCCAATAGACGTGAACGGCGAAATGCTTGACCCACACGCATTGAACCTGAACCCCGTTTATTACGCAGACAAGAGTATTATCGACCGCTGCGCCCTGATGCACGATGCCGGCGATAGCCAGGAGATGTTACTCGAGATGTGGAACGAAATCAAATTAGCACGATGAGAGACCGCTTCGATCAAAGAGTAAAGACCGCTGCGCTAAAAGAGCAAAGACTTGCTTCCATCGGCAGAAACATTTGTGTCTTTATTCTTTATTCCTTATTCCTTACTCCGCTCTCTGCCCAGACAACAGAGATGGAGACGCAATACAATGCCTTATCCGCCCGTTTCGACGGACGCGATAAGTTATTGCAACGCGACCTGAAGGCATACCTGCAGGCATACCCCTACACCACCTTCCTTGACGAGGTGCATTTCATGCAGGGCGTACTGCAGATCGAAAAAGGGCATTACAAAAACGGCTTGAAGGTATTGGAACAAGTGGAGGCGAAAGTACTGACACGTCCCCATCAGGAAGACTACTCCTTCTATCGCGGGTACGGCTATCTGATGGTGCAGGAGTACCAACGTGCCTCCATCTACTTTGGCCAATTAAGCAAAAGTAACGGCCGGTATGCTTCACGCGGTACCTACTATTACGGATACTGCCAGTATAAATTAGGGCTCTACGACAAAGCCCTGCCGGCTTTCAAACAATTAGAGAAAGACCCTGCCTATTCAAAGACTATTCCGTACTATCTGACTCAAATATATTATGCGCAGGGAGAATACGAAGAGGTAACAAAACGAGCAGAGACCCTTCTTCGCGGGAACCCGGACAGCCCCAATAACGGTGAACTCCATCGCATATTAGGTGAAATGTACTACCGCGAAAAGGACTATGCCCAAACGGCTGGCCAATTGCAGCAATACGTACAATGGGCAAAAGAGCAGGAGATGGAACCCGTACGTAACGACTTGTTTATATTAGGTACAGCCGAGTACCAAGTAGGCGAATACGACAAGGCGGTTACATACCTCAAACAGATGAAACAGGAGAAGGACACACTCTCCGAGGCTGCTTGCATGACAATGGGTAACGCCTACGTGCAACTCAAGCAACCCGAACAAGCCAAACTGGCTTTCCAGGCAGCTATCAACTACGGCATTACGCCCGCAGTCAAAGAGGAAGCAGCGTACAACTACACATTGTGCACCTATGAGTCGTCCAGCGCCCTGGGTGAGTCCGTGCGTGCATTCAACGATTTCTTGCACCAGTTCCCCGATTCCAAATATGAGAACAGTATCTATCAGTTACTCAGCGATGCGCTGAGGAAGAGCAAGAACTACGCGGCTGCGATTGCAACACTGGATTCCATCAATAACCCGACGCCTAAGATGCTGGAGACCAAACAATACCTGCGTTATCAGTTGGGCGCGGATAACTTCCTGCAAGGCAAGATGCAGCAGGCGATAGAGTGGACGAGCGAGGTAATCCGGCATACAAACGAGTCGCCCAAATACACGACGGAAGCCTATTATGTACGCGCTGAAGCCAACTACCGGCTGCGCGGTTATTCCTCCAGCGAGCAGGACTTGAATACCTTCTTCGCACGCCCTGACGCACGGCGTTCGGCAAACTACGCGATAGCACGCTATCTGCAAGGTTATACCTATTTCTCGCAAGGTCAGTATGACAAGGCGCGTACAGCCTTCTCAACGTACATAGACGACGCATTGGCAACCGAACCGACGTACGCCGACGCGCTCAACCGGATAGGCGACTGCTATTTCAATAACCGTGAGTTCCCGCAGGCGATTACTTATTATACACAGGTAAGCAACCTGCAGGCTTCGGGTGCCGACTACGCCTTTTTCCAACGCGGCTATGCACTCGGATTGCAGCATAAATATGCAGAGAAGATAAGTGTGCTGCGCGACCTGGTGAAACGCTATCCCAAATCCGATTACGCGGATGACGGCGTGTACGAGACCGCCCGTGCACAACTCCAGCAGGAGGACGAACGGGGCGCTATCATCACTTATGAGCAACTCCTATCTTCGTATCCCCACTCTACATTGGCCCGCAAGGCATCGCTTGAACGCGCGATGATTTACCGCAACCTGCGGCAGAACGACCAGGCGATAGCCGCATACCGGCAGACGATAGAGAAATATCCTGCAACAGAAGAAGCCTATACCGCCCTTGATGCACTGCAGGCGCTATACGTCGAGTCCGGCAACGTGAACGAGTACCTGGCGTATACCAAGAACCTTGCGAAGATGAATATGAACATCACAACGCAAGAGGACAGCCTGCTGTACGCAGCAGCGGAGATGCAATACATGCAAGCGGCATACCAGAAAGCGAGTGTGGCGTTGAACAACTACATCACTCAATACTGTGCCGGCGGCCGTTACTGCACAACAGCGCGTTACTACCTGGCGGACTCATACTACCGTTTAGGCAAGACATCGGATGCTTTGGCGCAATACAGTGTGCTGGCAGAGATGAACGCCAACCCGTACCAGGAGGAAGCCGCTACGCGCGTGGCGGAGATATGCTATGACAAGGCGGATTACACATGCGCGTTGGAGGCCTTCTACCGCATGCTTGCTTTGGCATCAAGCCGCGAAAACAGTATGACAGCCCGTATAGGGATCCTGCGTTGCAGCCAGGCACTCGGCCGTCACCAAGCGGCAATCGACATCGCAGAGCAGATACTAAAAGACACGCCTGTGAGCGAAGAGACGAAAGCCGAGGCGCTGTACGGTCGTGCAAAAGCGAATATAGCACTCAAACAATGGCAAAAGGCACAGCCCGACCTGCAGACACTCGCCGGAGAAGTACGTACGGCGCAAGGCGCGGAAGCCAAATATCTGCTGGCTCAGAGCTATTTCGAGCAGAAAGACTTAGAAAACGCGGAAGCACAAGTGATGGAGTTCACCCAAATGAACACTCAGCAACAATACTGGCTGGCGCGGGCCTTGGTATTGCTAAGCGATATCAACCATGAGCGCGGAGAGTATTTCCAAGCACGCCAGTATCTGCTTGTGCTGCAACAGAATTACGTCACCCAAGGCGATGACATACCTGCGATGATAACAGCGCGTCTCGCCGAACTGGACAAACTCGAAAAACCGGAAGAAATGGAGGTGAATGATGAAGAGGAGTAATATCATCTGTACTTTGTACTTTGTACTTTGTCCCTTTGTACTTTATGCACAGTCGGACAGTACTCTCAACCGCAGCGTGACTGTAGAGCGTGATTTTCAGCCTGTTATCCAAGCAGCCGGAAAGGTGGCTACCAAACCGGAAGTGGTGGAAACAACGCTTGAACCGACTCCTGTGAAGTACTCGGACTATACGGCAGAAGTGAATCCCGGAGCAAGTTTCAATCCGCTGTTGTCACAACCTACACGTTTTGAACGCAGAGAGCCCTTCCACGGATATATACGCGGCGCTATCGGTCATCCGAATACCTTGTTTGATTTCGGCTATCATTTAGACGACGGCAAGAAATCCATTTTAGACATCTATGCGCATCACCGCGGTCAATGGGATGCAGCAACGCTGAGCAAGACGAAAATAGGTATTGATTTCCAACACCCGTTCAGCACATGCGCTGTATATTTCGGCGTCAACGGCGGCAATATATATTATCATAAGTACGGCCATTTTTATGACTACTCGCTGGTCAATCCGGGCATGTGGGAACGAAATAACGTGACCTATCCCAAGCCGCGCGTGGTTGGCGACAAGGACAAGACTTCGTTATGGACCGTAGAGGCGTACGTGGGCGTCCGCTCCAACCCAAAGCAAGATGTACAATACCGCATACAGACGGGTTATATGCTGTTTGCAAAGCCCGGAGCTGTAGCGGAACATCAAATCCGAACGCATGCTGACTTTGACTGGCACAGCGATGAGCACCATGTGGGCATGAATGTCGGCGTACAAAACAACATCCTGCAACTCTCCGGCCTGGCGGATATCATACCGGATTCATTGTACTCCCATTGTCACGACATCCGTTTGGAACCATACTATGCTTATGAAGGAAAACGCGTGCGCGTACACGTAGGAGTGAATCTGGATATGAATGCCGGCGCTGGGCATAATAGCCTTTCAGGCGTAGAGAACCTCAGTTTCGCTCCCTCGCCTCATATCAATTTTGAAGCCCAGATTGCCAAACAATGGTTAACTATCTATGCCGATATATTAGGACACCACGGGTCCGGTAGTTTGCAGGAGTATATGGAGACAAACCGCTACCGTCTTATTCATCGCGGCATCATGGACCACCGTTTTACATCTTACACACCTGTGGACGCGGAACTTGGTTTCCACATCCGTCCGCACCGTGACCTGTTAGTGGAGATTCACGGAGGCTATGCTTACATGACCAACCAGACGAACCTCATTGCCAATACCGACTCGGCAATGTTTGCTCCGCTCAACAGGAAACTGTTCCAGGCAGGCGATTTCGATTATTCGTTCGCTAACTACCAACGCGGCAAAGTGGGAGGGCAACTGAACTATCACTACCGCGATATCGTGCGTATCAATCTGAACGGCGACTATTATATATGGAAAAGCGACACCACTGTATATGACCGCCCGAGTTGGGAATTAGGTCTGCGGATTGACGGCCGCATTGACCGCCATTGGTCGCTTTACTCGGATAATTATTTTGCCGGCTCGCGTCGTGCATTAGCGTATAACGGGACAACGAACACCTATACGGAACATACGCTCAGACCGACCATCGAACTCAATCTCGGAGTACAATACAACATGTGGGTAGGCCAAAAGGGTAAAATGGTAAATGACAAAATGGTAGATGGCATGGTTCTCCGTCCCGAGCCAAAACCGAACCTGACGTTCTTCTTCCAACTCAATAACTGGCTGCACCGCAAGAACGAGATTTACTACGGTTACCGCTCGCAAGGTATCAACTGTCTCGCCGGCGTAACCTTCCGCTTCTAAAAACAATGACCCGCGTTAATGCGGGTCATTTGTTTTATACTTTCTTTCTTTTCCGAGACATTACCACTGCGCAGTAGCCAAGCCCCATAATCATCAGCGGTAACAAGATATCGCCTAAAGGTTCCGGATGCTCCACCAACTGGTTGTCCTCGGGAAGAGGACCTTCTATTACCGGTGGCGACGGTGCGTTACGGGGTCCTGAAGCCATGCGTGCCATTGCCGGTGCTTCTGCTGCCGCAGGCTGCGCTACCTGACGTGCGGTAGCCATCGCCACAAACGTGGTCATCGGCATCGTCACACCTGTAGCGGAAGAATAGGATATGCCGCGCCGTGAGGAGGAGTTGGATGTAGTCGAAACGGAATAGCCTGCTTGCACGCCGGTACCGCTGCCTATATTCGTTACCCGCGCATTGCTTAGCCGGACAAGACCGAACGCGCCGGACGAAGGCATCGCAACAATGCTTTCTGTCTTCCCGCGATTTGTAGGAATCGGGGCAACAGCCACCGTTTGCAAGGGAGCATGGCCGCGGAAAGGCAGATGCGGCATAGCCACCGGAGAGGGCTGGCTAACCGGAATCTCCGTGATAACCGGCATCCGCTGTGATTGAATTACCAGATAAATCACCCGTACCAGCGATATTCCGCTTGCCAGTACGATCAGGGCTATCAATATAGGTGGATAGAAGCGTTTCATGGCATGCCCTCCCTTATTTTAGCGTTACGCGCGCTCCATGCGCATCATAAACCTCCCCGCGATAGAGTATCAGCAGATTTCCTTCATGGATAATTTTCTCGGGTCTGGTATCTCCGGCCTCTGCGTTCTCCGTTGAAGTTGCCACACCGGCAGGAGGATTCTTGGTAATCAAGAACCGCTGCGCAGCAATCTTATTATCCGCTGTGAACGAATAGGTGTTGCCGGTTTTTATTTCCGTGGCTTGCTCCATAACGCGGTCGTACAGATAAATGGTCTCGCCCTCGTAATTGAACGTGAAGGTATATTGCTTGTCATCGCCTGCGCGGAATGACAGGAAGCGTTCTTCCGCGGTCGGGATTGCCGCCACAGCCATTTCACCGCCCTCTTTCACTACCGCTAACTTAGGCGCTACCGTATCCCCTTCAATCTTTCGTCCGTCCCATCCGTCCTCATAGTTATCCGAGAAATCACCACGCGAGAGAATATGAACGCGGTCGCCTCCGAATTCATTTCCGCAAACCGTCAATACCATTACTTCCGGTGCATTGTCTGCCGCCGCACGGCGAGGCGCACGCATCGGCTGGGTAGAGGTCTTGAAATACTTAGCATCATAAACCACGCGGTTATATACCAAATCGAGGGTAGCATCTACATCTGTAGTCTTAACAAAGAAGCCCTGCATTGCCGGAATCACAGAGTCGGCTCCGCTCAGATAAGGCGATGAGTGTATCGGCACAACTGCATACTGGCCCGGAAGAGTCGCTACCGCACCATCTTTGGCGCTGACAGGATCACCATTAGTGGTCCAATTATCATACGAACCGGTATGGTAGATGTAAATAGACTTCTCTGCGTTAGTAAAGTCCGCATCCTGCATCTCTTGAATCTTAATAGGTGCCGTCCAACTATTTGCGGCGAAGGCGAAACCTTCATTATCGCGATTATCAAGCACAATCGTTTTGGTAACCGGCGGATTCAGTTTTCCTGAATTTATATATGTCTTCTTTGCTTCTTGAGTTATACAATACCCCTCAAACGGCAGTAAAACATCTTCATTCTTCACCCATTGCCATAAGCCTCCTAATCCATCTGTTGAGCCTTCCGCCCAACGGCACATCCATGCTTCGTAATACATGGCGATGGCTGTTTTGCCTGCTTGGAACGGAATACCGATATACTGCCATACCGGACCGGCAGTTTTTGCGCCGGAGGCACGGCTATAGAATTCTACCGTAGCATTAACATCCGATTCCTTATTACCGTAAACAAACGAGCCATTATGCGTCTCATCTGCCTCGATTAACAAATCTTCCGCTTTGATAGTAATCGGCGAAGCGTAACGGGTGTCATTCACTTTAGCCACCATACCGGCGATAGTCAGACCTCCGTAGGGTTTTATTATTATTTTCCCGTCAATCACATTCCCGTGTTCGTCGCGCCCTTGGTTCACCTTGACACTACCGGCATGGGCATTATCCACATCCACATGACACTCGGCAATGATACGCGTCGGATGATAAGGCGTAGGAATGATGTTATATCCCGGAGCCCAGTTGGCTGCGGTACTCCAGAGACCGTCACCTTTGGTTCCCGTACCGCTATAAGCCGCGGGATCAAAATCGGTATTATCGGCTCCGTTATCGAAGACTAATGAGCAGTCTGCTACTTTGGATTCATCTGTCATCAACAGGTATTCTATCATTTGGTGCATCACTACTTTGCCTGCCGGAGAGAGATTGCCCATCTCATTATAATTAATACCATATAATAGCAGACGAGCAGGGAACACTACTTGCCGTTCACAACAAACGATCAAATCGCGATTATTAGCGGCATCGCGGGCTGTAGCCAGAAATATGAAGTCCGGCGCCTCATTGATTACGAATCCTTGAAGTCCTTTGCCACTTATAGCACTGAGTACCTGTACCGTAGTATCCGTCTCATTGATGACATCTACTCCTTCTGCATCACCAAAGATAGCGTGTCCGGCACAAAGAATCTTCATGGTTTGTACTGCCGGACTTGGGTCCTTCGGGTTAGAACCGATATGCCAGTTCGAGCCGTTATTACCGGCCACGTATGCCTCGAAACTCAAAATAGGTTTCTTGTCTATCAGCGTACCGATTGCATTGGTGTAACCTTCCGGGGTTTCCAAATAGTCGGTAACAATCAACAAATCATAATCTTTATAGAAATTAGCTATCGCTGTAGGATCTTTGGTCGCATATCCATTGACACAATCCACCTCATAGAACGTACGCAGATAGGTTAACAAGGTGGCACTGGAGGATGCGTTGCCCGTGCTATATTCGTTAAAGCCCCCACCCTTCGTTCCGGTAACGATGTAAGCTATTCTCGCCTTCTGACTTGCCGGATAGATGCGGATAGTAGCATCCACGGTATAAGTAGAAGCCGGAGAACAATCATTGGTCATGGTGAATGTAATGGTCTTCGTTACCGTAGATGGATTATTCAAATTCGGAATGCCCTTTATGTAAATACGCTCGTCTTCATAGAAATACGTACAACCGGGGATTCCCTCCGATGCCGATAGCAATGAATAGTGGATTCCCGTGGTGTCATAATCACACGTAAGCCGGACAAGGGCCATATCCACTTGCTTGTGGTCCCAAATTGTGGCTTCGGGCACAATTTTCTCCAGGGAAGGAATGGCTTCACAGGGTGTTATCCAATATGCATAGAGTGTTGTCTCTTGGGCCTCTATATCCCAATTGCGCACGCCATATCCCATGCCGTCATAATACTGTGTGCCGGTACCGCCTGTGCCGGTATAGTAACCGCCGAAGATATAACCGGTACGGACAGGCAGGGTGGCTATCTCCGGCATCGCTTCTTCGTAAGTTGCCACAACGGATGTCGTGTATTTGTTATATGCGCCTGTCGCATCGAGAGTGATGAGCGTTTGTTTGGGACGCGTAATCTCGAAATAAGTAAGCGCATTACTACTACCACTGCCTTTCCATATATATAGCGTTTTTTCGCCCACTAATACTGCAGGAATAGGCGTTTGTACCAATGTACCAATTGGCAATTCCACAGTCTTTGTTCTCGAAGTTGCTTTGCTTACATATACCGTATTAGTACCAACCGAAGATTTAAACACATCTCCTTCTTTCAATGCGCAATCCAAATCAATTTTCACATATGCGTCATTGTCAGTTATTGTAATGGCATTATTATTTGTTATAGTCACTTTTGATGCCTTGCTACCTCCGGTAGTAAGCGTACCGCCTGTCATAGTAGCCAGATAATTCGCCGTTGTAAATTCAAAATCTACGTCATTTGCAGTAACTGAACCATCCGTTAGACCTGTACCAACCTCAAATTTATACATTGTGCCGTCATGCGGGCAGTCTTCAAATTGGGCATAGAGCGTTACCGGACCGCCTATAGTGTAAGGATTATTTACTGCAACTCCACCTGTCGGAGCCGTAAACCAACCTTTGAAGAATTGACCTTCTTTGACGGCATGCGGGAGTGCCACCTCATCGCCTATGGCTCCTCGCACGGTCTTTGTATCCTCGCCTCCTACCTTGCCGCCGTTGGCATCCAACAGAACCGGGCACGAACGGATGATTTCGAAGTAAGAGATTAAAGCGTTATTATTTGCCCCTCGTACGATATAAAGAGTTGTCTGTCCTATAAACGCATCAGGTATAGATACCGATGTTATTGTGGGGCTATTTTCCGTCAATATTATTTGATTTGCCGAAGTAGAAGCGGATGTATGACGTACATAGGCATTATAACCACTACTAGCAGCACTATTGATGAATCGAATAATGTCACCGGAAGCAATCGGGCAATCTAAATCTACTCGTAAAACTCCACCTTCTCCATTTTTATAAGTGAAAGCACCTGACGAATATTGTAGCCTATTTGTATTGCTCACGCGGGCCGTGAGTGTACCTCCTATTAATTCTGATATAGCATTAGATGTTGTCATCGGATAATCTGTGTCTGTAGTCGCACACACATTGCCGGACGTCATACTACTCTTTACTACAAAACGATAGATTGTTTCGCCGCTGTTCGGGGCCGGACATACAATCCACTTCGCCCAATATTCTTTATCGCCCGTTTCGGACGCAGATATTTCCGTTACGGCAGAGCCGGTAAAGCTACTATTATCATACCATCCTTTAAATTCGGAGTCATCCTTCGTTATATCCGTCGGCAGCGTAGCTCCCGTACCGAAAGTATAACCCGTCACATTGCCGGCGTTGATGGTACCGCCGTTGGTATTCAGTGTTACGTTGTAACTGCGTGGGGTTCGTGTGAAGTTTGCCGTTACGATGGCATCCGCCGTCACGGTAGCCGGCAGACCGCTCCAACTGTCAAAGGCATACGTATATTCTGCCGTAGCGGCGGCATGAGTAGCTGTCACGGTTGTACCGTTGACGGTATAGGTGTTGGCGGAACTGGTTGTAACTGTACCCGGTGTGATATTATCCACACTCGCTACATCCACTGTACCGTACCCTGCCGGACTGACCGCATTGGTCAGTGTATATTTGGCAGGCTCCCAGATGGCATAGAGCGTAATGTTTCCGGTCATGGTGACGCTCTTTTGGTCGTCATGTACCTTGCTGCCGCTCGGGTCGGTTGCCCAGCCTGCGAAGTTATAATTAGTCAATGAGAAGCTATTTGCCGTCAGTTTGGCAGCAAAACCGTCATAGAACGACTGAGGCTCCATCGTGCCTGTGGCAGAAACGTTGTTCTTGTCGAACGTCACCGTATATTTAGTCAACGTACGACAGACAGATATGGATTTGACATACGGGTTCTGGTTCACGTTACTATTACGTGCTACATAGATAGCAGCGCAATCGGCGGTCAGCGTAAACACATTGTCTCCTACCACTACATCTCCTGCAGCTATGGAAGCTACTGCGGCTCCGGTTTTGGAGGAGGTCAGATACAGACCTTGATCGCCTATATCGCTCTTTTTAGTAATTGTTACCGTAACCTTGTCGCCCGCCTTGAATTGTCCCGATGCCAGAGTCAAACCAAAATACTGATCTGAGTTCAACTTGTATCCACCATCGGTAGAAGTAGTGGAGACTTTATAATCTGCCGCCCCCCCTATCAGATTGTTCTCATCTGCTGGAATGGTTGGGCTTGCCGTTCCTGACCCCGAGAGTGTATATGAAATCAGGACTGCGCACTCCTTGACCGTAGGATCAAAGGTAGCCGCAAAAGTCTCTATTGCGGATTCACATCCATCTTTGACGGCATAGGCCTTAACGGTGCAGTCTGCCACGATTGACACACTTGTGCCCGACGCACTGCCGGGCGTCGGGTCAGACCCGTCTGTCGTATAATAAATCGTTGCTCCGGCGGTTGCCGTTGCCAAATTGACGGTGTTGCCCGTTTGCGTGATTTCCGGCGTCGCAACAGCCGGATTGATAGTTACCACGGCGTCATTAGAAACGAGGGACATGGCAATCTTTCCATCCTCTGCGTTAGTAACCACACAAGCATAGGTGCAGGTGCCAGCTTCAGACGGCAGATATGTAGCCGAGGTAGCGCCCAATATATCTACGCCGTCTTTTCTCCATTGATAGGTCAGCGTTCCTGAACCGGAAGCCTCCACGCTTAGGTCAGCAATAGGTTCGCCGTAGCAGTAAGTAGCGCCTACGGGGTGTACGGAGATAGTGGGAGCTTCGGATGGCGGCACTACGGATGTCACCGTTACTGTGATGATACTCGATAGTACCGGTTCGCCGCACGTACCTTCTACGCGTACGCGATAATAATAGGTACCAAGCGCAGCTTTCGGGTTCGAATAGGTGGCATTCGTTGCGCCGGGGATAAACACGGTGTCAGTGCCGGTGCTACCGCATGTGTACCAACGATATGCCAACTCGTTGCCCGCTGCAACCATTCCCGTGCCTACGGTATACGATTCATTTATCTTTGCGGCAACAGCCAAAGCCGGTTGGGTGGTAATCGCCGTTGTGGGATATACCGCTACCGTGGCGGTTTTATTCATCTGGAGTTCGGTGTACGTAGCATTCTCCACCGCCCAAACGGTATATACACCGGAGCCTTTGCCGGTCCATTCGAGCGCACTCCCCGTACCCGGCAGGGCTGAACCGTCATTGGCTCCGTCCTTCTTGAGTTGATAGTCCACGCCGACTTGACTGCCGGAGAGGGTTATCTTAGCAGTCATACCGCCTGCACATTCACCTTCAGCCGCAGCGCCGACATTGTAACTATTCGGCGCCAGTTTGGTAGTAGTGAAAGACGAGCCTGTCAATGGTATCCATGCGGATTTATGGTCGGCATCACATACGGCACGTACCCATGCATAATAGGTGGTAGCTGCAGTCAGGCCGGTGATAGTCGGAGTTTTGGTTGTTACCGTCTCCGTGGCTGCCGTTCCGTCTGTAGGCGTTGCCGGACTGCCGGAAGCATAGAATAAATCGTATGATGCAGCATCTGCGTCATCCGTTATGGAGAAAGTAGCCGTTGAGCCTGCTACCGCTGTAGTAGCAAACGCCGTTGGAGCAGCAGGGTCAGTGCAGGGTATTGCCCACACGGCGTACAAGGTCTTATCCGCCGTGATTGTAAACTTGCTTCCCGGAGCATAATCCACGGTTCCTGCATCACGGTGAGCTGTTGTTTCCGCCCAGCCTTGGAATACGTAACCGGTCTTCGTAAAACTATTTGTCAGAACAGTTACTTCTGCATTATTGCTATACGCCATCGGATCATTGGTATAACCGCCGTCGGCCCCATTGCCGTCATAGGTTACATAGTAGCATGTGCTGCCGGAACCGCCCGTAGTGACTGTCACTCCATACAGTTGGGTATAGGTACTACTTGAACGGCCAATGATTAGATGCCCTTTCTTGTTGGCATTAGAGGCGGTTACTGTGAATGTTATTTCCGTATCGCTATCATTTACATCTGATACCGTAGTTCCGCTGCCTCCGTTGGTATTATTATTTACATATGCATCACGGCCATCCACAAAGACATATCTATAAGAGGCTTTCTTTGATGAGTATCCGTGCTTCAAGGTTACCGTTATCGAGCCGTCTATCTCTCCTGATTCCAACGGAATACAGAAATAGTAATTTCCACTCGACATGTTGTTATTCGGGAATGTTAGTCCGTTCGTCGTATTATCTGCCAAACTGAACTGTTTAGCAGCATCCGTATTCTTGGAATAGAAATAAATTCCATTTATTACATCAGATGTTGTGGTGTTCCCCTGACTAAATGTCTTGCCTGTCCATGAAGCATCTTTGAAATTTATGTCCGCTAATGTGGTTGGTCCTCCGCCTCCGGCACAGTCTTGTTTCCATGCTGCAATGGCGGTCATATTGGCCGTTGGAGTATAGGGAGCTCCTCCATTGCCAATCTTGGTTGCTCCCACATACCATCCCAAGAAGGTATAGTCGGTTCGTGTCGGTGTAGGCAGCGTGACAGATGCTCCTTCGGTAGCTTGTGTTTGGCTCGATGGTGTCACGGAACCTCCATTGGCATTATAAGTGATGGTAAATTCATTTCCTGTCGGTTCGGGCGCAGAACTCTGTACCCATGCGGCACGCAAAGTAGTAGGAGCTGCTATTGTCCATGCGTTAGTACTATGTCCGGCGGCATCGTAGTATTGTGTGCCTGCTCCGTCTGCACCGGTATAGTAACCGAGGAATGTATAGCCGTCTCTAGTCGGGATGGTGATGTCCGGCATGGCTGCATTGAACGTAGCAGTCACACTTTCCGTACCGCCTATGCCGCTACCTGCGTCAAGCGTAACGGTATACTTATTCGGTTGCCAGATGGCATATATAGTCAGGTCGGCAGTGAGCGTTATGGATGCTCCGACTGCGTAATCGGTTCCGCTGCCGCCCATGGAGGAATTCCATTTCAGGAAGGAATATCCCGTCGGTGCCGTAAAGGCATTAGCTGCTATGGTTACGCTGGAACCTGTCTGTTCAACATCAGCCATCGTTCCCGAACCACCATTCTCGTCATAAGAGAGAACATAGTTGGTGGCAGGAGGGGGAGTTGAACCTGCGCGGGTAATGTTGATATTGTTGAAGTAAGTACTATTCGCTGTCGCTCGATAGATATAGAATGTACTCTTTCCATAATAAGCATCACTTCCCGTTACAGTATAAGTTACTGTTTTTAATGCAGTGCCGGTTCCTGTTTCTGTCAGTGCACACGCAGGTGCTGAACTTGGGCGAGAAGTCGCTGTTGTAATCCAGACTCCACGTTCAGCTGCATTCTTTCCTACATCTACACTTATTACATCCCCATCCTGCAAAGGACAATCAAGATCTATACGGAAATAGGTATTATTGTTGGTTATACAATAACCGTTTGACGTAATAAGATTCATATCACTTGTTTGTCCATTATAGACGGATATCGAACCGCCGGTAACTGTAGTATTATGTGTAGAAGTATTTAGCGCAAGATTAGATGTACTTGCGGCGATAGATATATTTCCTGTTGCACTTGTAACCGCCGAATATATCGTTCCGGAGCAACTTCCTCCACCGCCACCACCGGTATCTTCTGTGAATTGGGCGTAATAGGTGGTATTGGCAGAAACGGTAGTAGAGGCATTGATTTGCGTGCCTCCCGTGGCAGCCGTGAACCAGCCGTCAAATGTATAGCCGCTCTTGGTGGCAGTCGGGAGAGTTCCGATTGCGCTACCCGATACAACCGATGACGAAGTAGGAGAACATGTACCTCCATTAGTAGTAGCATCCCATGTGACAGTCACCATCGTTGGGGCACTGCCGTCGCATGAACTGGATACGGCACCGCTGGTGGTTACCGTCAGTGTTGCGCCTGCACCGCATGTGGCGTTGGTCACAGCCGTCTTGGCCTCTGCTGCGGTAGAGGCGGTGTAACTATAGGTCGGGGTAACAACGGTACGGTTGGAGACATCCGAAGGAAGTCCCTTGGTTGCTGTACTCTTGATAAATTTGACACCATTGGTGCCACCATAGTTCTGATAGAAAATTTTATTCGTAGCAGGATTGCCTTCAAACGTACAACCTTCCACATAACAATCCGCATTTTCCGGACCGATATAGTAATTAGCCACAGAACTATTCCAATAGCAATTGAGGAAATGCAGGGAAGCATTGCGGCAACGAAGCATACGCTCTTTGCATCCCGAATCCCACCAGCAATATGCCCATGTCATGTTAAATGTTCCATCATTAGGCTTGTCGGAGGAACTAGAGCCCAATAAGTTGGTAAAACGATGGTCATCAGTCTGCTTTCCGCCTGCTTTTGGAGCTTTCAGGTAGCGGAAACGGCACCAACTAACTGTCACATTATCGGTACCATTCTTATTATCAAAGTTACCGTCACATCCATCTTGAAAATCGCAGTGATCCACCCATGCGTTGGTCACATCTTGGAAGCACAACAAGTCATTTCCATCGCAGTCATACGCACCGGGACCTACGAACGTCAGGTTACGGATGATGAGATTATCAAACCGCTTGACATAGAGGATACCTGAACTGGAAGCATCTTGTTGCAGGCTCGTCAAGGTCACACCCGGCAGACCCATCAGCGTCACGTTCGCTCCTTCCTGCACGCTTAGCATAGAGGTGAACGTCAAGTTCGCCGTAATAATAATCACCTTGTTCTTGCCCTTGTTGAGCGCATTGCTCAACTCGCTTACAGAGGACACCAATACAGGCGTAGCGCTACCGCCACCCGTTGCACTTGCGCCATAACCGAAAGCGGATGGTGCGCAGTATGTTACTGCTGCGAACGCTGAAGAGCTAAACGCGAAAAGCAGTGAACAGAGTAAAGTAAGAAGGCGATGGTTTTTCATATGGATTCAGGATTTAATTAATTATTCAACGGTTATTTTGAGACATCCGCAGGGCTCTGCCGCAGCAGGGGGATATGCCCGCTCGTATTCCACAGCTGCCATCAGGAACGGTCCAAGTACTTTTCCTTCAGAATCGTTCTGAATAGGGACATCCTTTCCAATCAAGTAATACGCGGCAGAACCATTACGGTCTTTACTTAAGCCTGCCGACTGACAGGAGGAGGTCAACTGATAATTGCCTGCTGAGCCGGAAAGGAAATTCTTAATGATTCCCTCATAGCCTTTCTTACCAGCCGCTGCTTGACTAATATAGCCGAGTCGAGTTCCTTTCAGCAAAGCAGCCGTAATCAGACACGAACCGGACGACTCCAGATAGTTGCATTGGGTGCCGCCGGCAGGCACATTCGTATACGTGCCTGATCCGGTAGCATCAACTCCCTGTGTGGCACATTTACTATTATCATATTGCAGTAACTGATACCAACAACCGGTTGTCGCATCTTGGCGCGCCACTAATCCCGCTGCCAGTTTCTCCAAATAGCCTTTTATAATAAGGTAATCGGAATCGCCGGTCTTGCCGGCTTTATCCATGGCTTCAAGCACATCTACCAATGCCATGATATACCATCCGTTGGCACGTCCCCAGTACTCCGCAGAATGGTATCCACCTCCTATCTTCGGTTGGTCTGGTGCATACACCCATCCACTGGCGCCTCCTGTGGATTTATCCGTAGAAAAGCAATGCCATAGCAGGTCTGTCTCTTCATCCCATAAGCCATTCCACGAGGCGGTAAACTGGGTCATCACGTCTGCCCATGTGAGCGTAGTGGATACACCGTAAGCGAGTAACTGCGCCAATAGTGCCGGCCCCATGTACGCACCGTCACACCACATCTGGTTGCCGTAATTGGACTTATGATACCATCCGCCGTCTGCCGTACTGCTTGTGCCGGAGATGCTGTAACTTGCATTATGCGCCTCTAATCCGTCTGCTCCTCGTCCCATCTGCGTCATGCAATAGGTGGCATTGGTGCTGTTCTCAAACTTACCGCCGGATTTTGTTGCTCCATCATATAATCCGAAATACACTTTCGTACAGTTCAAATCATCCAGACTGCCTCCCTCATTGGTTGCTGTTTTATCTAATGCCCATGAACTCAATCCTTTATACCAGGCTTCTGCCCAAGCAGAATCCTGGTAGAACTCCCAGCAGTCCAATATACCTTTGGCAACGACGCCGGGTACATAGTCCCAAGAGGCGGCAGCTCCGGGATCGGTACTTCCGTTGGTACTATTAGCATTCGGGAAACCAACGCGGTTGTCCTTGTTTTTCCAACTGGTCATGCGGGCATTAATGACTTCCTGCGAGTACCTTACGCTCGGGTCGAAAGTTACCGCTTTCGCTTGCTGTGGTGCACACGCGACGAACAGGATAAGTGTCGCAAAAAATAGATTCTTGTTCATGGTTAGTATATTTAGCAATTATTTTGTCGTTGTTTTGCAGTTGCTTTTTGGTTACTTACATTCGCATCTCGTTTGCATTACGGACGTCACGGTACCGTCATTGTCCTGCGAGTTGTTCCCTCACACGCCTGCGCGTTACCTTATATACCGCGTACGCGGACGCGAGGAGGAGTAACGGGATTAAGACATCGCCGAGAGGAGTTGGTACTTGCTGGTTGTCTGGATTTGGGATAGGAGGAGTTCCGGGACCTGTACCGTTCACTTTTCTTGGCCCGGATATTCCTGTTGATAGGTATGTTCCCGTCGCCACCGAGCCGTCCGTATTGATGAGCGGTGTAGCTGCATCGCTGCGTGTTCCGCCGGAGAGGGTACTCGTCGATTGGAACGAAGAGATAGGGATAGCCGCCCCTCTTGCCGCTTCGGCAGTACTGTATATGCCTCCTGTCCGCGGAATGCTTTTCCCTTCGTACGGAGAATAGACAACAGCGGATATATGTCCTATGCCAAGGACAAGTAATAATAGTATTACAGACCATCTATACAATCTCGTACGGTTCATGTTATTAGGTGTGTTCTTCATCATCACTTCTCCTCCTCTTTTAGCGTACTACTTTGCCTGTTGCGTCATACAACATTCCGTTGAGCAAGATATACAACTTGTCTTCGATAAGCAACTTCTTCGCTCTTCCCTTCAGGGAGGAGTCAGAGGCAGGCTCTACTCCTGTTGCCACTTGCGGCGCATCGCTACGCGTTAAGACGAAACGCTGATGCTCTGCTTTGTCTGCTGTAGTGAATGTATATGTATTTCCTGTCAACACACGCGTATATACTTTCGTTTCTGTATCTAACAGATATATGGCATCTGCTTCTCCGGAATAATCGAACCGGAAAGTATATTCGTCATCTTCTCCGGCTTGGAATCCAATGATTGTTCCTTCAAAATCCGGAATAGCAGAAACAGCCTCATGAGTATTATCGTTACGCAATGTCCAAAGGGCAGGAGCCACGGAATTACCACTCCATTTATCTCCATCCCAACCATCATCAAATCCATTCGTAAAATCTTCACGTTCGAGCAGGATGAGACGGTCGTCATAACGGTTACCACCCACAAAGAGTTTCAGCACGTTCGGTTCTCCGTCTGCTGCAGCCGCACGACGACGAACGTGCATCGGCCCGGATACAATATTCTGTCCTGTCTTCTGCGGGCGAACCAGACGGTCATAATCCAGATGGATGCTTCCCTCTGAAACTCCGCCTACCACATAAAATCCTTGCATAGCAGAAATAGTAGAATCGCCGCTGTACGGAGCCGCATGAATAGGTACAGGCACATATGTTCCTGCAGCCCAACGGGCATCGCCAGTCACACCTGCAGGTTGAACGGAGCCCTCCTGATTAGGGTCACTACCGGTATTGAAGAAGTAGATAGTCCTCGCCGCCAAGTTCTTTAGATCATCATCGGTAAAGTTATCTATCTGGATAGGAGCAGTCCAAGAGTTAGCAATTACCATATATTGTTCGGCCGGCACTGTAATAGTCTGGTCGGCAGTGGTAGCCAATGTTCCGGTCATGCTATACGTGCGAGCTCCATCAGGATGGGTAATGCAGTACCCTGCAAAAGGCTCCAGCGGGGCGCTCTTCGGAACCGCATTCCAACCATTATTCCATAGATACAACCAACTACCATAGTAATTTGTCATTGCGTCAGTCACATCGTTGAATGGTGTTCCGATATACTGCCAGCGCCAATTAGCCGCATCCGCAGATTGGTCTGTTGACGCTTTGCTATACATTTGTACGGAGGCACGGGTATCTTCTGTAATGTTATTAAGGATCAGTGTTCCCGAACCTGACGCATTGGCAGCAATAGATATTTCATCGGCCGACGGCGCAGACAGATTTCCTCCATCTGCATGACGAATAGAACTCTCCACAATCAAAGCACTGGTCGCCGGAATAATCAATTTACCCTCCTTCTCTATCTTGATACTCAATGCCATCGCCTCGGCATTATCAACCGTACATGGTTTGATGATACGTGCGCCAAGGTCGGCATTGGGCACTTGGTTGTAACGAGGAGCCCAGTTCTTCTCATCAGACCAAACACCAGTACCATTATCGTCATCGAAAGTCAAACTACAATCGGCTACCTTCAGCGGGTCAGACTCTAATAGGTATTGTAATGTACTATCCACCATCGCGATTCCGGCGTCTGTCAGTTTGCAGAGTGCATCGGCATTGATGGAGAGCAGAATCATACGTGCCTCAATGTTGGTCTGACGCTCGCAAGCCGCAATCAGTTTGCGGTCTTCAGCGCCTGGTGTCCATGTCACGGTACCATCCGCAGCCGGAGCACTGGCAGTGGCGTTATAGCGAGTGAAGGCAATAGTGACGAAGTTACCGGCATCACTCAACTCAAATCCTTGAATACCTTTGCTCTTGTCATAACCGCCTCCGGTCAGCATCTTATACACCATTTGTCCTTCCTCGTCATGGTCAGGACTCACCTCATCAGTAGCCAAGTGTGAGAGGGCGTTGAACATCGGGTGAGCGTAACAAACGATATTCATGTGCGTTTGCGGAGTTTTTGGCACAGTTGGCGAAGTGGTAAAGCCTTTGACTGCCCAACTGGAAGGCGTCTTGACTACCATGTGCGTCTTGAAGGACAACATCGGACGATAATCAACCAATACGTACATAGAGTCCATCTTATTTGTTGCTTGAGCGGTTCGAGAGTCTGAATTTAATTTCGTCTTCGGGAAATCGGTTAGCAACAATAGATCAAACGGCTCATAGTTCAGCAGTTTGAATGGCGCATAGCCGTTCACCGGCGTGATGCGATAATGCGCTTTGAGTGCGGTATATAACGGCAACTCTTGCGTGTTGTCGAAACTGGTTCCACCGGTTTGTAGGCAAAGGTCTGCTTTGTTATAGCCCGTCAGGAAATCGCCATGGAGCACATAATTTGCCTTGTCACGTGTACCGTCTCCGTCTGCGCCGGAACAGATGATAGCGAGGGTAGGCGTCTGGTCAATGACTTTGAGAATAATGTCGTTGTTGACAGGACTGATGCCGCCGCAGGCGATGGCGGAACATACGAACCGTACCTCGTCTCCTGCAGCCAGACCTTGGTCAATCAGCAGGTTCAAGTCTATCATCACGGTATCTGTTCCTTCTCCTGCACCTGTGCCCGGTTTAACCCACAGCGCTCCTTCCACTATGGAGAGCACATCTGCACCATCGCTGACGCGGGTGGCAGTCATACTATAACTCTTGCCTTCGTATGTTCCTTGCGAATGGACGGCAAAGAGGTGGCGGTCCTTCATTTGTGCGGAGTACTCTTTATCCTCATGGTAATACTGGAACGGCACGAGTCTCTCTACCGTAGGCTCATCTACGGTATTTGTAATAACCGCCTTGTTCGTACTCTCTTGCACGCATGCGTCTGTACGTGTTACTATATAGGTACCCGCGCGCGCAACGGTGTAGGAAGCAGCAGTAGCACCTTCTATAACATCGCCGTTACGATACCATTGATATGTACCACCGGTGAAGTCCGTGCCGTCCTGTTTCTTGGCATGAAGTGTAATAGTTGTGTTACATCCTGTCAAGTTAGTTCCGTCAGCCGGAACAATCTTCGGCGCTTCTTCGCTGCCGCAGTTGATTGTAAGTGTATAACTTGCAGTAGATGAGCAGTAGGTGCCGTCTCCGCTGTAAGTGGCGGTGATGGTAACTGTTCCGGTCTTTCCATGAAAAGTCAGTGCGCCAGTTGTCTCATTCACTGTAGCAATAGCACTATTGGAAGAGGTATAACTCAACGCCGGTTGAGGTGAAAGGGCGGAACCATTATGTTTGACGGTGAATGTCGGCTCGGTGAAATCACCTCCGGCTGACATATCATAGGTCGGAGCCGCATTGCTGACATCCATGGTAGTGGCTTCGCAAGCGGTGCAAACCTTGACAGCCATACCGGAAAGTGTCCAACTGCCTGCGGAAGTGAGTGTCCATTCGCCTGGTGTTATTCCCGTAATCTTGAAGGCAGCATTATTGCTATCGTCACTAACCAGCAATTGCGGTGTGCCCGATGAGTGGGTCAGATAAAGAGGCTTGCTGCTTGAACCCTTGCAATTAATGCCTAACGTACCTGTCTTACCTGAAGGAATGGTAAACGTAATGGTCATGCTGCTGGAACCTGTATTCTTTGTTGCTGTCAGACTCTCACCATCTACTGAGAAATTATATGTTCCTCCGTTAGAAGAACCCGTCTTCGTTCCCGAGAAGAATTTATTCTCATTGTTTGTTACATCATTAGTGCGGGCATCAGCGTCATACGGGAACCAATAATAAGTATGGCATTGTTCGGGAATAGCCACCTCTACTTGGTAGATAAGTTCGGCTGTGCCGCAAGTATGCGTGCCGTCACCGGTTGCTACTACTTTGTAGTAGTACGATCCGGCAGCCAAGGCAGGAGTGGTATAGGTTGCTGTAGAAGCCACGTTCACAGGGTTGGCGCCCTCTGCGTTATCGCAACTATACCATGCAAAAGTAGCACCTTCGGAACTGGTGGCGGTCAGCGTAGCCGTTTCACCCGGAGCGATGGACGAAGGAGTCATCGTTACCATTGGTGTTGCAGTGAACTTAACCGTCAACGTTACTTCAGCAGACGCAGTAGCGTCGCTATTGCCAGTCTTGGAGACGGTAGCCGTTACTACATAAATACCAGCATCTGCAGCAGTTACGTCTGTTGGTGTATATGAGGCAGTAGTTGCTAATACAGCGTCACTGCCTTTCTTCTTCCATTCGTAGGAAACAGTCTCTCCGGTAGCCAATGCGTCTTCATTGGTGATAGTTGCATCCCATGCCGTACCATTTTCCCCTGCGCATACCTCTTGATCAATTAGGGATGGTAATTCAGGTGTGGTACAAGGCGGCAGCACATCGCAAGTTTTGATGATTGCAGCAACCCATCTATCATCTGACGAATTACGTGTGATTTCAACTTTTCCATCCACAATATCGGAAGCAGTTAACTCTATACGGATATAATATAAACTATTTCCTGCGACTGAATGTGTATGCGTTGAAGACCCTATTTTGAATCCTTCTATTTTCTCCCCACTATTGCCATTATGTACAATAAATATCAAACTATCACCTGCAGCAAACGATTTGCCTGCCTTTGGAGAAAGAGTGAGTTTTCCACTTGTGGCTGGTTTCACAGCATACGTGTAGCCATCTATTGCAGTAAACTGATTTCCTTCGGATAGCTTTTCAGATACAACGGTACCAACCGAGGCAGCTACTGCCGTTGTGGATGTAGCTGTCACGACAACCAATTCATCACAATCGCGTACGAATACTTCTTCCCATTGTGCATAAAGGGTTAAATTTGATGTCACGGCATCACCAACGGCATAGGAAGTTCCTGTGCCATCTGCAGCCGTGTTCCAACCAGTAAATGAATGTCCACTATACGAGAACGGATTAGAAGCCACTTCACTTGCAGCGTCGTCCACAACATCTGCTCCGGTACCTCCATTGGCTTTGTAAGTAACGGTGTAAGCATCTTTCCATTGCGCAAAGAGTGTTATGTCACTTGAAATAGTTGCTCCTACTGCATAGTCGGTACCGCTACCATCCGCAGCGGTGTTCCATCCATCAAAAGCTTTGCTGGAAGGAGCAGTAAACGGATTATCTCTTGCTGTCAAATCATTGACCACCAAATCGCTACCGGTTCCACCATTCGGCTTGTAGGTAACAGTGTTTGCGCAGTTCAAACGAACACCATAAATACAAGTGCTACTATTTACGGAATAGATATAATAGGTTCCCGCTGTAACATTATGTGAAACCATGGAACCACTTCCACTTGTACTAGAACCTAATTGTGTTGTCCCACTATCTCCTTCTTTCTTAAGATACAAACGGTCCACACGGTGAGCATATATATCCAATGTTCCCGTTGTACCAACGATGAATTTTAAAGCACGCGAAGTGGGCACAAATGTGGTTCCGGAGCCAGTTGTATTGGAAGCTCCTTTAAGATACATACGAGCTGTGAAAGATTGCTCTGCAAATGAAGCTGCTTCATTTTTCATTTCCGGTGTTCCGCCAGCATTCGCTGCTGCTGCAGGATCACCAATTACCTCAAACTTAGTATTAGCAGAAAGGCCTGCTGCGTATTGACCCATTTCGGACAACGTAATTGACGCAGGAACCATGTGCTCTACTTTATACAACGTATTGCACTCCAATGCGGTCAGACCGGCAGGAGCGCCGGTGGTGAACTCCACTCTTGCTGTGTCACCATACTCACAGTAGCCATCGGCACCAATTGCCTTCACGACGAAGTAATAAGCTGTTCCTGCTGTTAAGCCGGTTGCGTCGTATAGATGAGCCGTTCCATCTACACGTATTCCACTTGACGTCCAATCGAGAACTGTGCTTCCATCGGATACTTTTACAATAGAAACGGCATAACCATCCGAATTGGCAGTTGCTCCATCTCTATCCCAACTGAAAGTAGCGCTGTTGTGCGTTAAGGTACCATCTTCTACTCGCGGCAATGCCGGTTTACCCGGCTTCGTGCAAGCTGTCCATTTAGCATAAAGCGTCACATCGGCATCCAGCGTTGCTCCTGCTACGGCCTCAACAGTCAGTCCCTCATTCGTGTACCATCCTCCGAAATCATAGCCATCCTTGGCAATCGAACTCGGTAACGGATCCGGCAGCGCAATCTGTCCTGCCGCATTACTCGGGCAACCGCTCGTCGCACCGTTACAGTTGTAGGTAATGGAGTAAGTTTCTCCAGCAGCTGCCGTCGTTCCCTTCAAAATAACATTGGCACCCATACGGAATTCTTTGTTCTCTCCACCATGAGGATACAAACGTATTGCGTAATTTCCGGCAGACATTTCAGCGGGGCTTGTAAGACCGATGATCGGCTCCATTACTCCAGCATTCAAAGTCGCTGTTGATGTACCATATACATTCGTTCCATTCGTGATTTCTACCGTAAATGCCTGATTGGTTGATACTGGCTGAATAACAACCTGTACATCACATGGAGTAAAGGTGTAGCCCGTATTGACTGTAAATGGAAAATCTATGTAATACGACGATGATTTTGATGAAGCCGAATATTTCATCTTTCCCGTTAATACAGTACTTTTGGCATAGCATGCACCGGCATTTGCCGAACTACCCTTAGTAGCAGCACTTACGGTTACACCATCGGTAAAGGCAGGCGATGAACCAACAGAAACCGCGGTAGCGTTTGATGAAGTAGCACCTGAGAATAAATTCGATTTGCTCAAGTTACCACTTGTATATATCGGATACGTCAGCGTGGCATTACCACACTCAGAGATACTACATACGGCTGCTGATACGGTCATCTCGTCGTACGCCGAACAGCTTGACGAGGTATTGGTTACCGTCCAACGCAGCGTATATGTGCCTGCTACGGTCGGTGTGAAGGTAGCCGTTGCCGAGGAAGTGCTACTCAACTGAGCGGTGGAGGTATTCGGACCGGATTGTATGGTCCACGCTCCGGTACAACCATCTGCCGCAGTTGTAGCAGCGAGGGCGACACCGTTACCGGGTTCGGTCGTCTTGTCTGCACCGGCATTAGCGGTCGGTATAGCAGCTACCGTAGCGGAATAAATAGCCGTTGCTTCTGCGTAAGTTGCATCGCAGGCTTTGGTAACCGTAATAGTTGCACTACCGGCTGCCACACCCGTTACCGTCACAGTCGAGCCGTCGATAGATGCCGTGGCTTTGCTTGGATCTGACGAAGAAACCGACAACGCACCTGTTCCCGAGCCGCCATTTACCGTAAATGTCGCCGTTCCTGTTCCGCAAATAGTCCCGCTATTTGACGACAGCGTCAATTCCGCCTGTGCCGTCTCTCCGCAAGCAGGAGTTGGAGCAGCAGAAGCCACTGTTATTGATTCCCAGCAAAACAATTTGCCCGAACCTGTACCAGATGAGCTATTAAACATCTTTACAACTGCTTCACCGTCAGTCAAATTTCCGTCAGTAATAACGATTGTAAGTGTATAGCGACCCGGCGCATTTATTGCATCAGCACGGGCGGAATTCACCGTCAGAGCACCACCTGCAACTTTATATGTACTTGTCGTCCAAGCTGCAGCATAAGCTGTGGCATCTATAGAGGCCGAGATACCTGCATCATCTGTATCCGAAGCTAAGTTTTTATTTACAACAACCGTAAGAGTACAAGGTTGATTGACATGAACACCAATAGTATGTTGTGAGCAGGCAAATCCGCTCATTGTGTATTGTACGCCATTCCCATTTTTCCCCCATTTACCTTTATTAGCTTGATTACTTGCAGTTTTCTCAGAGATATAAGCTGGAATAGAAACTTTCTCCGACCAAGCAGAAGTATTGGCAGAAACATCGGCACTATTACCTGAAAAGAACTTTATGCCATTATGCCAGTAAGTGGTATTTGCAGACAAACTACCAATAGTACTAAAATCAATTGTTCCAGTAGCATATTTCCCATCAGAAGACGTACTTGCTGCTCCCCAGGCCATACCGATATTGGCGATACTCAGCGCAAGTACGGCAAAAATCATGGCAATGCGAGATAGATATCGGAGGCAAGTAGGACCCAATGGCGCTTTTTCACTCCTTGTACCCGATTGCAACGCAACAGCTGACTGTCGGTTCACCGTCGGTTGACCGTCGGGATTGGATATAGAATGAAGGGTAAATACGTTTTTCTTCGCCGCAAGGGCTCGATTAACTAATTGGAAGTTTTTCTCCGCCGCAAGGGCTCGATTAACTTGTAAAAAGTTTCTCATAGTATTGTGTGTTTTTATTATTCGATTATTTTGTGTTTTTCTTTTGGACTAGTTGGCTAGCTGGCTAGTAGTCTAGTCGTCTAGCTGACTAGTTATTTAGTATCCTCTTACTCTATGACGGGCAGCGGACATCTTTTCCTTCAATCCTCCTTCTTCCAAAAACGCTTTCTCTACCGCGCGGAGGTAAGTCATTAGGCCTCTATCTGCTTGATGCAGGAGCGTTAGCGCCACATTGCAAAACTCCTCTATGCTCCATTTCTCATAGTACGGCTGATAGTGCTTCAAATCATGGTGTTTGTAGCAATATTGCACCATCTTTGCGTATCTCGGATGCCCTTTCCCCCACTGCTCCAGCCTCCGCGAACGTAACTGGTCTTCATAATCCTCCATCAACTCCAACAGACTTCCCCTCGCCGTATTCAACAATTTAATCTCCATCTCCTTACTGGTCATCCCATCGGCCTTGCCTTCCACTACGTTTTGTTTTCCGCTTCGCGCTGCTTGCTCCATCTGGTCTTTAGTACGGTCACCCCGTACAAGATAGCGATTCTGATACCAGTAGGTCATGTCATATAGGATTGTTGCTTTCTTATAGAAGAGCAACTCCCTATAATTACCCGGATATTGCAGAAAGCCGTTTTCGTTGAGTGTGGCCATGGCTGGTTTTTATTATTTTTTACTAGTCGTCTAGTTGGCTAGCCGGCTAAATTTTTGTCGCTTATACGTGCGCATGTGCGTAACGTACACATACGTTGACATTTCGGCCGCAAAATTACTGCTTTTCGCGCGTATACGTGTGTAAATTTCTTCAAAATATGTAAAAATATCGACTTTTTGCTATATTGAGTTTGCAAATCGTAGCTTTTTACTGCACAATGAAACAATTTTTCTCCTTTTTCGTTTGCGCATTCGGATTTTTTGTCGTACCTTGGCAGTCGATTTGATGAAGAGAGTTTGGAGAAAGACGATTGTAGTGGCGGCGTTGCTGGTATGCGTCAGCGCATACGGCGTGTATGCCCCAACCGCACAGAATGATACGGCGCCCAAGCCGCCAAACAGAGACGGCGGATGCGCCATACCAAACTGCCGCAATGGATAAAAGAGATTACTCCTTGACCTGCTCAATGAGCGCGTCTCCTGTTGAGGTGATGGTAAACTCTACGCGTCTGTTCTTGGCGCGGCCTTCTTCGGTCTTGTTATCCGCAATCGGTTCATCCTCGCCCTTTCCGTCCGCCTCAATACGTTCGGGCGCTATGCCGCGCTTGATGATCTCGTCGCGCACGGCGGCAGCACGGCCCTCGGAGAGCTGCTGGTTGGCGCGGTTGGAACCGACATTATCGGTATGGCCGGTGATGCGGATAGTGAGAGAGGGGTTATCGAGCAGGAAAGCATACAGCTCATCCAGCGCCTCCTCCGACTGCGGCAGGATACGCGTCTTATTGGTAGCAAAGAACAGATTATGCAAAATCACTTTCTTCCCGACCTTGATAGGCGTGAGGCTGACGAGCATCGAGTCGCCTACATTGGCAATATCCCGTATAACCGTCTCATAGCCGGTATGGGCAATCGTGAGGCGGTAGGTCTTTGCGTCATCCAGCATCGTGCGCGCCAGACCAGTCTCCGGCTGGGTGGTTAGCGTAGTGACGCTGTCGCCCGTAGCGGCGTTGGTAACAGCCGCAGCCACAGAGAGCGGTTCGCCGGTATCGGTATTGGTCACACGCAGGCGCAGCCATGGACGCGGACGCAAACCAAAGCGGACGGTATCCGTAATGCCCTCCCCCTCCATCGCGACATCCTGAGAAAGCGGATAATAGAGGCTGTTGGACGCCGTAAGCGTATATTCGCCGTTCTTCGCGCGGTAACGGAGATGACCGTTCTTGACATCCTTGACCGTAGTGCGCTTCTTGGTCTTATCATATATATTGACACGCGCAGGAAGGGGTTTTGAGGTCGTCTCGTCCGCAATCCATATATCGAAATAAGAGGGCAGCGGTTTGGCGGGTTTCTGCTCGTTGAGCTGGAAGAGTACGGCGAACTTGGCGCCGACAAGCAACGAGTTGGCAGGCGTCTGCGAAGCATCGAAATAGCCGTTCATCGCTATATCCCTCGGCTCCGCCACCTGCACCAAAGTCTTGGTCTCTCCGCTTGTTTTGGCGACGGACGTTATGCCGTAGTCCGCAAAAAGCGCCACGCGGAAAAGGACGGGTTTTTTCTTGTTACGCTGGTTACGTCCCGACGCAGACGAACCTCTTCCTTTTCCTTTCTGCGGCTTCTCGAAGAAAGAATTGAGCACCAGTCCCACTTCCGCGGAGACTTGGGCATTGACGATATTCGCGGACCAAGCGTAATTGAGTTTCTCAGTCGAGGTATAAGCATCATGCACCGGCACATTATTGAGTTCGCCGATCAGCGACGGGTCAACGAGCCAAGTGGTAACATCGGTCTTTACGGAAGCCGCATGCAGGACCGGCAGCCCGATACGCGCACCCGCCAGGAAATAATACCTGTCCGAAAAGACAGCACCTACCTGCACCGGTATATTCAACTGCCCCATCATCTGGGTCTCTTTGAAGGACCGGAAATCGAAATACTCCGTCATATACTGCCCGGCAGGCAGGCCGACCGTATAGGATGTTTTCATCTGGAAAGGGTCGACACGCGCCATATCATTGACCGATGCGAACTCGAGGCCCGTATGTACGAGGAGTTTGCGGTAGCGCCATTCGTAGCCGACCTGCAGCTTGGCACCCGCCAAGCCGGCGGAGGTGCCTAATGTGGATTTATTGAGCAGGGCGGAGTAACCCAATCCGGCTTCGGTAGTCAGGAAATGCAGGCTCTCACGCTTCACATCCGCATGGAGCGGCAAGGCGAAAAGCACTGCGGTCAGAAAGATTGCTATCAGATATTTGTTGTTAGTCATTTTACTCGTGCGCCCTGCGCATTATATGTTTTCCCGTTATGAATAATCAGGAGTTGTCCGTTATGGAGGAGCACCTTATTGGTGATTGGTGATTGGTGATTGGTGATTTGGCCGACAGCGGTCGGGATATCGGGGTCATCGGGCGGCGCGGCATACAGTTTGGCACCGACACCGCTTATATTCCGTCCATAGACATCGTAGAACTCCTGCCATTCGCCGTCCGTTTCTCGGTAGCGCAAAATAACCAGATAATTGCCTGCAGGCTGCTCAAGCGGTCCGGCGAAAGCGTCTGTGAGCGTCTCATTGGTTCCGATAGTGACTGCGCGCAACTCGCTCTGTCCGCGCGAGTAAAGACTGTCCTCATAGAAGAAGAGTTGCAGTTCGCCCGTGAACGACGCACCGGTGTTCTTAATCGAATAATAGAAATTGGCATTCTCCACCGGCACGCTGTCATTATCATCGAAATGCAGGTCCTCCGTAAGCGCCAGATGGTAGTCGGGGTCGTACAGTTTGAAAGGCAGTTCGCCGTCAAAATTATTCCACGCGCTATTGTCATCCGTCCGCCAGCACAGTTTCATCTTATACTGGGTATCGAGCAGCAAGGTTTCTTCAAAAGCCTGCTGCAGCGCCGAAGCAAGCGTCTCGTTACGGCGGATGACTACGCTGTCGATAATCTCATACTGGCCCTTGGAGAAGGCACCTTTGTAGATACGCGCGGAAATCTGTCCGCGGAAGGTCCCTCCGGTGTTCTTGACGGCAAAGGAGAGCGGTGCTCCGGTCTTGGGAACAGAATCGGTATTGACGTCCTCGCCGAACGAGATAGCTTTCGTGAGCGCCAGTTCGGGTTCCGCATTGTTGGGATAGACGGTGACCTGGCTGCCCTCAATAGAGAGCGAGAGATAGTAGTCATCCTCGGTACACATCATCCGCATCCAGCCGTAGTCGGCGTCCTTATAGACGGCGCAGAGATGATAATTACCCTCCGGAACGGTATTGGGGATGGTGATACTGCTGAGCGTTGCCGCCGTCGTGCGGAAATAACCGGCTTTGAGCGAGTAGTTGTTCTCCTGCTTGAGGACGGCAATCAGTTGCGTCTCATCTTCGTCATAGAGGGCTACGCCATAGCTGCCGCTGAAGTTCGTCAGGCCGTAGTTCTGCAATCTGGCGATAGAGACGGAGAAAGCCGTAGTGCGGGTGAACGACTCCGAACTGATGGAAAAAGAGGTTGTCGCCATCTGCGGAATCGCTTTAGGCGTGCCTGTTTTAGCCGGCTGGAGACCTATGAAGAAAGCAGTGCTTTTGTTATATCCCTTCGTAGTCCCGCCTATACCTTGCGACTTGCCGGGATTGAGGGCGGTGAGCAGATAATAGCCGTCGTTGTTACCGCCCCATCCCCAGTTGATATGGAAATAGCCGCGGTTGTCCGCTCCGTCGCAAACGAAAGCATGTCCGCCTTCGTCATTAGAGCCGCTGACAATAACAGGACGCCGGGCAGCCAGCTCGCTGTATATAATAGCATTGAGGCTGTCGGCAGGGTACATGATTTTCTGAATACGCTGGTAGTTGGCGTTGTAGCCGAAATATGTATTGAGTGCCTTTGGCACATCTTGCGTGAAGGCACCGGAAGAAGCACCGTAGCCCATCTCCACCGCCACGCCGCAATGATACATAAGCGTTGCCACCGCCTCCGCCTGGGCGGAGGTGTAAGAAGATTTATAGCTATCGAGCATATTCGCCCAATCGTAGGTTGTATTGCCGAAATTAGCAGAGAGTGTCTTGCTTAGCGCCGGCGTCTCGGTACATGTCCATAGATAGGAGTGCGAGCCGGTGCCCTGCGCAGGATGCTTATGATAATACATGACTTGCGCCATGGCTGTTGCCACGCACCCTGATGCGCATTGGCCGCCCGTATTATTATAGGAAGGGGCGAGGTTATTGAAGGGCTTCGACTGGTTCCATTGACAGGTCAGAAGAGGCGCGACGGGGGAAATGGCGGACCGCTTTGCTGTAAGACCGCTTTGCTGTAAGACCGCTACGCTGTAAGACCGTCCTTCGGACTGTAAGACGGCTTCGCTGTTGGCCAGTTCCTCGGCGTAGCATTGCAGCAAGAAGCGCATAGCAGGCGATATGTTCTTCGAATCAAAAGCCCCATTATCTCCATAACCCAACACTTCCGGCAAACGCTCATCGGCACCGACGAGGACGAAGCCGCTTTCCGTATTGACGGCGAAGTAGGCAGCCGAAGAGTCGGCGATATACGACTGCCCTTCGGACTGTTGGACCGCTTTGCTGTTGGACCGCTTTGCTGTAAGACCGCTACGCTGTAAGACCGCTACGCTGTAAGACCGTCCTTCGGACTGTTGGACCGCTGCGCTGTTGGACACGAAATCCGAGGCTATGCGCAGAGCATCCTCCGGCGTACGTAACGCCGGCGAAGCAAAGCCTACGGCACCCATAAGGGCTATGATGACAAATACATTCCGTTTCATACACTTTCTTTTTTCCGGAGCACCGCATGCCGGGAACTCCATTTGTCAGATAGCCCGAAACCAATCGGGCTATCCGTATGGATGACTACTTGATGAACAGTTTGCTATTGACAACTTGTCCGTCCGTCATCGTTGTGCGAAGCATATACACGCCTACGGGCAGCACATTCTGTGCGTCTCCATGACGGAGCGTCAGAATCTTGCGTCCGAGCGCATCATATACATCGATATAGTCCACATCCGCAGTGAGGTTGATGATACCCGTCGGATTATCCAGCACAGTGATGAAGTAGCGGTTGAAGTTACAGCCGTCAATCTTCACTACCTCTGTGAACGGATTGCCGATTTGCGCATCAACCGGGATAGTGTAATTCTCATCCACCTGATACGGCAACTGGTCCGCATACACCTCTACCGGCGCTATGTCAGCCGTATCGGACGGATTGACGGTGAGGTAGAGATAAACCGTACTGTCACAACCATATTGGTTGGTACCGGAAAGGAGATATGGCTGTCCGGCAGGGTTCGGTTGTGTCAGTGCCTGTCCGCCGAAATCATAGCTCTCGCCTTGGCAGATAGCTTCGTAAATCGTCACTATCGGCGATGCGGTGCGGGTTGTGAGGGTGAGGTTGATAACACTGTCACAACCGTTCTCGGCATTCACCGCGAAGCGGGTGTAGGTGCTGTCTTCTCCTGCCAGCGGCTGGTCAGCCACCTTGATGGAGAAGCCATAGCCCTCATAGTCAACACCTTCGCATGCATTATCCGTATAGTCAAACGCCTGCGTGCAGTTCATGCGGACATTGTCGATGAGTAGGTAGTTAGCAGGAGCATAGCTACCGGCGTTGTTCTCGTCATAGAACGCTACCCGGATTGCTTTACCGGCATACTGGTCAAGAGACATGGTCTTGGTAGAATAAACCGTATCGATCTCCGTGATTTGCGTTGCGTCCTCTTTCTTCCATGTAGCACCGTTATCGGTACTGATGGCAACAAAGAAGCGTCCGGCATCGAATTCCACTTTCTGTCCCTTGTTACCGCAGCGGCGTACATCGAAGCTCAAGGTTGCATTACCCTCGATTGCGTATTGCGGAGAGATGAACCACTTGTAGCGGTAAGTGGGGTTGTGAACACCGTGATACGACTGGAGCTGTGCATAGTCTCCCAGCGCAGAGAGCCAGTTCTGCACCCATGTCTGACCGGCATAGATATTGCTCGGTGCCTGGAACGGTTTTTCAGTGCCTTTGAACACCTGCTCAATCTGATTTGTGGAAACGAGGTTGTCCCAGCAGGTGAGTGCAGCACGCGCAAGATTATTGCTTCCCAGCGGGTTGGGCAGTGCGCTGAAGTCTTCGTTCATCGGCAGTGCGTTCACACCACAAGCAGTTTGGAAAGTAGCCGGGAGCGACCACTCACTCTTGCTATTCTCATCGCAGAGGGCGCGAACGGCTACGGTATAAACCGTACCCTGCTCGAGGTTGGTCAGTTTATACGGATTGGTCGTCACGTTCTCAATAACAGAGTCATTGAGTTGAATTTCCCAAGCCTCTTCGAGACCAGCCAACCAGTTCACAGTCGCCTCATTATCTTTGACGAAGGTCAACTCAACCTGCTGCGGTTTCACGCAGTCAGGCAGTTCGGTCAGTTTGACATACTTAACGCAGATTGCGTACGCAGCAGCATTCTTGATTGCCAGCACCTTGCCTGTACCCTGATAGCGGTTCAGCATCTTGGAGAAGGTCTCCAATACAGACGACGTATAAGTACCGGTAGAACCGGGTTTGTTCACTGTTTGGATATTAGCAATCACCTGGAAGGTAGAAACATCCCATGTGTTATCCATCACACCAAGTTGCACAGCGCCGAGATTGGTAGTAGTATTGAAGAGACCAATCTCCACCTCCACATTCTTGAGGTCAACCGCCAATTCAGGCAGGATAGCTATACCCCCGTTGGAGAGTTGGAGACGATTCCATGTCTCATAATCAGACGAACTGGTACCCACCTTGGTGGTTCCTACGGTAGCGGATTTGAGAATCCAGCACTCCGGAGTCTCGGTAAAGGACTCGGTATATGGCAGCACTTCCAAAGCACAAGGCGTCTCGAAATCGTACTCTACCCAGTCGGTTTCGCCGTCCGGACAGATGGTGCGGACATAGAGACTGTAAGCGGTATTCGGCAGCAGGCCGCTGATGGTCAGTTGCGGACCGTCAGTCAGCGTACCGGCTGCTACTTTGTCTTCGGCATCAATGAGGTTCGGCATACCGAGGTTCGCATACTTGGATACTACATACTCGAAGTTCTTGCACTGGCCGCCGAACCAGCTGATAGTTGCTGTATTTGCCTTGCGCTCAACGAACTCGAAGTCCTTCGGCGTAGTACAGAGGTATTCCTCTACAATGACAGAGTCAACAGCTATGGGCTCACCATACTGTGCACCTACCGATGCATTATACCAGAAGATAGCAAGTGTATAGATACCAGCCTCTTCCACATCAATCGACTTCGTAACCCAAATCCACTCATTCTCGTGGAGAGTCTTACCCATCAATGAGTAGATGTTGTCAGCAGGAACATCTGTTACAGCCGTACCAGCACGTGTTTTTCCATTTAACATAGTAGCCGTTCCTGCAAGGATGGAAGCACCGGCAGGGAACAAGTGTGCATTTGCATAATCGCTTTCATTGTCCTTGTTAGCAGGAACTTTGACCTTAAAGCTGAACTTGTACGTTCCGGCACCTTCGATGTTGATATTACGTGTCGCCCAAACATTCGAGAATCCAATTTCACCTTGTGCATCCTTGGTATGATAAGCATACGAAATACTATCATTCGTAATGAACAATGCCTTTTCACCCGTAGCACCACAACTATCAGCCTCGCCAACGATAAAGAAGTTAGGATACGGATCGCCTTGTACGGTTTTCGTCTTATAAATTACCCATTTATCTGCATCATCCTCAAATCCTGTGATGAGCGGCAGCGGAGCCGGGGTCTGAATGGTAGTCGCCGTAATCGGGCCTACCCACTCATCGCCTTCTACGTTGCCACGGACATAGATGTCGTAGGAAGTGTTGACAGCAAGACCGGTGAGGGTGTATTCCTTCGTGTCTATCGTTAGGATCGTTGCATCTGCAATGTCACCACCGGCAGGTACATACGCTACTTGCCATTCGGTAACAGACGGGGTGTACTCTACGAACGAGAACTTCGCCGTATTCTCCGTTACCATGCTCAGCTTGAGGTCCTCAACCGGCAGAACAACATTCAAGTCATTGGTTATGACGAGATTATCGATATAAGCAGATGTTGCTGTAGTAGTCGAGAAACGCAGACGTTTAAACGGCTGAACAGATGTGTAAAGTTGTGACAAATTCACATACGCTTTCTGCCAAGAGTTGCCAACATTCTCAATCGTAGTAACATAGATAGCCTCGGCATCCATTGTCTCATCGGAAACTGCCTCAATCTTAACGGCGGCTTTTATTGTAGTAGAGTACGATTTGATATCAAAATAGAGCAACACTTGCTTCAAACTCTCTACATCCAATTCGGGAGTAATGGCAGCCGAACGGTGTGTGCCCACACAATTTCCGCCTGCATGTTCATCCACGGTTGTATATTGCAGATATAAACCACGCGTACCATCCTTCTTCGCATAAGTGGATGCTTTTGCCAGATAATCTGTGGTGCAAGCCGAAGATCCCTGAATCTTGAAACTGGTCCAGCAGTAGTCAGTCAACGGGTCGGTATCGCCATCGAAGCCTTCCTCGTACGGAAGAGCACGCGTCTCCGGGCACTCGGTCTTGAACTGATAAACGGAGCTCCATTTGCTCTTGTCGGAAGCCGAGCAGAGCGCCTGTACGTACGCATAGTAGGTAGTGTTACCTGTCAGTCCGCGGATAACCGCCTCTTTATCGGTAACAGTCGTTTCTGCCAACGGAGTAGCCGTTTCAGGATTAGCATCTTTGTCGCCAAAGACACGTACAAGATAAGATGCACCTTCGTTCTCCGAATTCCAGGACAGCTTAACCGTATCAATGCCGATCTCGCTTGTCAAGTCAACAGGCTTGAAGCAAGTCTCGATAAAGTCGATGGTGACATTGTCGATATAGACATTTCCGGCACCCGCATTCGCATTTGTTGAGGTAGCATATTTTAACGGTTTGAGCGCTATATAGGTACCGAAATTACCATGTTCATCACCAGTATATCCTTCAAAGGTGTACATCTTGTCAGAGAACGGATAGTTCGCTGCACCTTGTACAGAGTCATACGCTATAGAAACAAAGGTACTCGGATCATTCGGGTCGGTCATCACACCTACTTCGTAATAGTAGTAGTTCGTTGCCGTTGTACCATCCGGAGCTACTTGCATACTGAGTTGCAGCCGTTTCACACTATCTACAGACAATGCCGGGAAAGCGAAGTAGTTGTTATAATCCTTCGTAACCTGACGGAGATTGAGGGCTTGATTGTCCGTACCACGTGTAGTTACATAGGAGTGATCCGTTGTCTGTCCGCTCAGCGTTGCGCAATCCGGCAAACTACCGGAGCCGGTAGGATAGCCCTCGAAGTCCTCCTCATAGGGGAAGGTTTGTTTCTTGCAGAGGGTCTTGAACTTGAAGACGCGGCTCCAATCACCGACACACTCTTTGTCGGGGCGAACGGTCTGAACATATACATAGTAGTTCGTATTACCTTCCAGATCAGCCAAAGCCTTTGAATTGGTGGTCATAGCGTCATCAAATACATCGGCTGTCTCTGCATCGGGGTCATCCAGTTCCTTGGTACTTACTTTGAGGTTCCACTGGCTTGCTTCAGCAGCGGGCCAAGAAATTATAGCCGAGATGGAGTCAATATTGGTAGCCTCCATATCTGCTGATTGAATCTGCTTGCAGACAGGGATAGTACTAATCTTGACGTTCTCCAAGAAGATATATTGTGTAGTTGCCGTTGTACCGCTTGCAGTAGCTGCCATAGCCGGGTCAAGACGGATAGCAATTACTCCATCATCGCCTGTATAGCCACTGAAATCAACCACCCACGGTTCCCAAATTTTCTGTGCGCTACTGGTTCGTTGCGCTACTTCGTGGAATGTGCCATCCGATGTTACTACACCGAAGAACGTGATGTATTTTGCACCTGCATATGACGAATATGCCTGTGCCTCTACCTCCAACTGAAGCGTATTAACCGGTGCATTCAGTTTAGGGAACTCTACCTGACAAACTTTCTTTGTTCCGGCAGTCATGTAGAACAGGTTCGACTTGGACTCATGGTAGGTTGAAGGACCTGTGTATCCACGCACATACGGATAGGTGCTTGCAGTAGAGTGCGCTACGCTATAACAGGGATGGAGCGTGTTGTTGGTCGTTCCACCGGTAGCATAGTTATTGAAGTCCTCATAGAACGGAACTGCCCATGCACCGCACTCGGAGTAGAAGGAAGTACTACCCCATGCGCCGTTGCCGTTGTCTTGCACAGAACGAACATAAGCGTAATACTGCGTAGAGTGGTTTAAACCGGAAACCGTAGCCTGCTTCTCCGTAACGGTAGCACTGAATGCTGGTGTTCCGGCTGCAGGATCTTCCTGTACAGCGTCAAACACGCGAACTTCCCACTTGGCAGCCTTACCGTTCTCAGTCCAAGTCAGTTTAGCACCTGTCTGGGTCATCTCCGAAGCCTCTACATCCGTTACCGGCTGCGGGTCTGTAGCCAAAGAGATGGTGAGGTTGTCTATCATCATGTAATTGTTCTTCGCCGTATCTTGATAGAATACAATGTATTTGCCGGAACCTGCATAGGATGACATATCTACCACAAAGTATTCAGCAGCCTTAGGTTCTTTACAACGAATAGCAGCTACTTCCGTAACTTTGGTATATTTATTCGTCTTATTGATATCAGCGGAGCTATTAACCACACCTATTTTCAATACGCCATAATATTTGTCGTTCACACATGCGTAGTTAGCGGGACTCGAAGGTTTCGCATTGTTCCAATACGCATAGAATCCTATTTTCATGTCCTTCACATTGCCGTTCAGCAATTCCGGCATGATTGCATATGGGAATTGAGCAGATGCAGTAGTAGTATTTTTGAAGTACACACTATTCTTCACCACATCAGCCGGTGCATTTGTCCAAGCCGTTGTATTGACGTACGGCCAATTTGAAGATGTAGCACTCGGACTATCGGTATAGGTATAACCCAACGTCCAGTTCTTCGGACCACGGTTCGCATTAGCACCTGTCGTCTCATCCGTAAAGTCATTGTAGTACGGCACTTGGAGACCGACGAGGGTAGTCACACTTGTGCTCTTCCACATATCACCGCAAGTCGGGCTGACATAGATGTAATAGGTCTGCCCCATTGCGAGACCGGTGAGGTTGTAGTTCTTGGCGTTGACTGTTTGCGCCGCCACGATGTCACCATCAGCCGAGGCAGGATCAATCTCCGTGGAGCTGACTTTGATCGTCCAAGAGGTGGATTTCGATGCGTCCGTCCATTCAACCGTAGCCTTGTCAATACCGGTAGCCTCAGCTGTAACCGTAGAAACGGCATTGCAATCCGGTGCGTCATCAATCTCAATGTCGTCAATATAGACAGAGGGGGTAGAAGTGCCGGGTTTGAGATAGAAAGCGATGTAACGTCCTGTGCCGGTATAGCCGGTCAGGAGCACTTTGTATTGCTTCCACTCGCTGCCGCCGGTAATAGCCGCTTCACCTACCTCGGTGATATTTGCGCCAAGCTGTTCGCCTTGCGGCAGGTCGTTAGTCTGGGTGTTAGCCACACCTACTTTCAGGGTTTGCGCCGCCGAAGAATATGCCCAGAAAGTCACCATCATCGTATTGACCGGTTCCGGCATAGCCGGAGCGATGGCGATAGAGGTATAGTTGGTAGAAGTAGCCGCTGTGCCGCTGGTACCTTTCAGCAAAAGCGAAGCCTTCACATACGCCGTTGCCTCATGGTTTTGAACAGTCGTTACATACGGACGATAGGTGTCTCTTGTATATTGTTTGTCGTAATAGCTGGCATTCGCACTATTGTTGCCACGGTCGTCCATTACCCAACCATTCGGTATAGCAGCCGTATTATTCGTGTAGAGTTCCGGATCCATACGGTCGAAATGTTCGCTATACGGATATGTCACCTCGCGTGCGGTCTTGAACTCAACGGCACTCGTCCACTCGCTGGAGCCGCAGCCTGCTTGCAGATATGCATAGTAGGTGGTATTCGGCAGCAGGTTTGACAATGTATATGGGTTGGCAGAGATAGACCCTGCAAACTCACCTTTCGCTGCATCCGGTTCGATATCCTCCGGGTCATTGAGGGGTTTGGTAGAAAGGACAAGGTTCCACTCTGTCTCGTTACCTGTCTTGGTCCATGCCAGTTTGGCACTATTCGGCGTAATCTCCGAAACCTGCACAAACATCGGCTTCGGGCAGGACGATGCCGCCTCAATACGGATATCGTCAATAAAGAGACGGTTCTCTTTATCCGCGTTACCTACCCGGAAAGCAATATACTTACCTGTTCCGGCATAGCCCTTGAGGCTGACAATGATATTCTCCCATGTACGTCCCTTTGGCAGATCGAATGTAGCTACTTCCGCGAAAGACTCTGCTTTTTGATCGGTAGCTACACCTACTGTTATAGTACGTGCGTACGTATTGCCGCTCTCTTGGGCAGCCGCCATGAACGATACCTGATAATTCTTCGCATCCCCGTTCAGCTCCGGCAAGAAGAGATAGTTGTTCTTTCCTTTAGTGCCTACAAACTTAAACGAGCGTGTACTATTATACGGATATTCCGATGAAACATCCGCAGTGCCGTCCTTCGCAATCGCATAGCAGCCGGACAGTTCGTCCTCGAAATCTTCATAGAAGGGTGCGCTGATTGCTTCGCACGGTGTCTTGAAATACCATTCCGCCCAAGGAGACAGGTCGCCATACCCGCAGTCATACTGCACGTAAAGCCAGTAATCCGTATTCGGCGTCAAGTTAGCCAGTTCATAGAACTCATCCGTCAGACTCCATCCTACTCGGTCCAGCACATCGCCTTCGGCATTGGACGGGTCATCCAGTTTAGTGGTACTCACTTTCACATTGTATTGCTCAAACTCCTGGCTTTTGGATGCATCCCACCAAAGCGTCACGCTCGTTGTGGTCAGATTCTCACAGTGCAAGCCTGTCGGAGCAGCGGTTGCTTCCGCTTTGTTGGCGATACGCACATTGGAGAGATAGGTAATACCGCCCAGCTTATACGCAACAGCAATACCAATCTGGACACTACTAAGGCCTGCCGGCAGTGCTTGCGACAAGACAGCATCTTCAGCCGCCTCATTGAGGGTTGTCAACTCCGCCCAAGCACTCTGTTCCGTCTCGCGGTAGAGAACCTGAAGCGTGTTCACATAGCTTCCGTTAGCCGGAAGGCTGTAGGCAAGCGTTACTGTCGGCACATTAGTCAGTTCGTTCAGGCTGACTACCGGCGTAACCAGCGTGTCCGCTGCATTCTCAAACGCGCCATTGAACTGCGCCTTGTTGGCGCTGAACTGCCAGTAAGAGCCGGCTGTAGTCCAACCTGACGGTAATGTACCGCTCTCGAAACTCTCGTTGAGCACAGACTTCTGTGCGAATGCTGTAACTACGCCCATTACAAGCAGCGCAAGCAGCATCATACAACGTGGAAATAATCGTTTCATAAGTTGTTTGTTTTGGTTAATAAATATTGTTGACTAATACGTGTAGTATTTGTGATTTGTGATTGGTGATTTGTGATTGGTGATTTGTGATTGGTTATTTGTGATTGGTTATTTTTTGTCCCTGTGCATTGTATGCGCTATCGCCGACGATGATGACCAGCCGTCCGTCACGCAGTACTTTCTGCTGTACGGCCTGCGGTGCTGCAGCAGGAGCCGGCACTATATATGCGCAGGTACGCAGGCTTCGTTCCTCGCCTGGTTGCTTGAGTTCAACGCTATACGCATCCCCGGGACGCAGTTTATCCGGCTCATAGAGGTACGGCTCTGTGGCCCCATCTATAGCCACATCGTTCCGGTACCATTGGAACTCGCGGAAATCATATCCGCTGTTATACTCCGAATTAAGGATACCGAGCACATCATCCCATCGCTGCTGGATAAGCGAAGCCGGGTAATAGACCATCAGTTCTCCTTTCGCTTCCGCCTTGCCGTTCGACTTGCTGTCAAACGTAATCGCAAACGCGTAATAGCCCGGTTTTACGCCATCGGGCATCATCACCTCAATGGTGTTATCGGCACCTCCTCGCAGGCTATCCGACTGCGGTATAAACCCGACGGCAAAGCCGGCCTCATCGAATTGCAGTTTATAATAATCCGGCGTTCCCTTACGCGCGTGCGTTTCTATAAGGAAAGAGACATCCTCCGGACAGGGGTTCTCAACGGACACTATCTCCATCACCAACGGCTGCACGACAGTCAGCCTCAGCAGCACAATACTGTCACACCCCGCTTTGCCGGTGAAAGACTCCGTATATTCGCCGGACTGCGTGAGCCGCTGCGTTCCCAATACATACGTCTCTCCCTCCGGGATAGTAGCCTCTATCGTATCGCGGATAGCGTCCACATAACGCAGATAGATGATATGCGTGCTGTCACATCCGGCGCGATTATAGCCCTTATCCGTGATGGTTGCATCCGACTGGTAATACTTACCGTTATAGCGGAATAAGTCTCCTTCGCACCGCTGGACAGTCTCCTCTATAGTCTCCGGTCCGACCGCCGGCACATGGATATAGATATGCTGCACGCTATCACAAAGCCCTACGCCTGCAAACAAGCGGAAATGCAGGTCTGTCTCTTCATCGGGCAAACGGAACGCCGGAGCCCATGTAGTATGCCCGTCCGCATACTCGGATGGTACATATCCGCCAAAATCCCACAGCAGGTACTCGGGCGGGAAAGGTGTCTCTATTTGCTCGCCCGTCATCCAGTTGCGCGTGCGGATATGGCTCGTATTGGTAAACGTAAGCCAGTTGCCGCAGTCGCGTTGCTCAATCTTATAGGTCGCCTCGGGAATCGGGAACCGGGGAATGGCATTGGCGGTCAGCGTAAAGCCGCAGCCCGGGTCGGATTTATAGGTCACATCCACTGCATAATCCCGTATATCGCGGTAATCGACAGGATAGACACGTTCCTTGCTGAGCGTGACAGAGGGGTTCTCCAACAGATACCATCTGTAATTGAAGCCTTCCGGCGCAATGAACTCGTTCGTAGGTGTCCAGCCGCACTGGATGCCCTGTATCTTACCCGAGGTACATGTCAGGGTGAAATAGGCATAGCCATAGTGAATGGAAGCCGTACAGCCCAAAGCCGTTATTCTCACTTTGACATGCTTGCCGTCATGGTCGGCGAGATTGAGCCCAAGAGTTGTCCAGTCGCGCCAGCATACATCCTGGTCCGTCTCTTTAATAGGATCCATCGGCACGCGATACCAACCGTCTCCGGATGTCTGTGCCGCCAAATCGACTGTAGTACAAGGGCTTAGCGCATTTCCTGTTTCTGCATCCACAATATCTATGGTCAGACGCGGACGTGCGCCCTCTTCGTGTCCGGATGATTGCAGCACCATCGCATATTGGAGCATGAGCACACTTGCCTCCTTGGCATCCACCGTAAAATCATACTCTATGCGTGCCACGCGCGCCGTTTTCTCCCAACTGCCAATACGCACGGATGCCAATGCTCCGTCCGGCACAGTTTTGAGCATCGGGACTGCATTCCCCTCGCTATCCACACTTCCCCGCGTACGCGCATCATACTCCTCCGGATGGTAATGGATTGTATGACGGCTCATCATTGAGGTGAAGCCATAGTCAATCCTACCGGGCTGCACCAGACCGTCATTATTATGGTAATCGGAAGCCGTCTCTGCCGAGTACAGGCAGCGCTCGTCCGTCAAATCCAAATAATCAAAGCACTTGGTAGTATAAATGAACGCCGTCGGGAAATTATACCAAACGCTGGTGTCCCCCTGGCATATGACCTGTATCTGGATATCATAGACGCCTTCCTGCAATGTGGTGGATACCGTTTTTTGGTTGATGCCATAGAGTACCGCCGCCTGATTATCCCCCATCCGGTGCAGACGGACATTGAAAGACTCTCCTTCGGATTGCCAGTCGAGCGTAGCCGTGCGGTCGTTTTTAGAGACCTTCATATCCGTCGGCACGCCACAGTTATTACGGCATAGCTGTATATTATCCACGCACGGTCCGGGTTGTACCAGTTGCGCAGCAGAGCTATAGACGAACATGAACACCAGCCGGTGGGGCGTACCATCCGAACGGAGCGTATCCACCGCGTGTGTCCACACCGAACCACCGGTAAGCAGGCCGTTCCTGCCAAACGCAAGCATATTATCCGCAATCCATTCCCGGGCTTTGTAGTCATCGCTCAGGGCGCATACCATATCGCCGAAACGCTCCTCCGGCACCCATCCTACCAGCAATGTCGCGCGCGTGGAGTCACCTCCGCACATCCAATCGAACGCCAGATCATACCTGCCGGCTTCCATCGTCAGTTCCCGCCAGGCAATCATGATACGCGACTGGCCCTTTTGGTAGCCCGCAGCAGCTCCTGCATTGGGAGAGATATACATCGATTTCTCTCCAAGCGATGCGACAGCACCGCCTATATACCATTGGTTGAGCCATGTAGAGTTCTCATTCTTCGGCTTATTCAGCGTCCAAAGCGCATTCTCCGCTTCGCTCTCAAAATCACAATAATAACTATGCGGCAACTGGGCTGCCAGTCTTCCGGCAACCATCACCATCATCCATATGTAGAATAAACGTTTCATAATTTTCTCGCTCATCTCTCGGTCATCTCTCGGTCATCTCTCGGCCGAGTATATCAAACTCGGAACCATTGACTATAATCCGGATTTGTCCGTTGCGCAATATTTTGCGCGCCTTATTGCTGCCATTGACGTCTCCTATCCCCTGTGTGCGGGCTACCTCTGCCGGCGTAAACGGACATACCCATGCTTCGCTGCCATCCGCCATAGTCACACGTACGCTATACTCCGTATCCATACGCATAGACGGGTCATAATAATACGACTGCGTTGCGCCTTCTATCGCCACCCCGTCCTGATACCATTGATAGGAAGCAAAAGTCAGTCCGCCGTTATAGTCCGGCGAGAGGAAAGAGAGCATATCCGTCCAGTGTAGTTCTATCAGACTGCTCGCCAGGCTGATACCGTATTGGAGCGTATCCGTCCAGACGGTCTCGCACCATGGCAGATAGAACTGCACCACCGCCTCATGGGTTCCCACGTCGGTGTTGGATAATGGCAGCGCGACCTCTGCCGTCCCGGTATGCAGCCACTTGCTCACAGCCACATCGCCATCAACGCGAATCTGCATGCTATCCGTATAGAGCGCATCTTCAACAGCGAAGAGCAGAGGCTGGTCAGCGCATAACTGATGCTCACGGAGCGAGACACGGGGCGACGGGGCCTGGAACAGTTGCAGCGTCACTACACTGTCGCATCCTGTCTCGCGGCTCACGAACAGACTTGTATAGATACCCGGCGACGAGATAAAACGTCCGCCGAAACTATAGGTGCTGCCTATACATATGGTATCAAAGGCTTTCACCTCCCGCGGCTCATGCACATGGAGATGGAGCAGCACCACGCTGTCGCACCCCGTGACAGCCGAGATAAGACTATCCGCATATATGCCGCCATCCGAGTACTTGTCATGCGAGCCTTCCGGAAAGACAACTGACTCGCCGCGACATACCGAATCATACAGATGCGTCTCTATCGGACCTATTGCAGGTATATCAAACTCATACCACGCCGTATCGGCATACAATTCTTTATTCACATAGATACCCGTCCGCACTCCAAACCGAAGCGTTCCCCCTTCGTCCGGCACCGGCACATAGAACCCGTTATCGTCATAGCCAATCAGCGTCTCTGTGCCATCCTCGGCTATCAGGTAACAGTTCTCAAGCTGTTTGTCATAGCGATGTTCGACCTCCCCGTTCAGCTGGTTGGTCAGCATCACATGGCATCTATTCCACCAGCGATATCCATTCACGCAGTTCTCCGGCTCCCACCGCCAGTCCAGTTCCGCTTTCGTATTATGCGGTTTGGCGCTTGCATCAAACCAATAGCCGCACTTCGCATTGGTCGGATAGGTCACATGGCATAAGTAGGTATTCGTATCCGCCTCGTTGACATAGAAGAAACGATCCTGCGACAACGTATCTTTGAACAGCTTGTCCGTGCGGTTGAACCACGCATAGTCAAAGCCTTCCGGCGCGGTGAACATACGGGTTGAAGAACCTTCTCCCCATGGCAGTCCGTCCACATCGCTGCGCACGCAATTCATCGTGAAATAAGCATAGCCGAAGTGCCCACCCTGACCACAGTCATAGGATGTCAGTTTGATAGTCAGCGTCTCGCCTACATAATCCTCAACACTGATACCGATAATTTTCCAATCCTGCCATGTAACCTCACAGCTTCTTCCGCTGCCGGTCCATGTATTGGTATGCCATAGCGCCCGCGTTTCGGGGTCATTCAGTTCCGCGGAAGTAGGCGCATGGAAATCCACCGATGCACACTCTACATCTATCGGTTCCCCTTTGCTATCAAGCACCTCTAATGTAAAACGCGGCTGCTCCGTTTCCTGGTGGTCCGGATTCTCCAGTACCATCGCATAACGGATCAGCAACACCGCCGTCGATTGCGACTCAACCGTATAATGGAAAATCATAGACTCGTACTCATAGTCTGTCCCCCAGTTACCAAGGCGCACAGAGCCGAACTCCTCTTGCGGTACCGTGTGCAGGCAGGCAATGGTATCTTTGCCCCTTTTAACTATCGTCCTCGGGTCTATTTCCGTTTTATCGAAATGCGTAGTATGGCGGCTGCGGATATCCGTCGGACCATAATCGACGCGGTCATTCCCTGCTATTTCTTTCGTCAGTCCTTGGTTCTTCAGGTATTTCCATTTGCCGTACTCGAACGAGGCATTATACATATTGAGCGCATCGAAGCAATCAGTCTCATAGAGGTAAACAACCGGAAAGACGGTATAGACCGTTTTGTCCCCGCCGTTCTTGCCGCAAATCCAGAACTCATATGCGCCATAATCCACGTTAGGCAACGTGACCGTATTCCCCGTCACCGGCAGCGCCGTGAAAGTATCTTCTGTTTTTTGGCGGTACATCACTTCATATTCCTCCGCCTGCCCCTCCCAGCTGACAACGGACGTTCCCAACGTAGTCGTTACATGGATATTATTAGGATAATCATTCGGAGATGCTTTCGCCAACTGGAAATTATCTATGGCGATAGTCGTAAGACTATCGTTCTTGGTAGCCGAGGTGTTGATCCAGATAAAGAACAGACGTGTGGTCTTTTTATTTGCCTGTGCTTTAGGAATGGATATCCTCGCCTGGACATGCCGCCACGCATCGGCATTAACCAGACTGTCATTATTCGCCATCAGTTTAATAGACGTAGATACCCATGCCGGCTCGGTACTATTACCCAGACAATTGATTCCTGAGGTAGGACGATTGGCATACACAATCTTCATATATCCTTTTTTGCCATTACCAAGTCCCGTCCAATCATACGCGATATCATAATCGCCTTGGTCCAGCGTGATATCACGATAGGCAATCAGCACATTGTTCGTTGCCGCATAGGTGTTGGTCAAACCGCCGTCATGCGATACGTAGAGAGACTGGTTTCCGGTATAAGCCAACGCCTCCCCAATCACCCATGCGTTAGTGGTAGTAATCGTGTTAATCGCCGGATTGAGTACCCAGTTTGCATTCTCCGTATCATCCTCAAAATCACATAAATACGGAAGGTCCGCCATCGTAATGGCTGCACCATATACACCATTGGCGAAAACCCATTGGCATACAACAAACAGCAATATGTATATCTGTTTTCTCATCAATCGTTCAGACATCTACATACACGCGGCTCCGGGAACGGAAGCAATACCGTAAGGCGAACTCCCACCATCAAGGGCTGATAGTTACCCGACGTGCCGGCAAAACTATACTCAGCAAAAGCACCTGCGTAATAACGCGGTTGCGACATACGGCTATTAGTATGTCTTCTTGAGACATAAAAGCAATAGCCCAGCTCTGCACATGCCCGTATATTCCACCCCGTTCCTCCGGCTACCGCAGAAGCCTCATAGGGCTCATCCGCCACAATGCCATGACCGGATACATTGGTCCATTCGTCCATAAAACGATCATACTTGGCGGACATCGAATAAGCGCCTCGCTCTTTTGACGTCCCCCATACATCTATATTCGCTTTGAGACCTGCAAGGAAATAAAAACGCTTGATCTCCGCACCGAGCATCAAGGGGATATGGATACCGGCATGCTGCAGCGATGCGCGGCGTGAGGACCAGGTATGTCTGCCCGTATATGGCTCGCCCGTATCATCTATATCCGCAGCTATAACATTACTCACAGGATAGAGTTCATTGACCGTATTGCGATATTCGGCTCCAATTCCCAGGTCCAGCAAAAAAGCCTTGTATGAAAACCGATAGCCTATGCCTATACCGGGAGCAAAACCATTCGAATTACGCAATGCCTCCGATTTGCCGCTTCCTATCATCGCCTGTGCATCCGCCAGAGTCATTCCCTCAGAAGACGGCGCGCTCGCGCCCGCACCCGCGAAATCGCGCGCGTACGAGAAATCCGCATTAAAGCGCAGATAATGACGGGCAGAAAGACTTGGAAGAAAAAAGCACAAAACACAAACCGATAAGAGCCTTCTTATCTCCATCATATCCCTCCTCACGAGTGTATTTTGCGTATTGCACAACATAAGGTTGTATATAAACAAACACCAACCGGTATAGCATATGCTATCCGATTGGTAAAAAACACGAACAAGCAGAGTATGAAACAAAGTCGGCAAACTTATCTGCAATACCCTGCCTGTCCATGTAATACACGGATAGCAGGGATACATCATTTTGCAGATTTGATAAACTAAGCTTGCCGACTTTGTTTCAAACGACGTACACCGCTGGTGCTATGTTCTAAAAAGTGTGCAAATTTACAACATTCTTAGATTTTATGCAACAATTTGACAATAAAAGTGCTGAATTAATTCATTTTGTAAACTATACTTTACATTTTTCAAAACAGAATAACAGAGACATTATTATGTTGTATATTGCCGTATTAGATACGAGAAATTTACTTTTATAAAAATAATAACACGCGCACGTACGCGTGTTACTATTTATTTATTATTTATTAAGGAATGGGAAATTAATCAAAGAGTAGCCTTGTAAGCAGCTGCATCCATCAGATTATCCAACTCAGCAGCATCTTTTACTGCGATGCGGATAATCCAGCCCTTTCCATAAGGATCGTTATTAACCAGCTCTGGTTGAGCGTCCAAATCAGCATTGAGTTCCAGCACCTCACCCGTAACAGGCATGTTGAGGTCGCTTACTGTTTTGACTGCCTCGACCGAACCGAACACTTCACCCTGCCCCACTGTCTCGCCGACGGTAGGTACATCAATGAATACAATCTCCCCCAACTCCGACTGGGCATAATCGGTAATGCCGACATAGGCCTCACTACCCTCTACGCGAATCCATTCGTGCTCGCTGGTGTATTTGATATTTTCAGGAAAATTCATGGAATGAAAATTTGTTATTTATACTTTGTAATCAATAATTTATCAATTATTAACCGGGGTTCCGGGTATTTGGTCACCCAATGTAGACATCGCGCAACGGAATCCGATCTTAGAAGACGACTTGTCCTGGTCCAGATAACGACGCGTTGACGGATTGAGCCAATAGATGCGGTCAGCCCATGAGCCGCCTTTATATACACGGCTCTTCTTAGTAATGCGCGGAGCAAGAACATCAGTCGGATCGGATTTGACTGCTGCAAGGTTCTCTACACCTACGGTATCCAAAGGATAATCCGTATCAATCAGGCTGGCGAAATCACCGTCATAAACGTCACGTTTATCATCCTCTTTCCCCCAGCTCACTTTGATACAGCCTACTGAGTCCATTTGGAACTTACCGTTTTCGTCAAGCACAGGATGGCTATAGATATTACCACGATAGGAGTTATACTCTGATGTCTCCTGGTAAGTAGTCTCACGATATACATCGAGCACCCATTCATTGACATTGCCCGCCATATTATACAATCCGAAATCGTTCGGCGCGAACTCATCAACCGGGTTGGTGATAACGCGGCGGTCGTTAAGCGCGCCACTGACACCCATCATATCACCACGTCCGCGGACGAAGTTGGCCTGCATCATACCGAGGTCGCGTTTCGACATATCACGAGGGTGATAGCCGCTCCAGGGATATACCTTACCTTCGATTGTCAAACCGTCCTCACCGGCTACCGGAGCATAGGCTGCGAACTCCCATTCCGCCTCTGTCGGCAGACGATAGCCCGTAACGAAGATACCATCGGCGATATTGACCTTACGGTCTGCGCCATAGCTGTCCTTCATCGGTTTTTTACCATAATCGGGAACATAGGTTTCATCCATCAGGTATTTATCGGTATTGAATACAAACTTATCACGAATCCACTCATAACTCGGACGATACATAGTAATCGTTTGGGTAGGATCCTCCGGACTTACCTCATCATATGCGAACATCTCATAGCCCGTTTGTTGCTCCCATTCATCCTTGAGCCCCTCATCGTCTGTCGGTTGCAGATCAGCGAACGGAGGAATAACGATAGCTCCGGCATTAATCAAGGCCATCTCGTTCACGCGGTCGGTACGCCATTGGCAATAGGCCATCGCCTGCTCCCAAGTCACACCTACGATAGGATAGAAAGAGAAAGCAGGGTGCTCGAAATAGTTATCCTCATACGGGTCATTGTAAGCCATGTCTTCACGCCATACTTTGTGGTCCGGACGAGCCTGGTCAACCAACTCGGGAGCTACAGGTCCGAATACAAATTCCAGCCAATGCAGATACTCATTCCAGTTCAAGGTTGTTACCTCATACTTATCCATGTAGAATGAGCTGACAGTCAGACTACGGGTCTCGTTATTACGCGGAGCGGTAAGGAACTCATCCTTCTCACCCACCGTAAACGTACCACCCTGAATAGGTATCATACCTACCGGATTGACATTACCTACACCCTCATTAGCCTGAAAGTTCGTTGTCCTTTGGTCGAAATAATTCCAACCGGTTGTGTTGCTCACGCGGGTATTCAATTCGCGCTTTTGGCACGATACGGCACCCATTACCACAGAAACGATCAAGAGATACTTAAATACGTTTTTCATATGATTTGTGTTATGTTAATATATTTCTATTTATATATCCGCGCCCGTGCGACATACGCTTGCGCATGGACGTACACATGTTTCAGCCTGCAAAGATACAATTTTTTTCTCAAACAAACCAAACTTTTTTGCAAAAAATGATAAAAAAGTGCATTTTTCTCCTAAAAACGTCAATTATTTGCGAATTTTTATATAACTTTGCAGCGTGAAAGCGCAAATTATGGCAATAGGCAATGTGACGCCGGATAGTTTCTATGCCGGTTCACGATTGTTGCGGGCAGACAGAGAGCAGGTAGAAACAGCCGCTATTTTGTCATGGGCGCGCAAGTCGCTGGCGGAGGGTGCAGATATCCTTGATTTAGGAGCATGTTCTACACGTCCGAACAGCACTCCGGTTGACGAACAGACAGAGTGGAAGCGATTAGAGCCTGCCATTGATGTACTGCGCACAGAACTACCGGAAGCCCGTCTTTCAATCGACACATTCCGCCCCGAGATCGCACGGCGTGCATTAGCGCAATTCGGGCGCATGATAATAAACGATGTATCGGGCGGATGCGATGCGATGTATGCCATCGTTAAAAAAGCAGGCGCACCTTATATATGGACGTTGCGCGGTGACTATCGGTTGCCCGCCTGCCATCCGGAAATGAATGATATTGACCTTATCCTTGATCCGGGGTTTGGGTTTATAGGTAGTACTGAGCGGGACTATGAATGTATGCGCCGGTTGGATGAATTGCGGGAATACGGAAAGCCCATATTAGTAGGAATCAGCCGCAAGTCAATGGTATATAAGCCCTTGGGGTTGACTCCGGAGACTTGCCTGTCCGCCACGCAAGCACTTCAGTTATACGCCGTTGAGCACGGAGCGAGTATCATTCGTACCCACGATGTAGCCGCTACAGCGCAAATTATTACTATTGGGGATAGATTAAACAAATAACAAGAATGCATTTCTTAGCTTTTTCATTCGGATTCAAAGATGTGATAGACATCTTGTTAGTAGCCGGTATTCTGTATGAGACATACCGACTCTTGCGTCGTACAGGTGCCGCTAACTTATTCTGGGGAATATTGGCGTTTATCGTGGTGTGGTTCCTCGTCAGTTTTGTATTCCAATTGGACCTTACCGGCGCACTATTCGACCGTATCATTTCCGTTGGTGCTATTGCGCTGATAGTTATATTCCAAGAAGAGATCCGCATGTTTTTCTACCGTGTCGGTTCTCGTTTCTCGTCATGGAAAATATTCCGCCCGAAGAAAAGTGAAGAAGACCCTCGCGCTCGTCAGCAGATACTGGAAATCACTCAGGCATGCCGTCATATGGCGTCCACCAAAACCGGTGCTTTGATTGTATTATCGGGTGGCGGAAGTCTCAAAGAGATAGTAGATACGGGCGAACGCCTGGACGCGGTAGTGTCTGCGCGATTGATAGAGAACATATTTTTCAAGAACACTCCGCTGCATGACGGGGCGCTGATCATACGCGACGGCAAGATGGTGGCGGCGGCGTGTATTCTACCGGTGAGCAAGAACCAGACTATCCCTCAGTATTACGGATTGCGCCACCGCGCAGCACTGGGTCTGACAGAAAAAACGGACGCAACGTGTATCGTTGTGTCCGAAGAGACAGGCCATATATCTGTGGCGAGTGAAGGGAATATCCGGGAGGTGAAAGAAGATGAGTTATTCCTCGTACTTCACTCCTCCGCCACGACGGCTAACTAAGCTACGGTAAGCATCCTTGCAGATTACACACCGTCCGGGTTCCGGCAACTGGAATAAAATCGTGAACTTCAAACCGATTACCAAACTATTCACGGCTTTGGCAAATCCGCTTGAAGACATCAGGTCATTCACGACTATGTTGTCCACCATGCTCGTTGTATTATAAACCGGAGCTGTTGCCCCTTCGTTATAACGCAGATTACCTTCAATCGGTAAAATCTGGTCCGGATTAGCGGGGTTACGTGTTCCCAACGCCAATTGGTCACGCTGGTAATGGATATCCAGCAATCCATAGTCGAAGAATCCCGCCAGACGGTACTCTATCTTACGCTTTGGTACATCATATCCGACTGCATCGGTTATAACGCCGAACCGGCCGCCTATTTCCGCACTCAAATCGACATCTAACTTGAGACTCGTTTTCACCCCGCTACTCATAGGTTTGCCCGTAAAGAACTGATATTCAGGCATATCACGGAAATCATCAAAATCCTGATAACGTCCGTATGTTGTCAATGTAGCCGTAGTATGGGACTGCGTGAAAACGTTCGCCGTAATCTTAGCACCGGCGAGCATATAGAATTTACGATGCTGCACACCGACCATCAAAGGAACCTGTACCGCAACATTGCTGTATTTATCATGACGGTCCTTCAGTTCATACACGTAGTCGAACGACATGCCGTCAAGGTCCAACTGGTTCGGCAACTCGGTAGTAAAACTGCTTCCTTGCATGAAACTGGTCAATCCTCCCTGTGCTCCGACACCGACGTCAAACAAGAAACGTGTCTGACCATACGTTGGTCCCGCCTGCAATTCATATAAGAACCCAAGCCCGCCGGCGACACCGAAACTCGGGCCGTATTTACTTTCAGACGGAAGCAAAGTCCATTCGCCTAAGTTGGCATATCCACCAACATAGTTATACACCTTCGCATGAAGTGCGCCGCTGAAAAGCACCGCGATAAGCAAAAGCAGATATGATTGATGTTTTTTCACCAAATAATTTGTATTTTTCATTTTTTTGTTGTACCTTTGCAGCCGATTTTGCAAAGTACCCCTAAATTGCGGTCGCAAAGGTACTACTTTTTTTTAATATACGCAAGAAAAACATATGTTTTTTTTGTTTTTAGTACAAATTTTACACAAAATATGGCATTTAATCGCACATTAATCACAGCAGCACTGCCTTATGCGAACGGTCCTGTGCATATCGGTCACCTCGCCGGAGTCTATGTACCAGCTGACATTTACGCACGCTATTTACGCTTGAAGGGGCAAGAAGTGCTCTTTGTATGCGGCAGTGATGAGCACGGAGTACCGGTAACTATCCGCGCACGTAAAGAGGGAATAACGACCCAGCAGGTTGTTGACCGCTATCACGAATTGATTAAACGTTCTTTCGCTGATTTCGGGGTTTCATTCGATATTTATTCGCGCACGACATCTGCAACCCACCATCAGTTTGCTGCAGATTATTTCCGACGCATGTACGATGCCGGCCAGTTTATTGAGGAGACGTCCGAACAGTTCTTCGACCCTGAGACCGGTCATTTCCTGACCGACCGCAACATACGGGGCGAATGCCCGCGCTGCCATTCGCTCGGCGCCTATGGTGACCAATGTGAGAAATGCGGCGCTACCCTTTCGCCGGACGAACTAATCAATCCGTATAATGCAGAAACGGGTAATGCGCTGACTAAAAAGGCAACCAAACATTGGTATTTGCCGCTGGATCAATATCAACCATGGCTTGAGGAATGGATTCTCAATAATCATAAAGAATGGCGGCCCAATGTCTATGGCCAGTGCAAGAGTTGGCTGGACGGAGGACTCAAACCGCGCGCCGTGACCCGTGACCTTGATTGGGGAATCCCTGTGCCTGTTGAAGGCGCAGAAGGAAAAGTGCTATACGTCTGGTTTGATGCACCTATCGGCTATATATCCAATACGATTGAGTTATGCAAGGCGCAGCCGGAGAAATACGGCGATTGGCAGAAATGGTGGAAACAGGAAGACACCCGTATGATTCATTTCATCGGTAAAGACAATATTGTTTTCCATTGTATTGTTTTCCCTGCCATGCTCAAGGCACAAGGTTACAACCTGCCGGATAATGTGCCGTCAAACGAATTCCTCAACCTTGAGGGAGACAAGATATCCACTTCCCGCAACTGGGCGGTATGGCTCAACGAATACCTTGATGATTTCCCCGGAAAACAGGATGTATTGCGCTACGTGCTTACCGCCAACGCTCCCGAGACCAAAGACAATGATTTCACATGGGCGGATTTCCAAGCGCGAAACAACAATGAATTGGTAGCCATCTACGGCAACTTTGTCAACCGCGCACTCGTACTTACCAATAAATATTTTGGTGGACGCGTGCCTGCATGCGGGACTTTGAACGAGTACGACAATGCGACTATCGAGGAATTCAAGAACGTCAAAACAACACTTGAAGACCTGCTCAATAATTTCCGTTTCCGCGATGCTCAGAAAGAGGCAATGAACCTTGCCCGTATCGGTAACAAATACCTCGCTGATACCGAACCATGGAAACTCGCCAAGACGGATATGGAGCGCACGGCGACAGTTCTTCATATAGCATTGCAGATTGCTGCAAACCTCGCTCTCGCATTTGAACCTTTCCTGCCGTTCTCTTCTGAGAAACTGAAAACAATGCTGCGGCTTGAAGCAACCTTCGGATGGGATGATTTAGGCAGAATAGATATGTTAAAAGAGGGACAACAATTAGGCGAAGTGAGTCTGCTTTTCGAAAAGATAGAGGACAACGCTATCCAGGCGCAACTGGACAAGTTGGAGCGTATCAAAGCGGAGAATGAGGCCGCAGCGAAAGCCGAAGCACTCAAAAACTGGCGTCCGGCAGAGATAAAAGCGCCGACTACTATTGATGAGTTTGACAAGATTGATATCCGCGTTGCGACGGTACTGGAATGCACAAACGTAAAGAAATCCGACAGATTGCTGCAGTTCAGACTGGATGACGGAATGGGCGGACGGACCATACTGAGCGGCATCGCCCAATCCTATCCGGACCCGTCTGTACTTATCGGAAAACAGGTACTTTTCATTGCCAATTTCCCTACGCGCAAGATGATGGGTATAGACTCGCAAGGAATGATTCTGTCAGCCGTGGATGCCGATGGCAAACTGGTGGTTACTACAGTTTCATCGCCCGTCAAAAATGGCAGCCAAGTAAGCTGATGCCGTATTCGGGCAAACAAAAATCCCACATGCACGATGTATGTGGGATTTTTTGATTACTGGGCTTTGTTCCTCATTATCTCTTCTTTGAGTCGTTTGGCCTCGTTGAGAGCTTGCGTTTCCGTCATGTTCTTGAGGCGTTCGGATAGGTCAGGTATAACCAATTCCACGCCGACAGGAAGATCGCTCGGGTCTTTGATTTTGTCGCGGTTCGCCTCATAGATGAATACCCAGTATTCAGGTTCGCCGTAATGACGCCGTGCAATCTGCGCAAGGCGTGAACCGGGCTTGACAACCTCAGTCATGCGGTCGTTGGGGACAATCTCTACGCGGCGGTCTTTGGACAGTTGATGCTTGCCGTTATAACGGAACGGCACTTCGGAACCAAGACTGGTGATAATCATCTGGTTATCAGCTACACCGAGAGCACGTAACTTATCCGCTACGGCGTTGGCGCGGCGCAATGCAAGGCGTTTGTTATATGCCGGCTTGCCTAACTTGCACGCGTGACCGTTGATATGAATCTTCTGATCCGGATGACGGCGCAGCACATCGGCGATACGCTCCAGTATATCTTCCGGTTTCAGAATCGGATCTGCTTTATCGAGGTCGAAATAGATAACAGATTGCTTGAGTTCCTCATGTAATGCCCGGGCGACAGGGTCATTAGGAGTAGGTTCGGCGGATATATAAACCGTATCGTGGATGAAGACAGGGATCGGCACACAAATATCTTCGCATATATCAATATTATACTCGCGCGCGATTTCCTGAATGCGGATCATAGCCTTATCCCGCTCGCTCATTTCGGGTTCCGCAGGCACCGTATCAACCGGCTCTTCGGCAATCGGTTCTTCTATCGGCTCAGGCACTGTATCTTTGGGCGTCTCAACGGGTTTTTTCTTGCGTTGCTGCCTGTCATACTCGCGTTGTGCCTTCGTTCGGTTTGCATTGATCTGGATACCCAGTTTCAATCCCGCAGACCATGGATGCAGCGTCTCCACTTCATTGGTTCGCAGCACACCGTCATATGCCGTTGTATAAGGCATGGGATATTCACCGGTGCTATGCCCGACGCCGAATCCCAAATCTTGCGTTCCATGTACATTCATAACGTCGTTGACGTAATAATTAGCAAAGGCTGTAATAGCCAGTTCGACACGCTGATGCACTCGGATAAGCATGCCTATTTCCGCGTATGCAGCATAATTGAGTGTGCGCAGGTTAGGCACGTTTGGGCCCATATCGGTCGTTGTGAGCGAAGACGCCGTAGCCGAAGGAATCTGTACGTTTTCTACTACGCTCGGCACATCCTGCATAGTCAGGTCGAACATCGGATAATACACCGAGTTCTCAAACGAACCTTCCGACAGTTTGTAGCTGTTATACACCGGAATACCGAATTTCACACCCGCCGTAGCCGTAAAACCGCATACACCGGGACGTGCGCGGAACTTCAATGCCAGCGGAATCTCCACCATATAGATGTTCTGGGTCTCCGTCAGACCCACCGGACGGGAAGTAATCGTATAATCATCGCCGTACGGGTCCTGTGTGCTCAGTACCCATGGTTGCGAAACGGCCGCCTTATTGACATAAGTAGAGAACTGTGCACCTGTTCCGATACCCATCCATGGTACAAAGTAATAACTGATACCAACAGTTGCATTGCCCGTCGGGAATCCCAGTTTGTTCGTCACATGCGGAGAGGTGTATTTGGAGCCAATTTGTTTGTACAGATAATTACCGAAGCCGACACCTCCGGCGAACTCAAAGTTCCAGCCATACGCTATGTTCGGCTCTTCGGCACTCGCTTGTTTTACTGAGTCGGGATATTGTTTAGCCGATAAAGAGGCGGCTGCGAACAAGATACTTGCTATTAAAAATATTTTTCTCATATCCGGTCCTCCTATCATTTAACAATCAGTTTATGCATTTCTTTCTCTCCGTGCGCATTGGTAACCTGTACGTAGTACAACCCTGCTACGCGCGGAGCGGATACAGTAGCAGAGCCGTTGATTTCCATGCGCGTGAGGCACTCTCCGGAAGAGGAGATAATCTGCGCGTCGCCTTGTCCCTCTATCGTCAGAGTCTGTCCTGCCGTGGCCGGAATAGGATAGACTGCGCTGTTCTGCGGCATGTTAGCCTCCGTCCCGGCGGGCATAACCACATCACATGAGCGGTATTGATGGTCCTTGGTATCCGTCAGCATGACGTAATAAACGCCGTTCAGCTGCTTGCCGTCCTCATGGTAATACTGACCTGTCTGACCTTCCTGAAGCACACCGTTTTTGTACCACTGGTACGATTTGAACTGCAGTTTTTCCGCTGTTCCGACATCAATGCCGTTCTCGGGGTTGTTGTCCACAAACAGCACGCGGTCGTATTTGCTATGCACATAGCCGCCGAGACTTACATAGAGGTCCATCTTCTGGCTTCGGCTGAAGCAGAGCCCTTCGCCCGTGCCGTCAGAATAGCCGATTTGTACCAGCAGATAGATGTCGCCCGTTCCGATGCTCGGCACATTATCCAGCACGATAGTACCCGGCGCTGTAATGGTGCCCGTGGTATCCGGTGCTCCCATGTACTTCGCCATATCCGGAGAATAGGTGATATGGAATATATCCGACAACTCTTCCGACTGCTCGAAATAAAGCGTGATAGAGCCCGTCATCTGGCAGAAACTGGCGTGCGATTCCATGGTCAGTTCCGGTACCGCCACCACCTCAATCTTGAACAGCGTATCGTGCGGACAATCGAAACTGTTGTCCGTAACACGCCATGTATCATTGGCAGTATTGAAGGTATGGGTCGAACGAACGCCGTCGGCTGTGTACCACTCCATCGTGTACGGCATATCTTCATCGCACACGATAATTGTCCGCTCCTCATACTGACTCTGCCCGTAATACTGTGTTGCCGCGCCGTCCGAGAGTTGCCAGTCACACCCCGGGTTACGCACCTCGCGGGTGTAGGTATAGGTTGTGCCTAACATGATTTCGGATACAGGGAATGTATAATCCAGCGAAGGCGTGCCGCCCACTACGTCACCTCCCGGCTGACGCACCCAGCGATACTCGCGGTTGTCTTCTCCGGAAGAGGGTGTTGTCTCGGAAACCTTGACGGTTATTGTGGCACTGCCGTCCGCATCGTATGCCAGACATTCTTTGGCGAGCGCACCGTCTTTGATGGCACCCGGCGAAAGAGTGGCCATGATATGAATCGTCTGTTTCTGGCGGCTGTTCTGCCAGTCGGTAAAACGGGTGTCGTCCTCTGCCTTGCGGATGAAGGTATAGTCTTTGCCTGCCTGAAGAGTCAGCGATGACAACGGCAGGTTCTGCTCCGTGGCACCATCGATGGCAGTCTCCGTATTGTCGTTCAGCATGTACCATTGGTAATGATACTTCAGGCTACCGCCCGTTGCCGCTGTTGCACTGACAGTGTAGGCCAACGCGTCTTCTACGGTACAGAACTGTTTGTCTGCCTCCTCGTTGACAGCACCCGGGTCGAACTTGTCAAAGATAACATATGTATATTCGCCTTCAGATGTTTTGTTTGCACTACCGCACTGCGCACTGTCAATTGCCGTGCGCGTAAAGACATAAACGCCGGCGGAAGTAATGTTATAGGACAGCGACTCGGTGTCCGTTCCTGCCAGGGCATTGCCGTTGTTTTGCCATGTATAAGTAATCGGACCGCCGCCGCCATTGGCAGGACGCACGCTTGATACGGTTGCTGTCACAGGAGAGGGGTCCAGATAAACCGTATCGCGGCCCGAAGCAATCTTACCCGGGTCGAACTCACCGAACACCCGATAGACGAACTGGCCCTCTGAACGTACCCAATCGAGCACACAGACCGAGTCATGCGCAAAACGGCGCAGTACAAACCAACCGGCTTTGTCCGTCGGTATCTGGCCTGCGTCGTTGAGCCAGTCTGCGTATTGTATTTGTTCAGTTTCTCCGTTATAGAGCGTATCATATGGGATAGTATCGGTTCCCACAATCGCCGAGCGTTCCATCAGATAATAATAACGCCCTGTCTCCCATCCGAAATCCGCATCCTGTTGCGCGACAAAATCATGTATCTTCACCTCTTCTTTGAAACAGAAATCTCTCTGTTCACCGTCTATCTGTCCGGGCTGGAAATCATCCCATCGGCGAGGGCGCATATAGACTACGCGGGTCTCGCCATTCAGTTTCGAATCGACCAGCACATCGGTCTCCGAGCAAGGACGAACAACCGTCACGTTGTCGGCCGATATTTGAATCCACTGCTCGTCATCCTTGTCCCGGCAAACCCAACTCACGTTATTCACAATGCTCACTGTAAATGGCTCTATCAGGTCATTGGCATGATTGACAGGGTCCTTGGAATCTTTCTCTATGAACATCGGAGCAACGGATAGTTTGGCGGCATCCGTGTCTGCAAACGTGCTTAGTATCGGGTATAATTTATCGGACACATTGGTCGTCCAGCCCGGCACACCGTCGAAGATATCATACATCTTCTCCGTCTCGTCCACAGGAATGACGTTGGGGTTCACCACGCCCGGTTGTTGGTAATATAACTTGCGGTCGTAGTAGCAGGCATCGTACGTACCGTTCTCGTCAACGCCCACGATGGCCTTGCCGTTCTTCGCATAACCGACATGATAGACGCGTCTGAGCATACCGCCGTTGTTATAGCCCACGATGCCGCCGATAGTGTCTGAACCGTTCAGAATAAGACCTGCGTTGTAGCAGTCGGTTATCGAACCGTTGGCGGTCAGCTCGCCCACCAGACTGCCGACTACATTGCCGGCTGCGGCTATCTGGGCCATCGTCCAGCACTGGCTGATATCTCCGTCGCACACTCCGGCCAAAGCACCTATGCGGCGTTTGGGCTTGGCTACTATGGTGCCGCCGCTGATACCCAACTGCCCGATTTTGGCGCCCTGCGCCACATAGCCGAACAGACCCACGCCGTCCGTGCCTTCTAATGAACGCAGACCGCGGATAAGATGGCCGTTGCCGTTGAACGTACCCTTGAAAGGCGTGGCGGCATTGCCGATGGGCTGCCATTTGAAACCATTCAGGTCAATGTTCGCTGCCAGGATGATAGTCTTGTTTTCATAACCGTCCGAAGGGATATTAGCAGACAACCACGCCAGTTCGGCAGCCGTGTTCACGGTAATAGGCGATGCGGATATATCCACCGTTGTTGGCGTGGCACCGTTCCATACATCGTACGTCTCGTTCGCCGCGTTCACACGAGACGCGCTTACGCACGCGAAGAGAAATAGTAAAAAATAAGGGAGTATATTCTTCCTCATAGTGATTAAGTTTTCAATTCGGCGGCAAAGATACACAAATTTTCTGATATACGCAAGAGAAAACTGTAAAATTGTGCCTTTCGTGCTTTGGTTCGCTTTATTCATGATGCTCTATTTCACAAAAAATCCACCAAAATCTTGCACATTTCAAAAATTTGTTGTACCTTTGCAGGCGAAATATTAATCCTCAAAAAAAAATGATTATGAAAGATTTGAAAGGAACAAAAACCGAAAAGAACCTCATGGAGGCTTTCGCAGGCGAGTCGATGGCTCGCAACAAGTACACGTATTTTGCATCGAAGGCAAAGAAGGATGGTTATGTGCAGATCAGTAAGATTTTTGAAGAGACTGCAGCCAACGAGAAAGAGCATGCGGAACTTTGGTACAAATACCTCAACGGAGGTAAAATCAGCGACACCGCAACCAACCTCGCAGACGCCGCTGCAGGCGAGAATGCCGAGTGGACCGACATGTACGCCCGCATGGCGAAAGAGGCGGAAGAAGAGGGCTTTACCGAGATTGCAGCTAAGTTTGCCATGGTCGGCGCTATCGAGAAACATCACGAAGAGCGTTACCGCAAACTGCTCAAGAACATCGAGGACAAGGTGGTCTTCTCTCGCGATGGCGACTGCATCTGGCAATGCTCTAACTGCGGCCATATCGTAGTCGGCAAATCCGCTCCCGAAGAGTGCCCCGTCTGCCACCACGCACAAGCCTACTTCCAGCTTTTGCCAGAAAATTACTAATTATCATTTTCTACCACATTTACAAACAGATTTTATTTCTGTTATAAGTAGGTTTTTAGTATCATTTGGTTCAAGGAGCTCTGCTCCTAAGCACTCAAAGAGTTTATCTTGGTTTTATTTACTTTTTTAGTGAACACTACTGATTTTTCTTTACTTTTGGTATCAAAGAGTAAGTTGAAATCCTAAATTTGAAAAACATATGCTAAACATCATTTTTTCCTTAATCGCGCTTCCTTACGCGCCCAATGCGCTGGAACCCGTCATCAGTCGGGAAACGATTGAATATCACTATGGTAAGCACCTGCAGACCTATGTAGATAACCTCAATAAACTCGTTGCCGGAACGGAGTTCGAGGCCATGCCATTGGAGGAGATTGTCGCCAAATCCCAAGGCGCGATCTTCAACAATGCCGGCCAGATCCTCAACCACAACCTGTACTTCACCCAGTTCAAACCCTACGATGAGCATCATTCCATCGATCCATCATTCCATCAATTGCCTATAATTGAGGCCATCATCCGTGATTTCGGGTCGTTGGAGACGTTTATGGCGGAGTTCGAGCAGAAGGGCGTGACGCTCTTCGGTTCCGGCTGGGTGTGGCTGTCGGCGGACAAGAACGGGCAACTGGTCATCACTCAGGAACCCAATGCCGGCAATCCGCTCACCAAGGGACTGAAACCGCTGCTGACGATGGACGTGTGGGAGCACGCCTATTATATTGATTACCGCAACCGCCGTGCAGCGCATCTGCATGACCTCTGGCAACTCATCAACTGGCAGGAAATCAACCGTCGGTATATAGGCTAAACCCTCGGTTTCATCGACAAAAAACGGCAGCCTTCCGGTTGCCGTTTTTCAATGCTTTCGACTTTGAAACTTTAGAACTTTAAACTTCTCTAAACTCTAAACTCTCAACTCTCAACTTTATTTGATCTCAATCTGTTTCGTCGTCTTGCCTACTACTTTCTGGAGTTTCGGCAGTTCGATAGTCAGAATACCGTCTTCCACCTTGGCGTTGATTTCTTCTTCGTTCACATCATCCGGCAGACTGTATTTCTGCTCATAGTTGGTGTACGAGAACTCGCGGCGCAGGTAGTGGGAGTGTTTGTCTTCCTCTTTGTGTTCGAACTTGTTCTCGATGGCGACGCAGAGGTTGTGATCCTCATCGACATGAACGCGGCAGTAGTCTTTCTTTACGCCCGGCGCTGCCAGTTCAACGATATACGCTTTCTCGGTTTCCTTGACGTTAACCGACGGAGCGGTTGTACTTACGGTGTTCTTAGCCCAAGAGGGGCACGATTGCTCCATCAAATCCGAGTTCAGGAACTCATCAAATACTGTTGGGAACCAACTGTTTCTACGATACATTGCAGGTGTCATAATAAATCCTCCTAATTTAAGTTAAACAATTTGCGTTTTTTGCATGAGCTGTAGGAGTAGTTGTTTTGCATGCTGCTTTGCAGTAGTGCTGCTTGCTTTTGCAGTCTCACGTGCTTTAACGTTTTCGTCATAGATAGTGCAATGTCTGTGCCACATGTCCGAACCCTGCCAAATTGTCCACCCTTGGGTGTCATTTTGTCCACCTCTGTGCCAAAATGTCCATCTTCGCCCCCTTCGCCCCCCTCACCGAGGGTTCTGCTCTCGTAGCTAATACCGCGAGCCCTACTTCCCCTCCCTTCCGGTCCTGTGTTCGTGCTCTTTGAGCGCGATCCCCTGTATCCGCCCGCTTCTTCCCCGGATGAGCATAGCGGTCCGGACTTTCCGGATTTTCCAGCCCGTCCCTCGCTCGCGCCCTCCGTATCCGCCACGCTCTCTTTTCCATTTGGTCCTGCTCTCGCGGTTAATACCGCGATTCCTACTTCCCCTCCCTTCCGGTCCTGTGTTCGTGCTCTTCGAGCGCGATCCCCTGTATCCGCCTTCCTTACCTGATTTTTCCCGAAAAACGCCCCTCCCTCTTGCATATGTCACTTTTTTATTGTACCTTTGCACCCGATTAGCTGTTTCCGTCGTAACATTTACGCACAATCTACGGACAATTTACGGACGATATACGGAGGATATACGGACGATATAACCAATTAAACAACACTGACTAAAACTGAAAAAGGTTGACTCGATAACTGAGATGTAATCTTAAAAATCGTAAACTTTTGACTCGATACCTAAAAGAGTTTATTTAATACCTAA
>JAGKVE010000021.1 GCA_021152555.1 Bacteroidia bacterium | reverse complement strand
TCCGTATACGGAAAGCAGCATCTGTCCTAGGGCTGGAAGAAAACGGCTGCTTGTAGAACCAAAGTCCAGGAGACCTAAAAGAAGGCCAATGGAAAACAATGCTGCCACGCAGAAGAGAGCAATACCAGTAATAGTTGCGGCAATTCTTTCCTTTCTAGTCATTGTAAAAAACTCCGAAAAATACAGAAATTCCCTTATATTATCGGTATTTGGAAGTTGATTTTTAGCAGTAAAGTTGCAAAAAAACACTCATGGTTGTATACTATACTTGTGTCAGAATTATATATTGTAGCTACGCCTATAGGAAATCTGGGAGACATCACTTACAGGGCTTTGGAAACCTTTAAAAGCGTTGATGTGATAGCAGCGGAAGACACCCGCCATACACTTCAGCTTTTAACTCATTTTGAGATAAGGAAACCACTGATAAGCTGCAGGTCCCAGAACGAACAGTTTGCTTCCGAAAAGATCATAAAGATGCTTGATGAGGGTCAGACTGTTGCCTATGCCAGCGATGCAGGAACACCTGGAATCAGTGATCCTGGGGCAATCCTTGCGGGGCTTGCAAGAAAGGCGGGACACAAGGTAATTCCGATTCCTGGAGCAAGTGCATTTGCATCCCTTGCAAGTGTAGCAGGAGCGGGTGGAAAGACCCTTATTTTTGAGGGATTCCTGTCACCTAAACCAGGCCGCAGGAGAAGCCGACTTAGGGAACTTATGGCAACAGGTGATGCCATAATTATTTACGAAAGTCCCTTCAGAATTGTTAAACTTTTGACGGATATTGCCGATATTGAAGAAGGAAGAAGGGTTGTTGTTGGTCGTGAGCTGACAAAGCTTCATGAAGAGATAACTGAAGGAACAGCGAGAGAGGTTCTTGAAGATTACGGCTCAAGGGCTAAGGTCCAGGGCGAGTTTGCAATTTTTATTTCCGGCAATAAAAATGCTAAACTTTTAGATGAATCTTCCGATAATATAAGCGAGGCTTAGTATGATGATAGACAAAGTTAATTATGTATCACCTGTGAACAATCTTCAGAGCACAAAACGCTCTAACAATGTTGCAAATTCACAGAGAACATCTGATGAAATCAGCGTTTCAGAAGAAGCAAAGGCAGCTGCAGAAGCTATGTACTTGAAGCAGGTGTCTGATGAAACTCCAGATATTCGTCAGGACTTGGTGGAAGAGATTAAGCTTAAGATTCAGGATCCAAATTTCTTCAGCGATGCTACAATCGCTGCAACTGCGGACCGGATTCTTAGCGCATACGGACTCTAATAGAATTCCGTAGTCGTTTTAAGGGGATAAATAAGGGCGGAATAACTTTTCCGCTCTTTTTTTTTGCTCATTATGAGTGTGAGCCCAGATGGCGGAATTGGTAGACGCGTGCGTTTCAGGTGCGCATGCCGCGAGGTGTGCAGGTTCGAGTCCTGTTCTGGGCACGCGCAGGTGGTGAAATTGGTATACACGCTACTTTGAGGGGGTAGTGGTCGCAAGATCGTGTGAGTTCGAGTCTCATCCTGCGCACAAGGGTTGAAAATCAATAAGTTACGCGTGAGACGCGTAAAAATCGACCCAAAATCTGCCCAAATGACTTTCACAGATGTGGAAGTCATTTGCCGTTTATAACATTGTTTAACTTTTTTTCTCCCGCCAATCAGAAAAGGTTGGCGGAAGAAAAAAAATTACTATGTTGGATCAAAATTTTGGAGCCCTAAGGCAATTTGTTCCCGCAGAGCTCAAACACAATTCTAAAGGTTGGTACATCGAGTACTACAAGCTTAACCCTATCGTTCAAGACTTAGAGCGCGTTCGTATTATGATGAACCGCGAGCGCAAGCGCTGCAAAACTCTTACTGAGTTCAAATTGCAGACCAGCGCTATTATTCTTCAAATCAACAATCAACTTGCTGCCGGTTTTATCAATCTTCAGCAAAACATTCCTGCTTATGGTATAGGTACGCAGGAAAGTTATACGGGTGATAATGTTCGCTTTTACACTCCATTGGAGCAGGTAATTGACCTGTATGAAAAAGATCGTTGCGGCGAGTTGAAAGAAACGACTATGCGCAGTTATAGTTGTTTCTGTAAACAATTCAAACAATGGGTGCATAATAACTGTCCATCTATTGTGGCTTCAGTTTTCTCGCAGACACAGGCGAACCAGTACATGGAGTTCGTGCTTCTTGGCAACAACTCGAAAGGCAAGAAGTCTGTCCGCAAGAAAATAAGGGAAGATCGCGTGAGTCCACGTACGTACAATAATAATATAAAACTCGCGCGCGCGTTATTCAGTTGGGCGATGGAAAAGAGTTATGCCCGCATCAATCCGTTTGAACACCTCAAACAAAAGAAAGCGCAGGGTAAAGATCGTACCATTATCCCCAAGGAAGTTCGCGACAGAATTGTTGCATACTTTAGGGAAAAGAATCCTGCATTCATCATCGTTATGCAACTGGTGTATAAATCCTTCCTGCGTCCGGTAGAGATTACACGCGTCAAGGTGGAACAGTTGAACTTCGAGAAACATTGTATCGAAATGAAAGGGTCGCAGAAGAAAAACGGCAAAGACCATAACTGTCGTATGGATGATAAATTGGAAGCCTTATTACGTGACCATATTCGTGGAGCCAAACCGGATGATTTCGTCTTCGGTGCAGGTACATGGAAACCGAGCCAGACTCCTGCTGCATCACACTCGTTCACTATCATCTGGGATCGAATGAGAGAAGCGTTGAAATTGCCGAGAGAATATCAACTCTATTCTCTCCGAGATAGCGGAATTAACAATCTGCTGAAAGCAGGTGCCACCGACTTGGACGTCGTTCAAATAGTTGGTCACAGCGACCTTAGCATGACCTTCCGCTACGCCAATCACATTGATGAGAGCCTTATTGAACGTATCAATAAGATAGCTCCTGAGTTCTAAATTTGCATAGTTATACCACGCTTTTTAGGACGATTAGACCAAACGAACATCATGAGCGTTCGTGTAAAATATAGGTCTGACGCCCGAAAAGCGTGGTATAATTGTTTAATACGGTTTCTTACTTCTTCTGTTTTTCAAGAAAACACCTATTTTTCCGCTATTTCAAAAAACCGAGGAACAACCAGTATTTACAAGGGCAGAGCCTACTTTTTAGTGCTCATTTTGTTCCGGTTTTCGCTATTTGTCCGGTCTATGAAATCGTAAAATGCTGTAAATAAGCCAGATAGCGACGAAAGATAGCAAAATCTTTCGTCTTTTCCCTCTGGAGAGCCCCAACCGCCCTGCTATATCGGCTGATTTTAGCGAGTCTTTCAAAGCGGAATATGCAAACGCAAATTTCTAAATTAGGACGCTCTCGCCCTCAAAGCAAAGGTCTCCATTATTTCAAAAGTGCCGAAGTCTGCACGTGTAAACATTTTCAAAAGTCTGCTCGTAGCAACGACATTAAGAGTCTCTTTTTTTTCACATCAAAGGTCTTCACTTTATGCGACTTTACAAGTCTCCTTTTACGCGCAGACCATGTGAGTCTTCATCAATTCCGTTAACCCCAAAAGTCTCCGTGTGCCTACTCAAACCGCAAGTCTCCAACCGCTCCGCGCACCTCAAAAGTCTGCTTGCGCTCGCGCGCATTTGAGGTCTTTCATAAACAAAACTACCGCACGTTTCATCACGAAAAGCGCGGTAGCGACGAAAAGGGAACCGTCAAAGTGAATTAGATAGTAAACGACAAACGCCTCACACCTCGTTTGTGTATGATAGTTCAATTAACATCCTCTCTGCCAGCGGTACATACCATGTGCGGACTTCATCAGCGGTGGGAGTATGTCCTCTGGGGAAATGGAATGAACGGTTGTAGTGCTCTAAGAAGAGCGATTCGAAATGCGCTAAAGTGTCTTGCTCACCGAATAATCCCCACACTTGGTCACGGGACTGAGGATTGCAATTGTCGAATTGAGTAGCCTCCAGTGCGGCAAACTCTTTAACCAAAACTTCATCAATAACGAATGATTGCTTGCCATCCTTGCGTGGTGACTTGTATTCATGTTGACCTATGCGCTGTTTCAAGAACTCTGACATCTGGAAATGAGGATTACCAAGCAAGGCAGGAATGCCAACGACCGGAGCAATCATCTGTGCATAGAAAGCACCGCAACTATTCCCTACGAGCAAGTCGGGCTTTTCTCTGCCAATTAGTTCGCGAATGAAACGCAGTGTGTCCTGCGGATGCATGGGTAAGTCCGGTGTCAGAACATCGGCACGCCCTGCGAATGCTTCACGTAACGCAACAGCAGGAACACATTGTCCGCTTGCATAAAAGCCATGTAGGAATAGTATCTTTTTCATTTCACTCGCAAGGTCTTTAGCAAAGCCTTTTGTTCGTCCGTGATACGGAAACTCTCAACGGCTTTCTGAATAGTTTTGTTATGCGTATCTTTCTCCAAGCGATGTTGCGCGATATAGGGCAACGTAGCATCCCACTGTTTGGCAAGTGCCGTAGCAAAGAACCATGCCTGCATCATGCGGATGTAATACTCATCGCTCTTAATGGATTCAACCCATTCTAAGTATTCCAGACGGAAAGCCTCATCCAAGAAAAAGCGCATCAGCGTCCCTATGCCAAAGCGTTTCGTGTAAGTGTGCCTGCTTCTCATCCACTTGCGAATAAGCGGTAATAGTTCTTGAGTATGCTTCTTGAAGCAACGAGGCGATAATTGGTCGCACGTCGCCCAGTTATCCACATATGGCAGGAACTGCTCCAGATTAGCGATACAGGTGTTGAAATCTTTCTCTTCCGACAAGATAAACGCGTGCAGTTGGTTCTCGTCAAAATAGCGATGTGGCAAACTGTGCAAGAACTCTTGTGCAGCAGGAGTCTTGCAGATTTGCTTCGCCATTTTGCGCAAGTTCGGTGTCCGCACACCAATAACCGTCTCGCGTTTGACAGTCGGCAGTAACTTGCTTTGAAAGTCTGCGTATGCTTGGTCTTGTAAAGCAAAGAGTTTTGATATGATTCTATCTGTTTCCATTAACAAAACAACCAAGCATATAAACCTGCTCCGATGAGGCATGGTATCAAGCCGATAAGCATTCCCCAGCAGGATTGAATGAAATGGTATTTCTTCTGATGGTACGCGTCATCCATGTGTTCGGTGCCCGGTAAGCGGACTGACTTCATGTTAGCAAACAACACCCAGTCCAAGAAGAAACAATCATACCAATCGATGAATAGCCACATGCCGTAGCCGACACCAAGAGCCGACCAGAAATCATATGCGCCTGCCAGCCATACCACTAAAAGCAATAGAGCCAAAGCGATGATTATCGCCATGCCTTTCTTTAGGAGCACAGTCGGCGTGAAGAACTTCGATGGGATGCGTTCGTGCGTCTTGAAATATTCCTCTTGGATGTCTTCGGGATAGTCAGCTATCCACCACACCGGATTCTTCACCAGCGGAATGAGTATCATCGCCGTGAATGCTGCCGTCAGCACAATTGCTTCAATGAGGATTATTGTCCAGTTCATATTACCAAATATACGGGATTAAACGATAGCGCACACGTTGCTTGTATTCTTTGTAACCAGCAAGGTCGCGCTCCAAAACCTCTTCCTCATTGCGAATACGCTTGACGATAATAGGGATATAAAGTAGCATCAACGCGAATGACCATACCGAGTTGAGCACTAAGGGCATAGAGAGGAAAAGCAACAGCGTGGCCGAGTACATCGGATGGCGAACAATACCATACAAACCGGTATCTATCACCTGCTGGTTCTCTTGCACCTCTACCGTACGCGAAAGCCACACATTCTCGCGCATAACCTCTGCATAAAGCGCGTAGCCAAGCAGGAAAATACCAGCGGCTACGTATGTGGTCCAGTTGGGCATAAGAAGCCATCCAAAACGAAAGTTGAGTCCTGCCACAACAAACATAGCGATAAAGAGCAAACCACTTAATGCTACAACCCATTTCTGTTCCCCCTGTTCCTCTTTGGCACTTAGTCGTTTGCGCAGTAATTCCGGACTGCTAAACATGAGCCAGATACCAGCGATGAACATCGGCACAAACAGAATGCCGATAAAGAGCCACGCCTGCCAATAAGCGCATGTACCTGCCGGCAGGAAGAGTAATAGTCCGACGATAATCAGTCCAGCAAAGAACTTCGTCAATGCTTGTATAAATAGTTTCGGTGTCATAATAGTTCTATTATTCGTTTGGCAACTTCATCGGGATGGTCGATAAGGAGTTGACCATGGTTCATTCCTTCGAAAATTTCTACATGTGCAGACGGGCATAGTTTCAACAATTGCTCCACTTGCGGCTTGGCAACAAAGGCTTCTTTAGTGCCATACCAGAAGTGAATGTCTGCGCCGTGGATGGACTCCAAGCGGTTGGTATAGACAGACTTGTAACCATCCAATACTGCCTGACTGCGACCGGACGGATAGACTTTGCGCACCTCATCCAGCAGCACATCGAAATAGTGCGAATGGAACACCCATCGCCAGAAACCTGTCCAGTGGTAGCACGTCCACACGTTAAACGCCTGATAATACCGCAAAGGGTCAACACTCCATTTCGGTAGCGGCAATAGAGGTGCCGCATCCATGATGGTATGGTCAATCACAATCTCATTGCGCTCCATCATTCGGGAGAGAATCTTGCCGCCTAACGATAAACCATAAGCCACATCCAGGTGTTCGCTTAACTCGTTCTTTACATATTGGATAGCTTGCGCCGCTTGGTCGTCCACTGATGTAAAGCGTGACGGCTTGCCTATGAGAAAACCATCCACGCCTGCAGCAACGATATAGAACTTATCCTGCAACCGTTCTATGAGCGGTAGGAAGATCTCGTGCGACACACCCAAACCGGGCAGGAGTAGCAACGTTGGTTGGCCTTGTGGACCGTAAATGTGAAAGTCCATAACTATTGTTGTTTCTTCAAACCAATAATAGCCAATACGGCTTCTATCAAACCAAAGGCGAAATAGGTATTACAGATGGCATTGAAGCCCCAAATCCACCATTCGAGACTAATCCAAAGCATGAGAATGATGCCACAGGCAAGGACTGCCGGTTGCGCCCAACGATGGCTCTTAAAAAGCAGATAAGTTGCTATGAATTGCGTTATGCCGTTGACTACCAACAACACAAAACTGGAAGGAATAAAGTTGCGGAAGAAAATATCCGGCCACGGCATCTTTGCACGTAGCAATTCCAGCATCAGATCCATGCCCCACATGACTCCTGTCGGGTCAATCCACATCATCATTGCACCCCAAACGGCACCGAGACCAATGAACAATGTCCAGAATTTTTCTATACCGATAATCGTTTTCATAGTATAATCACTATATTTTATATTCTCGTCATGTGGTAACCCATGCGTTTGAGTTGTACAGCGGCACCGAAAAGGTATAACTGATGCAGGCAAGCGACGTAGGCAAGGAAAGCCTCTTTGGTGCCCGGTTCGATGTCCTGATGCATCAACGTGTTATGCACTCGTGAGGCACACTCGCTAACGAGCTCTTCAGTCGCAGCAAAATCCTTGCCTTTGAGTTTGAGCACGTCTCTGCGAATATACTCGTCCATGGCATCGTAGCCGCGTTTGTCACGCAGATAGACATACAAATCGTCCTTTGCAGCATAGTACTGCCAATCGTCATCCCACATCTTCGCCAATGCCATGCCGATATACATCATCCACCCGAGCGACGCGAGCGGATAATTCTGAAACTCACGCACTCCGTCAGGGATATACGCATTAGCAATCGCCTCCCATTTGTCCTCCACATCCGGGCATTCCGGCAGACGCTCGTCAATTTCATTCACACTCAGCAAATACTGCTGCAAGTCGCTATGTATCTGTTCTTCTAACTTCTCCATTATATTGTCTTTTGGTCATGCTTATCTCAATAGTTTGCTTATCTGTTTGTCGGTCGCATACGGAAGGATGGTATGTAAGTGCTCGGTCATTAGCCGATATGATTCCTCCGGCGAGCAATCTACGGAACATGCGTCCTTGCCATATAGCCGTTCGGGAGTGGTGAGTAACGACCATCCCCAACCGTATTCACGATTATGCTTGTCACGCGGATAGACGAAATCTTCCGTCACTACACGCGTTGTCATCTGTAGACGCGTCACATAGCCGTCGAACTTACTCCGCATCTTCGGACCGGAGAAGCCACATGCCGCACGCAAGTCGCGGTTGATGATACTATCTTGTTCGCAGAGCGTCTGGTAAATGATACCTTCTATACTGCCATCCTCCTGCATGGGATAGAGGCTGCGACGCCAGTTGCAGAAATGCCGCCACCACGAGCGGCTGATAAAACCCGCCTTGCCGTTGAAGAACTTGCCATAGACGCAATCGCTCTCGTTGATGATGATACCTTTCCATTTCCATAACGGCCAATCCCATCCACCATCCGGAAAAACGATGTAACGACATTCCTCATCTGCCATCTCTTCCGCCGAATAGCCGGATATGCCGCTTGCTAAAAGCGGCAGGAATCCGAGCTGCTGGATGAGTTCCATCATCTGCTCGCAACTATGTATCTCGTAGTGTGGCATGTCTATTTATGTGCTCTTACTAACTCAATCGCCTCTTTGCCGCTCAAAATATAAGGCTACGAATTTGTCCATTTATCATCTTCACATCAGAACGTCACTTTGCGTTCGGGAGCAGAGAAGGAACAGAAACGAGCAGTAGCATCTTGAATGTAAAGCACAGCCATGTTGTCATCGTCGGCGCGATACATCGATTTCAACTCTTCGTTGCGGTTCAGGAACTCCTCCTTGACAGCCAGCGTCTCGTCGTTGACCAGCGTGCCACTCAGACGCATCCACTCTGCTCCGGATGGCTTGAGTGCGCAGATCTCAAACTTGCCGTTGGCAGCCATCTGTTTAAATACATCTTTGCGTTTGCCGGTCATGATATACAGACGTCCGTCGATGATTTCCGACACGCCAAACGGCCGCACACGCGGTTGGTCGCCATCCACTGTGGCGATGAAGAATGCACTGCATTCCTTCAGGTACGCTTGTACCTCTTTCATGTTTTCTTGCATAAGTTGTTCGTTGATAAGTATAACTTCGTGGTTCTCAAATTGCTTGTCCAAAATGATGATAGAAACGGGTTGAATGGAGAACGATTGCTGTTTGCCGGTCCTTACCTCGTAAGAATAAAGTAATTGGTCGCCTTTGGCTTCAACTTTCTGCGGAATGATCTCCGTCGCTACATCCGTCACCGGCAGCACGATTGCCAGCGCAAACTGCTTGTCAAAATCGATAGCCGTCGGTTGACCATCCTTGCCCATGAACGCAGCCATGCCGAAGAGTTGGTCGAACGCTTCTGCCGTAGTTATCTTCGGGCTCGTCGGAATCGTCTGACCATTCTTAAAGAAATAGTTCTTTGCCACCTCAAAAGGCACGTTCACAACACTCGCCTCTGCGGGCTTGTTCGTTGTGCATCCTACAAACATCAGTAGCGATGCCATCATAAAAATAATCTTTTTCATATCAAATCACTTACTTCAAACTTGCTAATGTCCACGGACAAACTGCCCTTCGGGCTGGTACTCCAAGAAACAGCTATCCTCCTGCTGCTCCTCGTCGATTGCCTGTTGCTGTTGTGCTATGTATTCATCGTATGTCATAACATCACGCAGATTCTGCCTGCTTCTTTCGTAAAGATGGAAGGATAACGGCAGATGCAGGCATAGACCTGTGCGCTCGTCACGGGCTTGCCGTCCTTGCGGATGTGCCAACCATTGCGGTTGATAGCAGCGGCTATCTGGTCAGTCGTCTTACCATGACCATCCGACATGATGGCATACGTTATCGCTTCCTCTAGTTTCATAATTATAAAATCAAAGGTTGTGCAATACTGTCAAATTCATCAATCGGGATGGGGCGGAAGCTGCGGACAAGGGCAACGGCATCCACTTGACGGATAAGCATGTATGTGTAATCTTCGAGGCGAACGGTGATGTTGCAGAAATCGTCATAATTCCATCTTTGTTCAACGACGGTATGTCCTTCAGCCAGCTCGTCGGAAATCACATAAAAAGAATGAATACTGACATGCCAATCCTTGAACCTCACTTTCTCCACATACAACTGTTCTCCGTTAATAGAGACCATCTCGCTCTTCAGCAGTTTGCCCTCACGCATAATCCTTTGGGGATTATTTTGCTTTTTATAGGCAATGAAAGCAACAATGCTAACTATCACCGAAGCCAACAAAATCAACAGCACTACAATCATCCCATGATTTGTTTTTTATTAGTCAATCACAACTCTTGTTGTTCCTCCGGGTTCTGCATCTTGATTACTTTGGCAGGACAACCGCCCACAACAGCATAGTCCGGTACATCCTTGGTCACAACCGCTCCGGCAGCTACTACAGCATATTTGCCAATGGTTACACCCGGGCAAACGGTGACATTCATACCAATCCAGGCATTCTTTTTGATGGTCACTTTGCCGTACGTGTAGATGGTGTGGCGGTTGTTGAAATCATGGTTGATGGTCGCCACGCGAAAACACGGTGCAATCGCCACTCCGTCTTCAAACTCAATCCCTCCTGACGCGCTCAATACAGCAGAGTGATTGATAAACACACCCTTGCCAAACTTGACTCGGTTGCCGAAATCGCAAATAAACGGAGTGAGGATGCGCACATCGTCCAACTTGCGTCCAAAAAGTTCTTCGAGGTCAGCGATATAAGTTTCATCGTCCGGCATCTTGGCATTGGCAATCGCGCATAACTTACGTGAGCGCATCATCTCATCGACTGCCTCCATAAAATATGGTTCGCGCACGTCCGTTGGACCGCCCGCGTCCATCAGTTCGTAAACTGTTCCTTTCTTATAGTCCATAATTTTAGTCAATCACAACGGCTGTGCCGCTGATGGAAATCATAATCATACTGTTGGCTTGTCCCATCGTCTCATAACCAAAGCTAACGCCCACGATGGCGTTGGCGCCCAATTTCTCGGCGCGCTCGCGCATTTCTTTCTGCGCGGTCTCGCGTCCTTCGAGCATAGCCTTTTCGTAACTGTCGGTACGTCCTCCGAAGAAATCACGAAGCGACGCGCCAAAGTCCTTCAGGAAATTTATTCCGAAGATAACCTCTCCGGAAACAAGACCTTTGTACTCCTTAATGGTGTGACCTTCAATGGTCGGTGTAGTGGTAACTATCATATCTTTAATCTTTAATATTCATTACTCGTTTTGCGTCCCGTAAAATTGTCTCATGGTCGAAAGCCAACTTAGGCAGCGCATTCAGCGGCCACCATTTGGCTGCAGCGGCATCGTCAGCAGCAGTAGCTTCCGGCATGGTCGTCATGGCAGTGTAGGCTGCAGTGATAACACGTCCGCGTGGATCACGCTCAACGTCAGAATAGATACCCACCAACTGCATGCCGGTCAACACAATGCCGGTCTCTTCCTCCAGTTCGCGTTCGGCACAATGTGCCACCGTCTCATCCATATTGAGGAAACCACCAGGGAATGCCCAATATCCTTTGTATGGTTCATTGCCGCGCTGGATAAGCAGCACATACATCTGACCTTCTTTCTCTGCAAATAGCACGGCATCTGCCGTTACCGATGCACGCGGATATTGGTAGGCATATAGCCCGTCTTCTGTTAGTTTATAGTCTTTCATACTCTTATAATCTCCTTAAATGCGCGGTAGTTGCTGTCGTCGTGCGGACGGCAATAGACCGCAAACTCTATCGTCCGGAAATGGTGAATGAACTCTGCCAGCACATCGTTGTAAGCACGCGCCACCACTTGCGGATCGTTCTGGAAGGCGCCACAACCAAACGCACCCAATATCAGCACGTCCGCTTCGTTCTGCGCAGCCACCGTCAAGATGCGATGAGCACGTTGCTTGTGCAGTTGGTATAACTCGTCCTTGCTGATACGTTTAACATCGCCGTCACTCGGATTATAGGGGTTAGCCGGTTGCTCACGCAGGTTCGGCGCCGCACACGTGATAACATCCACCATAAACGGATCCACCAATGGTCGGTAGTCATCATCTTTGAGCACTTGCACGTCGGGCGTGAAGATGATATCATCGTTATGCAACGGATTGCCGGAACGACGATGCGGCGTGTAGAACCCATCCCACATGGCGCGCGTGTTCAGGCAGTTGTATAAGGTGGAGCAGCGGCATAGACATTCCTCTTGCGCAGACGAACCATGCGTCACGCCTCCGCCGGGATTAGTTGCCGAAGCGAAGTTCAGCACGCACACATTCTGATCTTTGTATTTTGCTGCCGCTTCGAATGAACGGTTTTGGGTAACTATCACTTTCGCGTCACCAGCGGACCTTGGAACAGGAATACTCAGCGGTTCGTTTTCGGGAATGGATGTCTGTGCTGCTATGGACTGCTTCTCTGCGTGCGTCAGCTCCGCACTACCCTTGATACGCGCTAACGTATCTTCAAAAACCGATATGAGATAAGTTCGTCTATCCATGATAAATCAATATATTAATTCGATGGTAACGTCCATCGATTTATAGTCGCGCCACGAAAATAACGGTATTCAGTTTCCTGGATTGAGACTGTGAACGGCTCGAAATCGATAGCTGAAATAACGTCTTTTACCTCGTCTAATGTAGCATCCTGTGCGTCAATTCTACCAAGCGTGATGTGGATAAAGAAGTCCTTACTTATTTGTGAACCACTACTGATGGCAACCGTCCGAATAGCGTCGATAAGAGCCAATAATTCATCAGAAGGATGTGATGGTGCGAGGTTGATGACAATCTCTTTCCCGCTCTGGGTCGCAAATGCTTCCAGCTTGTCGAGAGTTATCGACGGCGCCTGCCTTCCAGAAAGGATTTGTGAAAATGCATCTCGCAGCTCCATAACGTGATTATCATTATGTAAGAAAGCCACGGTAATATGATAGAAACCATTCTGCCAACGCACAGGAATGCGTTCTTCCTGCATAGCATCACATAGTTCTCTATACCACTGTGCATTCCGCTGAACGGGTATTTTAAGTTCGAGATAGTTCTTCATTTCTGTCTTCATTGCGCAAATTTTGCGCAAAGGTACAAAAAAAAACTGAAATATGCAAGAAAAATATGAATGAACAATCGAATCATTGCAAAATAATATGATCAAATGCAAAACCACCTCTCAATCAATATAGGTTGAGTGGTACTCAAATAAGTCTGTATTTCTTACTTATACTACTTTAATAAACTTATCCAATACGTCCCAGAAGCATTGCGGGAGATAGACGTTGGGGAGGGAGGCGGCTTCCATGAACATCGGCGCGATTTCGTTGGGTGTGTAGCCAGCGATACCACAGCCTACGGCGGTGACGAGATAGTTATGGTCGGGATCAGCTAAGGCATGTTCCGTAAAGCGCTGCACGGCATTATCCAGTTCTACTATTCCATCCATGGTGGGCAAAGCATAGCACAAGCCGGTAATGCCTTCGCCCACACCCCATTCCGCATGGAAGTACTTATGGGCGTATGCAGCTGCGCCTCCGTAGTGTTGGCCTTCCTTGTTGCTGCCGAAGACAAATATCTGTTCCGATTTGAGGAAGTCGATATTGTCTGGCGAGACATGGTGGTTCTCAAAAGCTTTGATGCGCCAGATGATATGCCACCATTCGGAAGGCAGACGTTTGTACATCTCATGGATGATATCAGCAGGGATGACCTTATAGAAAGCTTCGGCAAAAGCACCGGTGATGCAAGCAACGGTGTCGCTGTCGCCACCGATAGAGATGGCATTGCGAATGGCATCGTCGAACGAAGCGGACTCGCCAAAGGCGGTGAAGGCAGCAGGGATGGTGCCTTGGCAGGTTTCATCAAAAGAATAGGTGCTACGGAGCGAAGCAAGATCTTCGTCGAAGGTGTAGCCGAGTTTTTGTGTCAGGAAGTCCGCGACATCACATTTTAGTGCTCCGTGGCGCATCATCCACACGCCTGCAGCAACCGCTTGGGCTCCTTTGATGCCTTCGGGATGGTTGTGTGTTATCTCGGCTGAAATTTTAGCGAGGCGCATGGCTTCTTGGCAGGTGGGCGCTACCCATCCACAGGCAGAGGCTCGCATTGCAGAACCATTACCAAAGGAGTTGTAGGGCTTCTTGAGTGCGGAGGGTGCAGCCAGCCAGTGGGCAAAACGGTTTCCGTAACCACCCATGGGGTCTGGGAACTGATGGTAATAATCACTCATGATCTCGATGAGGGAAGAATGTGTGTGGTGTTCATCGGTCAGTAGCCACTCCGCCACCGCCATACTCATAATACTATCGTCCGTAAAAGTGCTTGCCGGACTGAACAACGGAAAATCCTTTGTGTGGATGTTGTTGAACTCGTAGATACTACCTACGACATCGCCTATAATTGCTCCTAACATACTTTATTCTCTATTTCTCCCGCAGGCGGGAATTCTAAATACTCTCCGGTTGGAGGTTCGGAATTGAGTAACATCTTATAATCGTTATGGAAACACGAACACATATCGCCAAACGCAAAGAATATATACCCGCGTTGGGCGAGGTCATTTGCTTTCTTGAACCATTCTTTGTATTCCGGGTCTTTGCCCTTGCCCCATTTTGCGATATGGGGATAATGCTCGATAAACTGCAAAGCTATCTCGTGGGGCGTTTTGCCCTGCCATCCCTCCCAGTTGAAATGACCGCTATGGGTGTTGGCTGCCGTGTGCTCCGGTCCACGATAGATAGCACCACAAGCCTTAAGGGTGTATTTCTTTACAGTAGTAGCGCACCGCCAAACCATGCCGTTTGGCGAAACGCTTGGGCAGACACGAATGAGTTCATAACCCATTTCGTGTAACTCCCGTATAACAAGGAAATACCTCTTTATCCCTTCCATATAATCGTCATGCTCTGTCATAAATCAATTCTTCTCTACAATAAATCGTACAAGTTCCCAGAGTTGAGATAATGGGTGCGACGGGAACATAGAGTCGTATTCGGCTTGCTCTGCTAGATTCATTAGGAATCCTGTTTTGATGTTCTCATCATATGGATCCTTATTCCATCCAACTATGCTGTCATCCTCAAAACGAACGTTATTTTTTCGCCGCTCTAATTCAAATACTATTGCCTCTCGTTGACCAGTTACGCCTTCTTCGATGCCGGCACATGCTATAACCATCACATCACTATCAGCCTGCACTAACATGGTAAGCTGATATATAACGCCATTTTCCTCATGAGCCTTCATGAGGTTGTAGCAGAAATGGTTACCTGCTTTCGTGTGACCTTCTTCTATCTCAATTAAGCCATATTTATCACTTGTTTGCTCTCGGAAATCGCGGATGGATGATTCTTTGTCAGCAATAGTTTCATTTAACAGACAAGGGTGCACATCAAAAAAAAGAGCAAAGTCATTTGACCATATTATATATTCGGGTGCCTTTTGTCCTTCTATCTGGGCATTTTCTTTAGTTTTTTTAAACTCAGAAGGAATAGCGAGTTGATGACCTGATTCAGAAAGATATTGCACATCGCCTTTAAAGCAAACACCGCTCCATGATGATTCAGCAAAGAAGTCGTCTTCTTGATAAACTTTTGTGTCCGCAAGCATATCATCGAAGTCCTCTTTCGTCAGTGGTTCTTTAAGAACATACTGCCACTCGTCAATATGCCGAAATTTGTCTAATGGTAAGATATGAGCGAGGTACTTAAACCGAGCCAAAGCCATATCATTATTATCCTGATTCATAATGCATATTAAGTCGGCGTATGATACGTATTCAAAGTCACATACTTTGCCATTCTTTAACGAAATCATGGAGAGGCTAAGTTTTTGCTTTTTATTCTTTGGGCTAGAAATTGCCAGTTGCGAGACAGTAGATGTCATATCTTTGACAGCCCACTGATTGCTAAAGAGAAAATAACCCAAACGCTTATAGTCTTCACCTCCGGTCGGGTTGTCTAAATCAATGGAGTATGCATTCAAGAGACCTTTACCAATAATAAATGGCGCAAACAAACCGTTCATGATGATAGGCTCATCAGAATTTTTTATGAGTGCGCACGTGATATTCCATGAACCTTCTGTTTGCTCTCGACGCCATTTTAATCCGAAGCGTTTCTTTGGGTATTTCAAAGGTTTATCGCTATCTTCATCATAAACATCACCACCGGTTAGCTCCTGAATAGCACATACAACTTTTGGAAATAACTGGTAGTCCGCCATAGAACTCATGGAAAATGCCCGCACTTCATAACCATCTTCCTCTTGGTTTACTTCCACACCGCGGAGAGCGTACTTGAACGTACCGAAGTGCAAACAAGGGAACTCGGATGATGTAACAACTATTTGTTCGCCTGCATTGGCGAGAGCCTTGAATAATGATTGAGGTTCTATTTTCGTAAGGGTACGAATATTAGCACAATAACTCATGATAATTATTATTTAAGATCCTTTAAAATAAAACGGGGCAGACGAAGGTTTATGCACTACACGGCATTCCTTGCCTGCCCTTTGGCAGGCTAAGAGGGAGTCTCAACAGGGACTGTCAGGCCTGCTCCATGTATATCAAATCTACCAAATTATCTTTCTTCAAAGCATCAGAGAAAACTGCTTCGTTCTTTTTCAAGAATTTAGACCATAATTGATCCACCTTCTCTGCTTGCTCTTCCGTAAGCACCAATCCGGAATGTCCTTTATCCCACTCAAAGTCAGGAATTGCTTTCGTTAGTTCCTCGCATGTGAGGATTGGTAACGCATCAGGATTGATGGCTACATCAGGTAGGAAGTCAACATAATATGTCTCCCGTCCTCTGCCAGACCAGTCTTCATCTTTATATGGCTCCGAAGTGATTTTTCCGGACGCGACAATGCCAGTTTGACCGTACATGCCGACCTTTACCCAGTAGAATCTATCTCCTTTGTGAATCTGGCTCCAGTCCCATACGGACCAATTATAGTCCGGTTCATACTCAGTGACCATATCAATCAAATCGGAGAGATAGTGATGCATGTTGTACGAAGAGAACGCGGGGTTCCATTTCAAAATAACTGTTTTCATGATAGTCTCAATTTATTATTTCTTCTCTAACAAGTTTACCCGTATTTGCACTTGCTGGTTCGGGTGAGCCTCTTTGTCAACGTATGTGATGACACATTCGAAAATGTCTTTGTGACCATAGTCCATCATCAGTGCCAGTTGCGTGTTGTCACGACCGGGGATGTAACCAACATGCAACGCTTCTACTGTTCGCTCTTGTGCGTTCGCTTTCTTGGGCTTTCCTAACGAGAGACTAAATAACTGTGTGTCTTTCGGCAACTCATTCTTCGGAACATAGAACAACGCAATGGCATCCAAATCATGCTTGTTCTCATCTTCACGAACCATGTACAGCTTGTCACCCGGACGCATCTCGTCCAATACCAAATAACCCTCTGTGTGACCGAATCCGGCCAAGTTGCAGTTCAAGAACTCTGCTTTGTTTTTCTTCAGTTCCATAGTAGTATTTTTTTGCAGTTTAACATCTTGATTTCCTAAATTCGCTGCAAAGATAATACATACTATGTGACACTTGAAGTCCGAAGCGCAAGAAAAATGCAAAAAATCTGCATTTTTTGTTTAACAATACATTTTATGCATGTTTTTGGCTTCCTCCTGGAACTTTTTGCGCAGGGATGCAGGCTCCAACACTTCCAGCGTTGAACCGAACTTTCGCAACTCTTGTATGAAGTCATACGTAGGAGCTACATAGAAACTGAAATACGTGAAACCACCTTCCTCTTTCAGTTCGGTTTGACTATGGTGAATAAGTAGCGAACGCATAAAATTCGCATCGTAATTTGTGAGGCGAACCACTATCTTTTCTGCTTCCGTAATCGTTCTATCCACACCATATTGGTTCTTAAAGAACGCTTTAGCTTTGAAATCTTTCGGCATCTCATATGACTTATCCACCATCACCAAATCTTTCATTCGGTCGAGAGCGTAAACGCGCGGGTCTTTCTCCTCTGGATGATCATCGGGTTTGCCTACCACATACCAACGCCGTCGGCATACCTTCAGGCAATATGGGGCTAATAGAAACGAGTGAGGCTCGCTGCGTTTATAGCCTTGATAGGTAGCATAGAGTAGTCTCTGCTCTTTCATGGCACTGACGATGGTAGAGAGATAACGTGAGCCATCCGATGTTTCTTCGAAAATAATACGGTCTTTCATGTCACCGGCAAGGTTTACCATGTTACTCACGGCAAAGGTATCCACGAGCCATGCACGAAGACTATCCCTATCAATGTCACCGCGTTCACCGATAGAATAGAGGTTGGTTGACCGGTCGCACACAATCTCTATGCCGAACAACTCGGCTATGTCCTCACGGTGGCGGTGGAGATTGCGTTTGCCGTACTCACGTTCGTGTTTCTCGTTGTAGTGTGACTGCTCCCAGCGTTTATCAATCTGTGGGAGAGAAATCTGTTTGGCGGAATAGATGGTGTCTAAGAGCCAAAACAAACGATGAAAGAGTTTAACTTGTGCTGCCATTGTTTTTATTGTATGGACTTAAGTCGATTAGTAATTTATGCATATCTTCTGGCGTGATCTTGCCTTTGAGCAATTCCAATAATTCCTCCTGACGTGGTTGACCCATTGTCAGACGATACATCGAGAGAATATCTATCAAGTGCTGGTAACGTCCTTGGTCAAGGCTCATCGGGTACATAGGCACGATACGTTCTATCCATTCCAGAACCCCGTCCGTCTTATGCGCAGCTACCACCTCGCGAGGCAGACACCAGAACGGAACCATTTCAGAATAGCCGTATTGCTTCCACTCCTCTTTCGCTTGCTCAAACATGTCATGCCATGTAAACTGCTCGGGGAACAAGTGTGCAATATTTCTACGTATAGCCAAGCATTTATAGCGGTTGATACGCCCTTCTCGTTGCTCCATATCCACAGGATTACTCGGCAGGTTCCAGTGCATGATCTTGCGGCTGTAGCGATGGAAGTCCAATCCTTCTTGACCCACTGAAGTAGTCGCTAATACAAACGGTCTGAAAGGGGAATTGAACGCCTGCTGCAAACTCATGTTGTGTTGAATACTCTGGTCGCTTGATTGCACCTTGCCGTTGGCATAGTCATAGGCATAGAATCGGTGCATCGCCATCTTCTCCTGATACTTCTCCACTTTGGGCTTACAAAACGATTCTGTCGTATCTATATCTACCGTCGAAACACCTACAAACGATTGCATCATCGCTTCGGACACACGTTTGGCATACTCCTCATGATGCGTGTTCTCCTCTATCGTATGGGCAAACTCATTCAGCACAGATTGCAAATTACCCATCACGCAGTATTCCAGCACACGCTCGTAATAGTTCGCGTCTTCCAAACGGCTGCAACGGTCAACGATTGCTGCACTCTCACGGATATTGAAGAGTGAAACGAAGTCTTTTGCAACCACATTGGCTTTTTCTTCATCATCAAATATGCGGTATAAACAAACAGCCGGTGAAGCAATCGCCATGTGTGCTAATACACGAATAACACGCGGAGTGATTGCCGGAATCTCGCTCACTTCCTCGCCCTCCAGAGCTTTGATAATACGGAGCACACCTGCACTTCCTGCCGGCGCATTCTCATCTATATCGAGCCCCTGAACATCAGTCTTAATCTGCTCCTCAATACGTTTCTGTAACGAAGCCAGATCGCGGATGCCTTCCTCAAACAACGCTTGCGGGTTGTATAGGTTTTTCAGATAACTGCTCGGGTACATAAGAAGCGTCTGGTCCAACTGGTGCTTGTCTTTCTTGTTGACCACATCCGTCAGACGTTGAGCACCTTGTTTGGCTTTATAACTCGTCCCCGGAAAAACTTCGCTGATATTCTTTTGCTCGCTCTCGTAACTCAGCATAACGGCCAACATACGAGGTACCATCTCCCAACTGGAGAAAACCAACACCTTTGAGAAGTCTTTGTTTTTGGCAAATACATTCGTTGCTGGTACACTGTAGTAAGGATGACTGGCAGGAACCCATAGCAACAGTTCTGATTGCTTGCTGAATAATTCTTTGGATAGATAGTCCAGACGTGCATTATTAGGGGCTATAGGCTTGTACGTATAGACATGATGCCCTTTCAGCAGTAGCCGTTGGGAATTGGCATTTACAATCGGTGGCTTCGGCGCGTGTTTGCGTTGCGTCGGGTCATAGGCTTTCTCAATGAACTTTTTCTCCTTGTAATGTTGCATGAACGAAAGCAGATACGGAGAAGACTTGACATACTCAATAGATAGGTTGCCCGGTCGCTCTCCTAATTCATCTCCGGCTTCGTCCAACAAATGTTGCATCTGGCAATAAGATAGAATATCTCCCTCCGAAATAGGAACAGCTTCTTTCTCCAATACTGACTGAATCAGACCTTCGTTCAAGCGTTCTGTCCTGCACATGACTTCGTACATCTTTTCCTCCGCCGCTTTCTTCTTGGCTACTAACACGTCCAATCCTTCGGACTCCATGTGGGCCAAACTGCGGGAATAATCTTCCCAAACGGTATTGAACTTCGGCTTGCCGTTATTCAAGAATCGCATCAGTTTCATGAAGTCCTCGTATTGCTCGTCGCAGTTCTGCTCGTTGATTTCCTCCAGAGTAGTATAAGGTTTGTAAGGAGTTGCCGACAAAAGCAAAATGTATGGTATCTTTGAGTCAAAGAAGAACCGGTGTGCTATCATTGTTTCTTCAGTAGCCAAGTCGGAACTAATCAGATTGCTAAAGCGCTGGAACTCGTCCATAATAACCAAATCCGGTTCCAAAGCATCCAGACTAATCTCGGCAAAAATTGTACGCAAACGGTTGATGACACGAATCATCTCCGTATTGCTCCAACCGTCCTCCGATGCCATACGAATCAACTCGTCAAGGATGTCTTGCGGCACTTTCTCTGTCAACCTATCCTGCATCCTTTGAATATACTCCTCTCCTGCATCCACTACTCGTTTCTCGTACCATTCCACATCGTTCTTCCAGGACTTGTTGGAAACGTAGTTCTGGAGTTGGAACATGTGCCGTAATTCCTTCTCGTACGGCATAAGCACCTCCATCCGACGCACATGTGCGTACATGAGCGCGCGCTCATTCTTACTTCCGCTTCCACCTTGCACCGAGAAGGATGTGGCTGGTGTGATAGGAACGAGAAGCGTCCTCATCTCGCCGTTTTGGTATTCTTCTGTAGCTTTGAGTTTTGCCATCCTTTCTTCCAACACCAGATGTTGCATCGACAAACGGCTATCGGAAATGCGCAGTACGTCATCCGATTTATCTACCAGTTTATAGATGTTCTGCCGGATGATATTCTGGTTACTGCATACATACACAATACGGTAGTCATCATCCTGCACATCCTTCCGTAATTTCCTCACTTCATTAACGACCGCACGTGCCATAATGGTCTTACCCAAACCCACCTCGTCGGAGAGCAAGACACGCTTCTGCTCTTGGTCACGACTGCCATCGCCTCTGAAGATCTCTATAATACGCTTGGCTGTCTCGCGCTGAAAATCCTTTAACATAGCCGCTCCAGTTGTTTGATGATATTCGTAAAATTCTGCAACATATCTGCAAAGTCCTTTGGTACAACCTCATTTCCAAGCCGGTCAACCAGCTCGTTCACGTCTCGCAACATACGCGGAGATGAATAGGCAACACGCAGCAGTTGCTCGTATATCTGCGGGTAACTCTGCTGCTGTGCGTTGGAAGAAGAACCGCCGTTTTCTGTTGCATTGAACTCTTGAGCAGATAACAACTCAATGGGATCGTCCGATAGCATCAGCGATACGTAATTCATGAATTTCTCACGTGTATTAACCACACTCTGATAGATCCAGTTATCGCGCATAGCAGGCATACCGTATGTGGGCACTTTGCACAATGCGCGTTTGCTCATATCGCCCTCATGTATCTCAAACACATAGAACTCAGACAAATGCAGTTTGTAAATGTCATTCATCTGCATTTCCTTGTCCCATACTACTTGCGGCTGCTCGCATTGCAAAGGCCGGATAGTAATAGCAAAATCCGTCAGTTCGCGCTTCAACTCGCGCTTAGCCTGCTGCACGTATTTCTGCGTAGTCTGCAAACGGATGTTATACAACTCCTCATTCTTTCCCTCTGTGATAGTAGCACTCTTGATAGCACGCATCGCCCATTTGAGCGCGTGTTCCATATCTTGTTCCTTCTGTCGCTGCTCGGTTGAGTCAATGGCGGTCGGTTCCTCGATTCGGATATAGCGGTGGCTATCTTCATCTATAATCTCGTTCTTCATCCGCTCGAAACGCTCTTGCGCTTGGCGGAACTGAAAACCAACGGTCATCTCCGTGTTTCGATGAAAAGCGTTATTTGTCGCGTTAGCCGAACCCAAATAGAGGAAGTGCCCTCTGCGTTCGCCTGACCAGCATTGTGCCAGATACATCTTCGCGTGCAGATTAACCGGCGAAACGCTGTTTTCCAGCATCGTCTCATTCACAGCATAAACCTCGTCAAAACAATCTAACACCTCCTGACTGATATTCTCTCGACGTGTCACAAGCACCTTGTAACTTTCCTTTACCCGTCTGCGAGTCAACTCGCTCAACATCTTCTCGTCCACAAAAGGCGAAACAATCATCAGTCGCTCCGATTGGGCAAGACATCCTTTCAGAGAGGGAGTATCTGGAGCTTGATGACCAAACCATACAGGGAAGAAATCATACCCGTCTTCCATGAAAGGAGCGTCCACATCAAACCGTTCAACACGCAGCATATCGTCAGCCATCTGGAGCACTTGCTGTTTCTTCTCGCCTGACGGCATCTGCTCTGCCAGATTATTCAGGAACCATTGCAGCGGCTCGTGACGTTTGGCATTATTGCTTCGTCTGCCTTCCGGTAATAATCGTCCGCGCATACTCACGATGACATCTATATCGTCGCTATACGTCAGATTTCGGCTTAGAATAAGCAACATAATCTGTTCCTCGTCCTTATCATTCACCTCACGGATAAACCACATCTTCGGGTGGAAGTTGGCGGTCATGCGGTTCGTATCTACCACCTCTTGAATACTGCTCTCAAAGAGCGAATAAATAGTCTGACTGTTCTGTGGTACTTGGATTCCGCCTTTGTTGCAAAACAAGATAAACCGGTCACTCCCCCGACGGATAGATTCCAGTAAGTATGCTGGTGATTGGCGAATCGTAGCGTCAAACTCACCAAGCATACCGAACGCCATGGGAACGGAAAGCAACCCTTCAAAACTCAGCGAATAAGTGACACCCACAGCAAACTTCACTTCATACCCGGGCGAAGGTTGCAGCAAATCGCTATAGAGCAAATCTTTTAATGTATCTCCTCGTTGTGACATAGTGCTTCGCGGATTTCTGTGATTACTCGATAGACAATCTCATCCCAACGGAATGTCATCACACGCGGGTCTGACATCTCGTACGCCTTGAACTTGGGGTTGTCTATCTTATTTCGGTTGCCTTTGATCTGCCGTTCACGCTGACGGATGAGCGAATCTAACTGTAGCATCTCGTCCTTCTCTAAATACTGCGCAGCCTTGTGGCAGAAGTTATGCAGGCTCTCTTCATTCATACGTGTCCATACATGCGTCAGTACAAGACCCATCATTTGTGCATCGCGTATCTCCGGATGCTTATCCAGACAGGCTTGCATCATCTCCTCATATCGTGCTGCACGCTCGCTTTCTTCATTGCCTTTAGCAAACAGATAGCGGTAACGCAAGTGCATATAATATGCCCAATAAGAGAAATGAAGTGCCAGACGATATTGCTCTTGGAACTGCATCGGCAACTCATGCCATAGCGAGGCTAATTCCGAATAGAAGGGCGCAACCTGTGTACCTTCACGCAGCAGATAAGCTAACAGCGAATCTTTGCTTGCAGGTGACATCTCTATATGACGCTTAATGAACTGTGCTTCACGGGCAGTGAGGTTTGTTTGCAGCATCTCACCACGGTCAAAATCATAGTGTTCGCCGCATGTGGCAAACATTTGAGTCAATCCGCTCTGCTCGTCCGCATCTGCTCCGTTTTCCAAATCGGTCATCCTCTTCGGCATGTTGTCTAATTGACGCGAACGCTCATAGATAAGTGCCTCCAAATTGGCATTACTGCGAATCATGTTGTATGTCCGCAACCCCGTCTGATAGATGTATGTCGGGTCATAACGAACAAACTTCGTCTCGTCCTTCTTGGCGGCTTCCAACATACTGCTTCCGGTGATGCCGTTGCGGTCCTCCTGCGAACTTGCACCCTTGTAAAGCATATCCGTCAGACGTATCTCCCAATGGATAATCTGACGATGCACCTCCTCGCGGCTGCGGTAGTGCAACTTCGCTGCCTCGTAATATAACGAAGGCAATACGGCAAAATACTTGGCACGACGCTGCAAAGTGGACATACCCGGGAACATCTCATTGGCAAAAGCGTCACGCACACGACCTAATCCCAGCTCATCTATGGCGGTCTGGTCGCGTACCATTTGCAGCACTTTCATCACACGTTGACGCTCCTCTGTATTAAATGTAACATACCCTATTTGCATAGCATTTATTTCTTATATGCATTTATGATGACTTCAAAATCGGTTGCAAAGATAATACTAGCACTATAACTCTTGAAGTCCGAAGCTCAAGAAAAATGCAAAAAAAATTACTTTTTTCTTCAAATTTTCACTAATGGCTCACATTGAGTCTTATTAACTACACGGTCACGCATCAGTTTCATATCTGTGAAATTGCGGCTGATATTTTGTACCATCTCAATATAATTATCGGTTCCATCTTCCTTTTGGTAATAATATGGTTTGATGGAGATGCAATTTTTATGCTCAAATATCGTATTAAGCAACGTTCTGTCTGAATTGGCGCATGAATGTCCCATTACTAAAACCTGAAATGGAGCCGATTCTATAAAACGCAATACTGCGCGATAATTCGGAGCTTCTTGATAGCGGATAGACTTGACATTTTTTAAGCACTCATTTTTGTTTAACTCCTTAAGTCGCTTAAAATTTTCATCTATCTCATCTCCATAGCCAAATATAACACTCGATGGAAAACTTATATCTCCATGAATATGGTTATCCGCGAAACTATCATATCTTTTGGCGTATATTTCAGCAGTGGGTGTATAATTGAAATTCAGGAGCATAATATCATCCGGTAGCAAGAAAACAGGCGGATATAAGACGGATGTTTTGTCTTTTGCTTCTCTATACCATTGAACCCAATTCCGAGTCTCTGATTCGGAAAGTCCGTATCTAACAATCTTATCGTCTATTAACGACTCATTTCGGGGATCTTCCAGAAACTTTTTATGCTCTTCTAATTTTTCCTCTCCTTCAATAGATATATCCTCAGGCTCGAATTGAGCATAGATAGCCTTCTCAATACTTGCTTTTATTTCTGGTTGCTTTGTGGTAACTTCCTTGATATATTGAACGAGCGATTCTTTTAAGAAATCCATCTGTTCATTCAGAGATTCCAAGTATTGTTGTCTGGCTTCGTCATTAACCTCATATTCCAGAGCATACTCTCTTAGCAATTTGTAGTATTCTTCCTCAATATCTACCCATCGTTTTGTCTCTATGCTTTTATTAATTCGCTCAAAGAACGGAGAAAATTTAACATCAAAATCAAGAGTATTCTGTACTATGTAATCAAAAATCTCTAAGTGTGTAACATTTTGATTTTCCCAGAAAAGATTTGAGACATAGATACTTAATGCTTGGCGTTGTTTTAATTCAATTGTGAGCAGCGGATCCTTTGATACATTAGAGTGTTCTTTCCCTAACTCTACAATTCTATGGACCTTATACCAATTGATAAAATCCGAATAGCGCGTGGGAAGCCCATGCGCTAAGTCGAAACCGTTTCCTATAAGAACAAGTCTGTTCATGCCTTAATAATACATTTCAATATACTTGTATGCTTTCTCAAAGACCTCATTGTCTTTGATTTTGTACTTGATCCAGAGGATGGAGCGCAGTTGGCGTTTCACCTCGTTCTGTCCGGCGAGAGTGGCAAAAGTGTCGGTGAACTTACGCACAATGGCAACCACCTGCGTATCAATATCGTTCACCACGGCTTCTACAGCAATCGGTGTGTCCTTGGAGCGGATACTCTCAAACAACTCGGTCAGCGCTGCTTTCGCTTTCTGCCGCTTGTCCACCGGCTGATTCTGTTTCTTCTCCTCTTCCAGCACTTCCTTCGCCATCTGGAGCAGTTCTTTCAAGAACTCGATACTGGTAATCAGGTTGTCGTGCATCCTGTCTTTGAGCGCACGCAGTTTGTCGGAGAAACGTTGGAATGTCGGGTCTCCTTTGTGTTTGCCCAGACGCAGTTCCAGCATCTTCTCAATCTTTATCACCTCACCACCGGCCTTGGCTACGTCGAGCACGCTGTTGATAACTTCCGAGTTGAGAACTAGTTCCTCCAGGTTCTCACCGATGTCAATCGTCTGTACGTTCTGGTGAATCAGTTCGATAGTCTTTGGACCAAGCACTTTCCATATCAGCGATCCTTCGGTGCCAATCGGCTTGATACTCTCATAGACTTGCCCAAGCCAAATATAATCGCTTTGGAACTCACGCAGGCACTCATCCGGACTAACAGCTTCCCAAGCCTTGTGCAGACGCATATAGTGCTGCGCAAAACGGTCGCGGAGATCGGCTGTGTACAAACATTGTTGTGCAGCAGCCAAACCCTCAAAACCACCGACCTGTCTATCTACGTTCGGGAAGAAATCCAGACACTCCTGCATGAATTTCGGAATGAGGTTCTTTATCTCCTGTATGTTGCGGATGACAGTCTTGACGGACTTCTCATCGAAGTTCAGCGACTTCGCTACATTATCGAATACACCCACGAAATCCACTACCAAGCCAAATTGCTTACGCGAATCATATTTGCGGTTCGTACGGCAGATAGCTTGCAGCAGCGTGTGGTCCTTCATCGGCTTGTCAAGGTACATACATTGCAGAATCGGCGCATCAAAGCCGGTTAGCAACTTGCTCGTCACAATGACGAATTTCAGCGGCGACAGCGGATCGCGGAACTGGTCAAGCAGTTGCTTCTCCTCGTCACGCGAACGACGCCATTGCTGGTACTCGCCGCCTTTGTCGTCGCCGGTGTGCATGACGATGGTCGTCTGGTCAGTAGTACCGAGCAGCGTATCCAGCGCTTTTTTGTATGCTACGCAGCAAGCGCGGTTATAGACTACCACTTGCGCCTTCAGTCCGGTCGGCTCCACGTACTCGCGGAAGTGCCGCACGATGAAGTTACACACGCGGTTGATACGCGATGGAGCGGTAAAGAACGCCTCTATGCTGGTCTTCTGAACCAGTTTGCCTTTTTCCTCCTCGCTAATCATATCCGTCATCTTGTCAAACGCATCCTGCAAGGTCTTCTCGTCCAGTTTCAGTTCTACCGGTACCGGTTTGAAACTCAGTTCGAGCGTAGCGCCATCGTCGATAGAGTTTTGGAAGCTATAACGCGATAGATAACCGCTTTCGTCCACATCGGTACCGAAGGTAGCAAAGGTATTCGTCTCGCGTTTGTTAATCGGCGTACCGGTAAGACCGAAGAAATATGCGTTCGGCAGCGCGTTACGCATTTTTACTCCCAACTCACGTTCCTGCGTACGGTGCGCCTCGTCCACCATCACAATGATGTTGTCGCGCTCGCTCAATACGGTGCTCACGTCGCCGAACTTAAAGATGGTGGTAATCATGATCTTGCGCTGGTCGCCACGGAAGAACTCCTCCAGTTTCTCCTTGCTTGTCGCGGAGAAGAGGTTTGGTATCTCGGCGCGTGTGAAGTCTCCGGT
>JAGKVE010000001.1 GCA_021152555.1 Bacteroidia bacterium | reverse complement strand
TGTATATGGTATTATACCATTTACGCCGCAAAGATACTACTTTTTTTTAATATGACCAAATATATATGTAATTTTTTTTTATTTTATGTTGCATAACATTTTCGCAAAGAATTCTGCATCATTTATTTGGCTGATTTTTCCGACATCCATCATTTTGTAATTCTCCGGTATGTACGATTGGAGGAATGATGAATGATGGATTGATGGATTGATGGATTGATTTTCCGCACAGAGATGCAGATAGAAGTCAATCAGCGAAAATTTGTCTTCTTTCATCTCATCCAGTCTCTTTATCACATCGGGGCGGAGTAGTTGCATGCCGCTAAAAGCGAGATGCCGTCCGTCCTTGCCCTTTACTTCGCCCGTGGTGATATTCATCCATCCGCACAACATGTCGCGGTCGTCGAAACAGAGATAGCGCTGCGTCTGGCGTTCGGATACCACCAAGAGACTAATCGAGTTTTTATCGAGGGCATATCGGGGGCAATTCGCGCTTTTTTGCAAAAACGCCGGAAGGTCAATGTTGGACAGAATATCCACGTTGCAGGCGAGGACGGCCTCCGCCTGCCCGTCCGGACCTGCGAAAAGTCCGTCTCTCCATGCTTTTCGTAACCCTCCGCCGGTATCAAGCAGCGCGTCGCGCTCATCGGAGATACGGATGGTACAGCCCCATCCGTCGTTGGCGCGGATGGTATCTATAATTTGGTCCGGGAAATGATGTACGTTCACCACAATATCGTTGATTCCCGCGTCCCGCAGTTTTTCTACCTGCCACTGAAGCAAGGGTTTGCCTGCCAACGGCACCAGCGCTTTGGGCATCGTGTCCGTCAGCGGCTTGAGACGGGTTCCAAGACCCGCGGCAAAAATCAATCCATGTACCATTTGTCATTTACCATTTACGATCTATCCCCTGCTCTCTATGAATGAGGTGGATTCGGACATTGTATTTCTCCTTCAGGTGTTTGGCCAGGTGCTCGGCGCAATAGACGGAACGGTGTTGGCCTCCCGTGCAGCCGAATGAGACTTGCAGATGGCTGAACCCGCGTTCGATAAAACGCTCTACATGGTGGTCCGTTATTTTGTACACAGACTCTAAGAACGTCAGTATCTCGCCGTCTTGCTCCAGAAAATCAATGACCGGCTGGTCGAGTCCGGTGAGCTGTTTGTATTCGTCGTACTTACCCGGGTTGTGGGTACCGCGGCAATCGAAAACATACCCTCCGCCGTTTCCGGATTCATCGGCAGGTATGCCGCGCTTATAGGAGAACGAGTAAATCGTTACTGATAGCATAGATATAGGGATATTGGGTTTGTAAATCGGGGGTGGCTGCGAATAGTTCCCGCAGGTTGCGGATGGCGTTCGGAACGGACTCCAGAAAATGCTGTTTGCGCTCGAAATATCCGCGGAAACCATATGCACCCAGCACCTGCAGCGTGCGGAACAGCACAAAATGCTTGAGAGATTCCTTCCACGAATCTCTATTGGTAAGTGGTGAGTGGTGAGTGGAAATTTCTATTTTCTCCAGTTCGTCGAGATAGGCGTCAATCAGTTCGTCGCGGAGAGCAGAAGGGATATTCGCTTTCGCCTGCCAAAGGAAAGAGGCGACGTCGTATTGCGTGGGCCCTTTGCGACCTCCCTGAAAGTCGATGAAATACGGCTGCCCGTCCCTGATCATGACGTTGCGGCTCTGGAAGTCACGGTAGAGGAAAAAAGACCGCTCCGCTGTAGGACCGCTCTGCTGTAAGACCGTTTCACGGTCAGACCGCTCCGCTGTAAGATTAGAAACCATGCGGTCAAAATCGTCCTCCAAGTCCGGTTCGGAAAACTCAATCCGGGTGGCCTTAAGGAAACAGTATTTGAAATAATTGAGGTCCCATCGTATAGACCGCTCATCGAACTCCGGCACGGGGAAGCATACCGTCCAGTCAAAATCCTGCGCCCCCTCTACTTGCACGTGCGCGAGCGCCCGTAACGCGCGCTCTAATAAGGTGCGCTCCTCTCCGGAGAATGAGCCGGTCTCACGGCCGTGCCTGATAGCGTCGAAGAGGAGTGTGTCGCCTAAATCTTCCTGCGTATAACTCATCCCGTCCTCTGCGACGGAGTAGACTTGCGGAACGGGCAGCCCGAGCGCATGAAAATGGCGCGCCATATAGATGAACGCGCGGTTCTCATCGCGGTTGGTGCCCTCAACGCGGATGACGGAACGGCCTTCGGAGTCCGTCTCGCGCGTATATACACGATTGCTCCCTTGTTGTAATATCTTCTGTTCCATAGATTTCTCCCTTCCCTTTACGGGTGAAGGGCTTTGCCCGATCGGACTGCCAGTGGCCGTCCGTAGAACATTGTTAGGGGGTAGGCTTAACATTTGAATTGAAGAGCATGGTGGATGCAAGTCACTGTGCAAGGGCCGATGATGTTCTCTAAAATGCCATCGGCTTCAAACAAAATATGCTTGCGGTAATTGATGTCAATCTCACGTCCGCAGATAGGATAGACGAAAGGCAGTTCCGTCAGTTTGCCGTTGAACAGGTTCGGCAGCGCCTTGAGGATTTGCAGGAAGGTGGGCTTTTTGACAAACATGGTATGGAAAAGTCCGTCCTGAGGGTCTGCCTCCGGGTTCTGGCGAATACCGCCTCCCGAGAAGGGCCCGTTTCCGATATTCATCGTATATAGTGCGTCGTTGACCGTCTCCTTGCCGTCAACCGTGAGAATCATATGCTGCGCTTTGTGGTCCGCGATGGCGGCAATCAGGCCGAAGAGATAGTTTACATGGTGAGAGCCGATATAGTATTTGAGTACATCGGCTTTCTTGACAGTCAAGGGGTCCACGCCGAAACCTACGGAGTTGATGAAATAGCGGTGGTGCTCGATGTTGTTGCGCCAATAGGTGACGCATCCTATGTCAATCGGATGTCCCTCGCCCTCGAAGAACCGGCGGAGCGACTCCTTGTAATCTTTTGTCAGCTTCCAGTATCTCCCCCAGTCGTTTCCCGTGCCCCGCGGCATCAGCCCCACTTTGATTTGTGCGCGCTGTTCTGCCGAAAGCGTCGAACGCATGATGCCGTTGATGGTCTCGGAGAGTGTTCCGTCTCCCCCGAGAACCAGAATCTCATCGTAGCCCTTTTCCACTAATTCGCGTGCCAGTTCGATAGCATGCCCCGCATATTTGGTAACGCGGTAGGCAAAAGGCTGATGGCGCTTGCGAAGCAGGTGCCATAGATAGATGCGCTGGGCGCGGAAAGTGATTTTCCCGGACTTAGGGTTAATAATAATGCCGAGCATTATGTGTAATTGCTAATAAATCGGATAATTATTAATAGAAAAATGCGTACTCATCCATAATGGTTTAGTACGCATTTTCTTGTTAATTACTTGAAGAACTCGTTCACTTTCTCGTTGAGGACGATTTCCTCTTGGAAGACGTAAGCCCCTGTTTTAGGCGACTTAACCATCTTGATGCACTTGGAGTGCGCGCGTCCGGAGTTACCGGTTTGAAGGGTTGCGACCGCTTTCTTTGCCATAGTTCTAAGCCTTTCTAAAAATTAGGGTTAATTACTTAATCTCTTTGTGAATAGTGTACTTCTTCAAGAAGGGATTGTATTTTTTCAACTCCAAACGATCAGGAGTGTTCTTGCGGTTCTTGGTGGTGATGTAACGAGACATTCCCGGAACACCGCTGGCTTTTTGCTCTGTGCACTCAAGGATAACCTGTACGCGTGCTTCTTTTGTTTTCTTTGCCATTGTTCAACTCCTTTCGTTTAATAGAGATAGCCCTTCTCAGCCGCCTGCTTCAAGGCGTTGTCGAGGCCAATCTTGTTAATAGTTCTCAGACCGGCTGCACTCACGTTCAGCTCAATCCATACATCCTGTTCTACCCAGTAGAACTTGCGGCGGAAAAGGTTCACGTCGAAGGTCCTCTTTGTGTGGCGCTTCGAGTGAGAGACATTGCAGCCGCCCATGGCTTTCTTGCCTGTAATTTGACAAATCTTTGACATTGTAGTATATATTTTATATTTTTCTTCAAATTCGGAGATTCTTCGCATATCTACACGAAAAATCGCGCAAAGGTACTGCTTTTTTTTTACATACGCAAATTTTTTTAGTAAAAAATGCTTTTTTTTTCATTTTTGAGCCTCCAAAACAATCCTGTTTGTCCTCTGAAATTTTTTTTGACAAAAAATTTGTGTATGTAAATTTTTTTTAGTATCTTTGCACCGTAAAATTAAAAAGTATTTATTAACCTCCTAAATTTCAACGACATGACAAAGAAATTTATATGCCCTATTTGTGGCTATGTTCATGAAGGGACCGAGGCACCTGAGCGTTGCCCGCAGTGTAAACAAGTAGTAGAATGGAAAGTAGCTGACGAGAGCAAAGGTCTGAGCTTCGCCTGCGAGCATATTGTAGGTGTAGCCAAAGACGTAGAGGACCCCTTAATCCATGACGGTCTTCGCGCGCATTTCATGGGAGAGGCTACCGAGGTGGGTCAGTATCTGGCTATGGCGCGTCAGGCTGACAGAGAGGGATATCCAGAGATTGCTGCCGCCTTCCGTCAGTATGCTTACGAAGAGGCTGAGCACTGCGCCAAGTTCGCCGAACTGCTCGGAGAAGTGGTATGGGATACGAAGACCAATCTGGAGAAACGCATGCTGGCTGAGGCCGGAGCCTGCGAGGACAAGTTCGCTATCGCCAAACGCGCCAAAGAACTGAACCTCGATGCTATCCACGACACCGTTCACGAGATGGCGAAAGACGAAGCACGCCACGGTTCGGGCTTCCAAGGCTTGTACAAACGCTACTTCGGCAAATAACTGCTAAACCGCTGATAGGGCAATTCTGCTACTGAAAACACATGTACGCAGGGTGCCGATTAAAATGAACCCCGAAAGTCTTTTGCAACTTTCGGGGTCTTTCTTACAACTTGCACAGCGCTTTTCGAACACCCTGTTCAAAAAAAATCGTTAGTTGTTCTTAGTGATTCTTAGTGGTTCTTAGTGATTGTCGAGACTGTCTCAAGAGATTATACAATTATTCCGCCTCCAATGACGAGGCCGTCCTGATAAAGGACAACCGACTGGCCGGGCGTGACACCCCATACCGGAGAGGTGAATTGCAGACAAACCTCTCCCCTTTCCCCTCCCCTCAAGGGAGGGGTTGTTTGTAAGATAGTTTCCACGGCAGGGGAGCGGTAACGCACTTTGGCGGTTACGGGCGAACCGTCCGTCAGAAGTCGCAGCGGATTGACTACCCGGAAAGTCAGTTCCGAGGCAAGCAGGTCTTCGTTTGTGCCCAGCGTAACACGGTTGGACGCAGCGTCGATATGTGTGACGTAGGCGGGATGGCCGAGCGCGATACCCAGTCCTTTGCGCTGGCCGATGGTGTAATTGACAAACCCCTGATGGCTGCCCAGCACCTTCCCGTTCCTGTCTATGTATTCGCCTGCGCGCACGCGTTCATTATAATCGGGCACGTTCGCGCGCAGGAAAGCGCGGTAATCGTCGTCCGGCACAAAGCATATCTCCTGGCTCTCGCGTTTCTGCGCCAGGGTTTCGTATCCGTGGCTGCGTGCTATCTCGCGCACTTGGTCTTTGGTATAACCGCCCAACGGGAAAACAGTACGGCGTAACTGCTCTTCGGTCAGCCGCCAGAGGAAATAGGTCTGGTCTTTGCGCGTGTCTGCCGCCGCGGCGAGGTACAGATGTCCGTTCCGCTCCTCGATACGGGCATAATGGCCTGTGGCGATAAAGTCACAGTTCAGCTCATCCGCCAGGCGTAGCATCTCGCCCCATTTGATAGTCGAGTTGCAAAGCACGCAGGGATTGGGCGTGTGACCGGCCATATATTCGTCAATGAAATTCTGAATGACGCAGCGGCGGAAGGTCTCGCGGAAATCCACAATATGATGCTCGAACCCCATCCGCTCGGCGTTGTGCTTCGCTTCCATGACCGATTCGACGGAGCAGCAGCCTTTCTCCTTGGCGAGACAGGACTCTTTGATACTGTCGTACGTACGGAAGGTGACACCTACCACTTCATACCCCTGCTCCAAAAGAAGCATGGCGCTGACGGTGGAGTCTATTCCTCCTGACATCCCCAGCAAAACACGGGGTTGGGCTGATGGGTGATTGGTTATCGGTGATTGCTTCATCCTTTTTTCTTTCGACTTTTGACTTTCGACTTTCGACTTTCGACTTTCGACTTTCGACTACTTCTGCATATCAACGAGTTTGGTGTAATATCCGCCGAGAGCGTATAGTTGTTCGTGCGTGCCTCGTTCCACTATTTTTCCTTCGTGCATGACGCAGATTAGGTCGGCATGCTTGATAGTAGAAAGGCGGTGGGCGACGACGAGCGTTGTCCGTTCGTTCATGAGGTGCTCCAAGGCTTCCTGTACAAGTCGTTCGGACTCGGTGTCCAATGCCGATGTGGCTTCGTCAAGAATGAGCACCGGCGGGTTCTTGAGCACGGCGCGCGCGATGCTGAGCCGTTGGCGCTGGCCGCCGGACAGACGGCTGCCGCGGTCGCCGATAACCGTTTGGTAGCCCTCCGGCATATCGGCGATAAACTCATGTGCGTTGGCAATGCGGGCTGCTTGCTCCACCGCCTGCTGCCATGTCATGCCGTTCGGCGCAGGCTGCGTGGTATCCACGCCGAACGTGATGTTGTTATAGACGGTGTCGTTGAAAAGGATTGGTTCCTGGCATACGATGCCCATGAGGGCACGCAAGTCGTGCGTGGCGAACTCGCGTATATCCGTGCCGTCCAGTGTGACAGAGCCTTCCGCCGGGTCGTAGAAACGCGGCACAAGGTCAGTCATGGTAGTCTTGCCGCTGCCGGACTGTCCTACCAGAGCAACGGTCTTGCCTTTCGGGATAACCAGATTGATGTCGGTCAGCACTTCGCGTTCCGGCTGATAGGAAAAATGCACATGGTTGAACGCTATATTGTCTTTGAAGATAACGGCTTTGGGTTGTTCCGGCTCTTTGATGTTCGACTCTGTATTCAGCACAGCGTCAATGCGTTCCAGCGAAGCCATGCCCCGCCGTATGCCGTAGGACGCGCGGCTGAGATCTTTCGACGGGTTGATGATGGAGTAGAAAATCACCATGTAATAGATGAACGTCGAAGCGTCAATAGACGCATGGTCGGACAGGATGAGCAGGCCTCCGAACCATAGGATGACGGCAATCAGCGCCGTACCGAGGAACTCGGACAGCGGGTGTGCCAGATAGTAACGGCGGTTGATACGGTTGTAGGTGGTGCGGGTGGCGTTGATGAGGGTGCGGAAACGCGTCTTCAACTTGGCTTGCGCATTAAAACCTTTTACTACGCGCAGGCCGAGCAAGGTCTCATCTATAGAGGATAGTATCTCGGCATTCTGCTCCTGTCCTTTGGCGGAGGCACGTTTGAGGGTACGGCCAAGCCGCCCGATTAAGAAAACCGCAACGGGCATCAGCAGCAGCACGAAAAGCGTCATCTGCCACGAAATGACAAGCAGCGTTAGCAGATAGACGAGAATCATAATCGGGTCTTTGAAGAGGATATCCAGCGCCGACATGATAGAGGCTTCCACTTCGCCCACATCATTCGTCATACGGGATATGACATCGCCGCGCCGTGCCTCTGTGAAATAACCCATCGGGAGCGAGAGCACTTTGTCATATAATAACTGCCTCAGGTCTCTTAGTACGCCGGTACGGATAGGAACCATGAAATAATTGGCGAGCCATGCCGCGCCGCATTTGAGTCCGGTCATAAAAATCAGGAATACTCCCAACCATAGCAGCACATACGCTGCGCCGTGCAAAAGAATTTGCTCGTTGAGCAGAAAATACATATTGGTGCGGAGTGTAGCGATGGTGTCCTGCAGCCCGTTTACGCCGCCCATATCCACCCACTGCACCTCGGATTCCGTGAGCCCGAATAGAATGCGCAGCACGGGAATGATGGCCGCGAACGAGAATAACGACAGCACTGTCGAGAGCAGGTTGAAGAATATATTGAGTGCCATCTGACCCTTGTAGGGCGGTACAAAACGGCGTATGAGTGTTATTAGTGGCATATGGGTTTATTTGCGGCTGTTTTCATGAACGTATGAGAGTATTTGCTTGTCGAAGGCATCCTTTGCTGCGCAAAAACGCATGTGGATGGGGAGTGCAACAAGCGTTTTGCCTTCTTTTTGCAGGCGTTGTTCCAGGTCTGTTGCGCGGAGACGCTGGAGGTCTTTTTCTGTTGTGAGGACAAAATCAAAATGCTTTGCCCGCTCGAGGATGGCGTCTATATCGCGCGGTTTGAACCGGTAATGGTCTCTGAATGCCATCAATTGCGCCTGCGGATAACTGTTCCGGATATGCTCCATCAGGTATTGCGGTTGGGCTATTCCGCATAGTACTAACGGCGTGCCTTTCTGTTCTATCGGTTCATACGCAGTGCCGGCGAAATAGAGGCGCTGGTATGTAGGCAGATGCAGCCTGTTGTCCACTACGCGCATGTCAATCGGAAGGATAGTGTCCGGGCATTTGGTGACCACCACTATGTCCGCTTTGAGTGCGCGTGAGGGAAGGTCACGCAATGTGCCCCATGGCAGCAGGTGGTCGTCTATGTACAGATGGTCATAGGGCGTGAGCAGGATTGTGAGCCCGCATCGCAAGGCGCGGTGCTGCATGGCGTCGTCCAGCACGATGACATCCAAGGACTCAATGAGACGTTTGAGCTGCTTGATACCATATACACGGCTCTCGCATACGGCCACGGGCACATCGGGGAAGGCGGAATGCAGCAGCATTGCCTCGTCGCCTATCGTGGCGGCTGTAGAGCTTGGGTCTGCCAGCACAAAGCCGTGCGTGGCGCGCTTATATCCGCGGGAAAGGACTGCCGGATGATAGCCGGCTTCTTTCAGCCGTTGTATCAGGTAGGCCGTCATGGGGGTCTTGCCGGTTCCTCCTACCGCCAGGTTGCCAACGCAGATAGTGGGCAACTCGGCGGTAAAAGAAAGCAGCAGATGATGGTCGTACAGCATATGGCGGATGAATATGCCGAGCCTGTACAGCCAACTCAACGGGATATAAACAAGCGCTTTGAGCATCCTGTCCGTTTATTGGATGGTCACTTCCGGCATCAAAGCCATGACGCGCGGTTTGGAGCAGAAACTGCGCATCTTGAGAATCAGTTTCTCTTCCTCCGTGGTGTTGTCCAGCATCTTGAGCAGGTCCTCTAACGGATCTTTGGTCTCAGGATAGTACTCTAACTTATAGGACTCCAATCCGGCGAGTGCAACGGCTTTGTCAATGGCATTGTTGATATTTCCCATCTCGTCAACGATACCGATCTCTTTGCCTTTTGCCCCCAGCCATACACGGCCTTCGCCAATCGATTTGATATAATCTTGCTCTACGTGACGCCCTTCGGCACAACGGCGGGTAAAGAGGTCGTAACCGTTCTCCACCATGGTCTGCATCAGTTGGCGTTCCTCCGCGTTCATGCCTTTGTAGGTCATATTAACCCCCAATGCGGAATGTTTGTTTGTGCTTACGCCGTCTATATCCAATCCCACTTTGTTGCGGATTTTGTTGAAGTTAGGCACGGTGCCGAAAATACCGATAGAACCGGTTAGCGTAGTAGGTTCGGCAAAGATATAGTCGGCGCCGCAAGAGATATAATAACCGCCGGACGCTGCGTAGTCGCCCATGGATACAACAACCGGAATGCTGTCTGCTTTGATATTCTGGATGGCGTGCCAGATGTCCTCGCTCGCGTTGGCGGAACCGCCCGGGCTGTTGACGCGCAGGACGAGTGCTTTGACAGCATCGTCTTTGCGGATTTTCTTGAGCGTTTTGACAACCTCTGTACCTACGATACCGTCTCCCGAGTCATCGGTAATCTCGCCTTCCAGGTAGAGAACAGCCACTTTGTCTTTGGCTTTGCTTGCCGGGCGTTTTACCAGTGCCAGTTTGCCGGTGGTGAGAAGGTTGTAGTCCTTGGTACCGGCATAAACGCGCAGCAGCGAATCCATATCCTGCGTATATACGATGGTATCCACCAGGCCGGCAGCTGCAATATCTTCCGCTTCCTGCAGACCCATGTAGCGGTCGGCAAGTTCGTTGAGCTGCTCCTCGGTCAGGTGGCGCGATGCGCCTACTGCTGCCTTGTATTCACTCCATATGCCGTCCAGGTACTCCTCTGTCTGCTTGCGGTCAGCATCGGACATGGAGGTGCGGAAGAATGGCTCTACGGCGGACTTGAAAGTACCTACTTTGAGAATCTGCATCTCAATGCCGATTTTCTCCAATGCGCGGGTATAGTACATCGTCTGCGCTGCCAGTCCGTTCCAATCGACAGAACCCGTCGGGTCCAGACATATACGGTCAGCCACGGAAGCGACATAGTAGTTGGTCTGGCCGTAACTCTTGGCGGATGCGATGACCCATTTGCCGCTCTGCTTGAAATCAAGCAGTGCATCGCGAAGCGCTTTGGCGTTCGCCGGCGCCATGCTCAGTTCGGCGCCATCCAGCCATATACCTAATAGCTTGTCGTCGTTCTTTGCCAGACGGATATTGCTCAGTATCTGATCCAAACCTACCGTCTCTTGTTGGGCGCGGCTGCCTACATAAGGCATTTCGCCCATCAGACTGGCAAAAGGATTGTCTTCCTGTCCCTGCTCGACGAGTGTCCCCTTGAGTTGGAGGCGGTACACCGTTTTGTCCTTCAGTTCAACGGTGGAGGAAGAAAACATGTCGCCCATCATCCATCCCAGTATGGCACTGCAGATAAAATAAACAGCGAAGAAGATGAGACAGCCGCCGAGGCAGCCGATTCTGCGGCGAGGACGAGCCTGGCTCTCCTCATAACCTGTTCTGCGATAAATACACATAATGTTACATTTTTAAGTTAAACGTCATTCTATGATATGGTGTTACTCCATATTTCTTGATAGCCGCGTAGTGCTCCGCGGTAGGGTATCCTTTGTTGGTCGCCCATCCGTATTGGGGGTATTCGGCATGCAGGCGCAGCATGTAATCATCCCTGTAGGTCTTCGCCAGCACGCTTGCTGCTGCGATGGACATGTAGGTGGCGTCGCCGTGAACAACGGTGTCGGCGGGTATCTCCAGCAATTCGCCTTCCGGTACGTAGGGCTTCCATTTGTTGCCGTCCACCAGTATATGCTGCGGCCGTATGCTGAGGCGGTCCAATGCGCGTTGCATCCCGAGAATGGAGCATTGAAGTATGTTGAGTTGGTCTATTTCCTGCGGCGACACGTCCACTACCGCCCATGCAACCGCTTCGCGTTCAATGACCGGGCGCAAGGCATAACGCTGTTTGTCGGTCAGCTGCTTGGAGTCGTTGAGCCATTCGAACTCCGGCACACGGCGCACGCGTTCGGGGTCTAAAACGACCGCTGCGGCAAAGACACTGCCCGCCAACGGACCTCTGCCCGCCTCGTCACATCCGGCTTCCACCAGACCCCGTATCATGCACTCCTTCAGCATCTCAACTTTCCTCTCTCTACTTTCGACTTTCGACTTTCGACTTTCTTCTTTCGACTTTCTACTTTCGACTTTCGACTTAAAACGGATACCCTATGGCAAAATGCAGCGTCATGTCGTCTTTCCATTTAAGCCCGTTCGGGGCGGTGCGCCATTGTTTGCCTTCGGCTATACGGCTCGGGTCGTGCAGCTTGACGCCGAAATCCACACGGAAGATAAGTATCGACAGGTCAAAACGGATGCCGGCGCCGTAACTCCATGCTATCTGCTTGTAAAAATCTTTGCCGAACACGCCGCCCGGCTGCAACTCATATTCGCGGATAGTCCATATGTTTCCTGCGTCAAGGAATGCAGCCAGCTCCAAGAACTTCAGCACTTTGAAACGGTATTCAATGTTCATGTCCAGTTTGATGTCTCCGCATTGCAGGTCATAGACGCGTGTATTACCGTTGCCGCGGAACGTTCCGGGACCCAACGTGCGTGCCTGCCATCCGCGGATACTGTTCGCACCGCCGCCGAAATAGCGTTTCTCGAAAGGCAGTACCGAAGCGTTGAGATAAGGGACAGCCACACCGATACCGATATGCCCTACCAGATGGTGCTTCGGTGTGATGATACCGTGGTAGGTGAAATTGATGTCGCCTTTCGCGTACTGCGCAAAAGGAATCTTCCAAAGCATATAACTGCCGTTCTTGTCCTGCTGGAAATTAGCTATCCGGCTCAGCCCGTACAGTACGTTTCCCGCGGTCTCTACACGTACGGCGAACTGCATGTAAGAGCGGTTCGGATAGCGCTGGTTGAATGAGGTGTAAGAACCCTGGTAGCTCCAGTCAAGGATAAAATGATCCTCATAACTCGCCTTCAGAACCGATGATTTGGAAAGGAACTCCTCGTAGAATAGTTTATTCATCCATGGGACGTAAATGTAATTGATATCAACGAGGTTGAACTGGTGAGTCCATCGCGTGTTGGGACGACGTGGAATGATATATCCCAGACCTGCGTTGACGATGGTGCGGCTGTATTCGTCAGGCCGTTGCTGGTAGTTGTATGCAGCATTGATGCGCACATTGGACGGGAAGAGCAGTCCCGCTTCGGCTTTGGCTTCGATAGCGCGTCCGCCGTTGGCGCGCCATTCGTATGATGCCCGACCGCCGATAGTCAGTACTTCCGCGCCCTTGAAGATATTCTTGTTGCTGTAGGTCAGTCCTGCGGCGATACCCCAGTCGCCGGCACTGTACGTACCCTCCACTTCTGCGGCTATCGAGTTGAGCTTGCCCCGCGAGACGGTGATGTAGCAGTCGAGCAGTGAATCGCCGACGGTGTTGAATGCTATATCGACGTATTTGACTGGCGGCAGTGCGTTCATACGCGCGTAGGTGCGCTCAACACGCCATTCGGCGTAACGCTGGTCGGGATGCAGACGGCTCGACTGGCGCAGCGCGTTGTTACGCAGAAAACGGTTGCCCGTCCAGCTATAGACATTGCCGTACTTGTCGGTCGCCTGATGCAGATCAACGCTGTCGGGTAGGTGGTTAGGGTCGTAATCAATCTGGTAATGGACCTGCCGGATGGTGTATTGTGTGTGCATACGCCTGAGCGTTTCTTCATCCATGTGCTCCACATAGGGCGCCATGTGTATCCGTATGTCAACCTCATGGCTGTCAAGAGCACTGTCCGCTGTGAACTCCAACATGGATTTCTCGAAGTAGAAATACCCTCTGTTGCGCAGGGAGGTGGCTATACGTTGCCGCTCCTCGTCCAGCGTGGCGGCGGAGAACTGCATGCCTTCTTTGATTTTGCAGCGGTCGTTGGTGGCTATCTCATATATCGCGGAATCGGGGATATCCACCTCGTAGTGCCGGATCATGTAGGGCTGGTGGGCGGTGATGAGGTAGCTCAAATCGACTTTGCGTTTCTGGACAACCTTATGGGTGTCTACTTCGGCGTTGAAATAGCCCATGTTGTTCATTTGCAGTCTCAGCTGCTGCATGCTTATTCCTGTCAGTTCGTCGTCGTAGATAACCGGCGCTTCGCCCATCTTGTGGGCATTGCGGGCGAGTCTCTTGTTGGATTGGGTGGTGGTGTCTACGGGCGCAGTGTTGTAGATATGCAGCTGAAGCTTCCAGAATCCCAATATCTCGGTGTTCTGCCGTTGGCGGAGATAGGTGCGCAGTTCGTTGGTCGGCACTTTCTTGTCGTCAACGCATTTGATACGAGCTTTGTTGAGCATACACTGGTCCTGTGGCACGAACTTGGTCGTGTTGCAAGAGCAGAGAATAAAGAGTAGGGAGCAGAAACATGCCACTGCCAGCCGGGGCATTTTTGTCCTGATTCCTGATTCCTGACTCCTCATCTTCCCGTATGTGCGCAGTTTACCCAACATAATTAGCGTGCAAAATTACACTTTTTTTTGCATATGTGCAAATTTTTTACTACTTTTGTGCCGGAAATCAGTGGGATTATGGAAAAAATCAGTAAAGCGCAGGTCAAACTTATTAAAAGTTTGCAGCAGAAAAAGTACCGTGACGAATTGGGGCTTTTTGTTGCCGAAGGAGAGAAATGTGTCTCCGAACTGGCAAAAGCCTTTGAGTTGGTCTATCTTATAGTCGAAGACGGTCTTATAGTGCCAACGGTCTTACAGCGTATCGGTCTTACAGGCGAAGCCGGTCATCTCACGGCGTCTGCCATTGAGATATCTCAGATGTCCGGTCTGCGTACGCCTCAAGGCGTAATCGGTGTTTTCAAGAAACCAATCACCAATCACCAATCACCAATCACCGATAGCGGGCTTGTGCTCGCGTTGGACGGCATTCAGGACCCCGGCAATTTAGGTACGATTATCCGCACCTGTGACTGGTTCGGCGTACATGATATAGTCTGTTCCCAAGATACGGCTGATTGCTATAATCCGAAAGTTGTTCAAGCCACAATGGGCGCTTTGGCAAGAGTACGGGTGCATTATGTCAACCTGCCCGCATGGTTACAATCACAAATCACCAATCACCAATCACAAATTAAGATTTACGGCACGCTTCTGGATGGTAAAGACATGTATGAAGTCCTACAGTCCGCAGGACGGCCTGACAGCGAAGCGGTCCTGCAGCATAGCGGTCTAACAGCAGAGCGGTCTTTCAGTGCAAACGGTCCTGCAGTTATCATCATGGGCAACGAGGGCAACGGCATCTCTCCTGAGGTCCGCAAGTTTGTCACGCATCCTATCCGTATCCCTTCATATCCAAAAGACGCCGAGACTTCGGAGAGTCTCAACGTCTCTATTGCCACAGCGATTGTCCTCGCCGAGTTCCGCCGGTTAGGTTTGTAAATCAGCAGCTTAAAGATCCAGCGAATATCTCCTTTTTCTACAGGCGCTTGCGCCGCTCCGTTTAGCCGTCAATACCGTTCGCATCTCGTTCGCATTACGGACATCTGCGTCCCGTCCTTTTTTCGTATGTCCGTTCCCCCGGCATTGAATGCCGGCTTTCATTTCGTCCATTGTGCCGGATGTCATCCGGCTGCTTAGGGTGACGGGGTGACAGGGTGACGCCCTCGTTTATAATTCTCACACACGCGCGTGGGTGTGTATAGTTTTAGGAAAAGGGTGTCACCCCGTCACCCGTCACCCATCACTCACGTCCCTCTAGGATGCTCTGTCCCGATACATGCCGAGTCCCCCTTGTACATTGTACCTTTGTACATTATTTGACTTCTTGCCCCGTTACGGTGTAAGTCTTATCTCCGCGAATTATATAGAGTTGTCCGTCGCGGAGCACCTTTGTACATTGTACATCGTCCCTTTGTACATTACCGATGGCTTCGGCATTGTCGGTAACAAAATCAATGGACTTCTCATAAATGACTGTTTCGTCCGCTTTCTGTGCCTTGACGATATACGTATATTCCGTATTCGGGTCAAGACCGCTAATCGTATATTGCCATCCGTTAGCAGTCCTTGTGGCAGCAGGCATTCTCTTGTTTTCTCCTTGACGTGCAGGGGCGGCAAAGACAATTTTAATCAATTGACCCATTTCATTGAACAGCAGTGTGCAGATGAGTTCGCCATCTTTCTTTATTTCTATCGTGTAAACAACGGCATCTTCGATAACAGGCCATGTGATAACCACGTTGCTGTCTGTCGGCATAACCTGCGGCTCCGTCACTTCGGCTTCTTCTGCCTGATCCTTGAGAAAGTAAGCAACGAGCTCTACATCTTCTTTAGCAGTAAAGATATACGGGTTATCCGTAGAACCGTCGCTCCATTTGGCAAACACGTATCCGTCATTAGCTGTAGCAGTAAGCGTGACTACGGAATCCATCTTGAAGATACCGCCTCCGGCTACCGTTCCTGCCTGTTCGTCGTCAGCAGTGACGGTAACAGTATATGCCGGAATCGGATTGATAGTAAGAACGAGCGCAATGATACTGTCACAGCCATCAACAGTCCTCAGCGAATCTGCGTAACGGAATATACCGCAACTATCCGTTTTGATTTCCCGTCCGCGCCATGAATATGCAGTATTCTCATAAATACTGTCGTTTTTCACTATATTGTAGGAAGGAACGACAAAATTGGTGAACTTGCTCCAATGCTCGGCACTGATATACCTATCCAGACTGCTGCACGCAATGTTTACCGGAATAGCGTGGTTCACTCCATCGAATGTGGTAGAGTCTATTACGGGCGGTTGAGCGGCCTTGATAGTAAGATACTCAATGTTGCTGCATCCTCCGAAAGTATTTACCCCAATCTGTGTCATTGTGGTCGGTAAAGTGACCGATTTGAGACACGTAGCTTCCGCAAAAGCGTGCGCACGGATCAATGTAACGCCTTCAGGGATAACCAAGTGCTCCACTAATTTGCCGTTCAGGTAAATCGTATGTGCACGGACAGTAGAGGTCATTGTGCAGAACGAAGCGATGTCCTCTATCTCGATGGCCTCGAATGTGTAGTTGTCAAACGCGTGGCCGAGGTCTGTAATATCCGAGGTAATACGCAAGGTGGTAGTCGGTGTCGTTTCATCTAACATATGCAACTGGCCATAGAACAGCGGATTGCTATAGGCATTACCAAACTGCACATTGCACCATCCCTTGAGATTATACACGTGTACCTCTTTGATGCCTGTACAGCCATAGAATGCATCATTGCCACTGGCGGTTAGTGACGTTGGTATTTGGATGGCCTGTACGCCGGCGCAGTTACGGAACGCATTGGCGCCAAAAGTAGTCAGTCCGTCCGGCAACTCAATAGATGTTATGGCTGCGATGTGATTTGCCCATGGCATATTATCCTCCGTAAAGTCATACATCGCGCCTGAACCGCTGATTGTCAGAGTTCCCGTTTGTTGGTCAAATGTCCACGCCAAGTTGTCACCGCACTTACCTGATGTGGTATCTTCAGGATTGCTGCCTATCGCCTGAATATTCGTAAAGTCTTTCCATTGGTCAGTAGAAGCCTTATAGTCATTGACGCTGCTAGCCGGAACATACAATGTTGCTCCCGTGTCACAGAAAACGGCTTCTTCCAGAGCAGGAGGGGTAGTTGCCTTGCAAGTTATTGTCTGCAAATTACAACATCCGGTAAAGGCTGCATTGTATATATATTTGACACTTGAGGGGATAGTAACAGCCGTGAGGTTTTTGCTATCAAAGAATGCGTGCCCGGCAATCATTTCTATCCCTTCGGGAATGTTATACTCGCCGGTATATCCTTTGGGCATATAAGCAAATACATGCGAATTATAGATCGGCTCAGTGAGTAAAGTATCATCTGTAAATGCCCACCAGCCAACATAAGTAACACTCTCAGGTAATGTGAATGAACTCAATCTGCCGCATCCATAAAATGCAGAATTTCCAATGCTTGTGACATTTTGCGGTATAGATATTTGAGAAAGATTACTACATTCGTTGAATGTCCATGCGCCTATCGTAGTAAGTCCATTCGGCAACACGATTGAACGGATAGCTTCTTTATAGTCTTGCCATGGTGCTTTATTTTGATAAGAATAGTCATACATCGCGCCTGAACCGCTGATTGTCAGAGTTCCCGTTTGTTGGTCAAATTTCCACGCCAGATTATCGCCGCATTTGCCTGATGAAGGTAATAAGAATTTTCCATCTTTAAACTCAGCATCGCAGAAAAAAACAGCATCCAGATGTAATTTAGCACCGGAAACACCTTCGGTAAATGCGATAAATGCGTATCCCCCAGCTGAAAAATCTGTCGTATCAAGAGCAGAAGCATACTGCGCAAGCGGAATATAGAATTCATGCCACTTCCCGTCGCGTTCGAAATCGCTATAAACAGGGCCATCATATACAGATTTGTTGCCAAGCACGAACTTGGTAGCCTCATTGCCCATTATATAAAAACAATGACTATAGGAATCTGTGGATTTGATAGAAAGATGCAAATAATAGTTGTCAGGATTTGTTACGATCGCCTCCTTTAGAGATTGCAGAGCAGATATAGAAGTTTGTTTTTCCATGCGAAATCCGCACCCCGCCCATCCGAACGATTCTACACTAAGCGCAAAATATCCGTCATTATTGCCACATGAATTTAATCCGGATGTATAATCGGCTGTATAAGTCCCCTTGCCATCATCATGTGGGAAAATCTCAAAATGATTTTCGACCTCATCAGGACGCAAATCGCTTACAATGTACTGCTCTAAATTGCTGTAGGTTTGGTTGTCCATGATAAGTGGCCATAATTCGGCTGCATTTGTAGTTTTTGTAATCGCCTGAATATTCGTAAATTCTTTCCATACATCAGCCACTTTGTAAAGTTCCACACTCTCTGCAGGCACGTAGAGAGGGATGGTTTTATTAACTTCCAAAAAGACATATTCTCCACATGCTGGCGGTGTAGTCGCCTCGCAGGTAATAGAGGTCAAACCGCTGCAATTAGAGAAAGCACGGTCTCCAATGCTTGTGATACTGTAGGTAACTGCATTATAAGTTACAGAAGAGGGAATATCGGCGGTAGTGATATTGGTTGACCAGAATGGAGAATCACTATTCTGCGAGGTTACCTCTGCCGTTTGATTGGCGACATCAAGGTTGTAATACAAATCGCCGATTTGAACTCGCTCATAATCCCAAGCAAACAACGTTCCTACGCTTGCTAAAACCGCAAACAAGAGAGTAAAAAGTTTTCTCATGATAAATGCCCTAAATTTGTGTCGGGCGCAACTTTTATATAAAGATATTACTTAAATTAGCGCATGTAGGTTAACATGATATCATTTACGGGAGGAATAGGACGGACGTCAAACTTGCCCCACTCAGGGTGGTTTGTGTACTTGTCAACGCTGTAAAAAGGCACATAAAGGATTATTTCCTTCTGATTAGGTACCAATTCAAAATGCCCTTCTACTTCAGGGGGTGTTTCGCGATAAATAGTAATCTCACGGATAGTATATTGTCTCTGTCCGTTTTTGTCCAATTTTTCCATTGGCGGCCCCCCTTCATATCTTTTATAATTATCGTGAAAAGCATTAGCTGCTATTACCTCTATCCCTGTTCCCAAAGTAATCTTTTCCAGTTGGCAATCCGCAAAAGCTCCGCTTTCAATAATTTTAATATTATTCGGGATGGTTATTGATTTGAGAGCACACCTCCAAAAAGCGCCGGTACTAATTACAGTTACATTCGTGGAAATAGAAACAGAAAGAGGATACCAACAGTCATTAATTGCGAAAGGCTCTATAGTTGTAACAGAATTGGGCATGGTTAAAGAAAAATCGTCGTACAGATTACAAATAGCCCATGATTTAATAGTCTCTATGCCTTCCGGGATAGCGTAATCAGAATGAGATTTTGTATATTCAGAGGGCAAATATATAAATTCCTTGTCATTATATACCGGCCATTCCAGTTTGGTACAAAGCGAAAGTGTATAACAATCCACATAGGTTAGGGTATTCGGAACAGTAATGCGTTTAATATCCTGATTTACAAAAAACGCGTCGGTATCAATTGTGCGAAACACATACTTTTGCTTTTTGTAGGTTATGGTGTCAGGAAAGATTACATGCTCGGGATAGGTTATTTTCCCCTTCTTGTCAGGAGGTGCCGCAACAGCGGTTGCCGTTTTCTTTTCCTCATTGAGCTGATAATAGATACTATTGATGAGTATAGTTTTGGGAGCTTTGTTCTTTGCAAAAGCCCCCTGCACGCATATCAATGCAGTTATAACGAGAATATATCTAAAGATAGGCTTCATTTGTCAATGTTTACTTTCGTCTGCAAAAGTACAAAAAATAATTGATATGGACAAAAATAATTCACATTTTTTGCCCCCAATTCCCCTCATTGGGTGATTTTTATTCAAAATTATTTGTTACCAATGTCCTTCCCTTGTAGACAAAAATCCCTGCAAAAATGTGTGGGTATCCAAAGAATATTGATGATTCAAAGGGAAGAGGTTAGGACTTAGGATTTAATAAAGTAGCGTGGTCGATATGTTTCATAACGCTTACTTTAAATACGTTTTTGCTAAACCATTGCCTTTCATCCTCTTTCTTTAGTTCATCTATCGTTTTATACGGTGAGCTTTTCCAATCTTTGTAAAAAGCCGTTAATACAGAGTCTGCATTGCTAGGGATAGGTAAATGCAACCCCTCAAATTTGTGTCTTTTTTGATTTCCATATAAATCTTCGCGTGCTATATATGGTCCGGGATGACAGATGTTTTCTATATAATTAGGCATATAAGCGTAGTATTCGTCATTCGTAGCATGTTTCTCATACCATTCTGTTAATAATATGTACACTTCTTTTATTCGTACAAATCGAGCCAAATAGAGTTTTTCTCTTTTGGGATTCTTAGCACATACTATTGGATAGCGGTTTTCGTAGTTGCGTAATAATATATGGAGCGGATGAATAAAAACCATTCTAAAAATGGAATCTATACATTTGTTACATAAGATAGGCGAGTATGCGTACACATCTATGAACAATCCCCGAGAAGTATATTTTCTGTATAATTGGCTATCTTTTTCACTAATAAAACTACGTCTATCTCGAATTCTGAAATTAGATAATCTCGGGGAATAATATGGGTCTGATATGTAATCTTGGATATCAAATTGATCTCCAACTTCTTCACGAAGTACTTGTTTTGCTCGTTCTAACATCCCATCACATGTCGGAATTGCAATGTCGATGTCATCATCCCAGAAAATGAATCCATTATTACGCATCGCTCCAATTAAACTTCCTCCATCTAATGTATATTTTATATCATGCTTTTCAAAAATAGAAGAGACACGTTTCATCATCTCATAAAGTCTGTCATGTACATCCTGAATAGTTATCAATTCTTTTTCATCCAAACTATATATGTCCAAATCGCTTGCTGATGCAGGGATGGTAACATTTGTGTTGGCCTGGAAAATAGCCTTAAATTCATTCAGATCTCTATAAAACATACTATTTTCCTTTAAATATTCATCTCTGATATGTTTAGGAATAAATAGACTTTGGTCTCTATTAGCAATTACAACATCCTGTAACATTCGAATGAAATCCATATTATTCTTATCCAGTTCAGAGAGTAACTTCTCTTTATTCGCCCGAACAATTTGCACTATTTGGCTATTTCGTTTAATTAGGGCATTAGTAGTGGTAAGGCTCTCAATATAATATTGCACAGCGTTAAAAAGCGATAATAGCACCAATACGAAAACCGTAATTCCGAAATTGAGAGAAAGAAGCGATACAATTAATATTACTATCAAACCGCCATATATATATTTTTTATATTCACGGTAAACATGATAAGTGTATAAAATATTATCAAGTTGCGCACATATTGCGTTTTTGGCATCATTATCTCCAAATATTTCTTCATACCACACTTCATATTTATAGTAATCCTTAATAAACTCTGCTTTTGATAAATAGGGCGTTATGTCTTTTATTGAGTATGCAAACAGATTTTCAGGAATACGAAGCACTAGGCAATCATATTTTTCTCGCAGAGCATTAGATATTTCTAAATTATCATCAATCTCGCGTTTTGCAACAAAATGAATAATTAAAAAAGAAATAATACTCAACACGCCAATTATAATATCACGTGCATCATTTATTATGGCATAATGGGGTAAAAATGGCAAGTATGAAATAGCCAGCATGACAGGAGGGAATATCGTCAAGAACAAGGATACATAACTCCACTGTCGAGAGCGATCAAAGTAGAAATCCCGCGCTTTTAAAATATTGATATATTCTTTTTTATGTGTGCGGCGTAATAAATCATTCATACTGATAATAATAATTAAATTATATAATTCTCATTTATTCTGCTGTCGGTTAATCCATAGTTAAATGAGTTCTCCTCTCTCATGCTTTATGCTTTCTTCGAATTCATTGTATCAACCCCGGGCAGCGCATTGATGAACCGCGCGATACAGATGAGGTTCATGAATACGCCAAGGATGGATTCTATGCGTGCAACAGCGACCCATGTGTTGGACAGCAGGTTTTGAGTCGCGCTGGGCGCATCTATATTCAGGAACGCAGAGATACTCATCGTAAACGACTGCCAAAAGGAGGTATTCATACCCTCTACGCAGAACAGATACACGATACTGAAACACAGCACGTACTCGAACATGTTGCAAAGCAACAAAACGAGCATGCGCGTAGGTGATTTGATGGCATATTCTTGTCCTTTGCTATGGGCGGTAAGCGGGTCGAACAGAAGCACATTCACATGATAAACCATTATCTCGAATGCCCGTAAGATGGCGAGGACGACGAATATCCACCCAATTACACGCGGAACTGGGACATACAATAGTAGAATATACATGATAATTCCGCAAAGCATATTGCAAACCACCCACAACTCCGGGAAATGATGTCCTCCGAAGAAGGACTTCTCGGCGTTTTTTCCGAAGCGGCCGCAGATACATCTGTTAGTATCTCGAATCCATTGGAATAAGGAAACCTTGCGCAAACAGTTGAACACATAGCAAACAACCAGCACGATATATCCTTCTTCCTTTTTAATCAATCCCCAGTTGTTCTTGTCCGCAACGCAGTATGTCTGCGTATATTCTTTATTGGTTATCGGGTAGAGAACAACATAGTCTCCAATCTCCGTGCCTTGTTTTAATTCATTCATATTCAAAATGTTTGATATAAGAATCAAGTATCGCTTTGCAGGCGGTGTAGATATCCTGATACGCTTCTTCAAAATTGCGTGTGTACCATGGGTCGGCAACATCGCGTTGTTCGCCTGCCCACTGCATCATGAGCGACGGTTTGTCGTCAGGGGCGTAAAAGTCCATTATGTCGTCATAATTGATGTGCGCGATGGAGGGAAGATAGGTCAGATTGTCGTAATCGGCGCAGATGACATGGTCGTAGTATTTATATTCCTCGCGTGTCAGTTGATGGGCGGTATGCTTGCCGTACGGGATATGGTGTTCTTTGAGTTTGAACCTCGCAGGCGGGTAGATGTCATTGCCTTCTTCTTCATCGGAAACGCCGGCAGAAGCCACCTCAAAGCGGTCTTCCACTCCCGCCTCGCGGCTGAGATGTTTGAATATATATTCCGCCATCGGCGAACGGCATATGTTGCCATGGCAGACAAAGAGAATGCGTATTTTTCTGCGTTCCATACGGTAGGGGCTTTATGCACGTTATGAGCCGAAACCGACTCTGTTGGTTTGTATCGGATTCCAGCGGAATGATTGTACATCCGCTTTGGTTATCTGTTTCGGAGTGTCAGGCGTATGATGCTGTGTTATTCTCAGTTCGGCAACGCTGGTGACGGCGGTGCATATATGCTGTATCGTTCTGGCGTTGGCAAAGCCGCAATCGCGGTTGTCGCACAGCGACCGGATATGCGTCGTCAGTTCCGTTTCCGCTTCGGCGCTCAGTCGGTAATCCTGTGCGCCGAGTTGCTCTTTGAGAATGCTCATCAGTTCCTGCTCTGTATAATCGGGGAAATGGATGACCGATGTGCTGATAGGCATGTCTATCGGCTGGCGTGCGGACTTCTTGTCTTCAACCGCAATGACGAAAGCGTATGAACCGGGCATCTCCGCCGTGAGTGAGGTCAGCTTGCAACGCAGCCACTGGATATCCATATGGCTGTTGGCCACATCGTCAAGGTCGATGAAGAGCAGTCCCTGACCGGATTGTTTCATCGCGTTGCGCATAATGCTATCCAGCTCGTAGGAAACCCATGACCCTCCTTGCGGAACCGGAAGACGCAGTTGCGTCATGCGGTCGGAACTGATGATATGGAATGCATGGAGCAGTTGCGCCAACACATGCGCTACGGAGCTTTTGCCTGTACCGGTACTGCCGGTAAAAGTCCATTGCAGCGGTATAGTCTCCATCAGGTCCTCGCCGTTCTGCTGCCTTGAGCGGGCAAGAGAAACAAGGTTATGCAAGGTCTGTTTGACGTCGTCCAAACCAATCAGTCCGTCCAACTGCTTCAAGGCATGCGCCACGAGCGTCTCGTCAATCGCATAACCGTCGCTGGTGGCGGAGGATGGAATATCCACAGCCTCGATACACGACAGGAATTGTGCGGAGGCTTCCTGACTGCCGGAAGAGAGAACGCGCCGGCTCATGTTAGGGATGATTTGCGCGGAGATAAGACGGGTGATGAAACGGGCGTTGCCGAAATGCTTCTGCTCGCGTCCGGCGGTGCGTTTCATCTCCTTGCGGATGAGCGCCCTCAACCGTATCAGTGCCTGCTCGGAGAAAGCGTATCCGCTCTGTTGCGCCGTACGGACGGCAATCTCTATCAGTTCGTCCTCCGAATAGTCCTCGAAATGGAAGGTATATGGGAAACGCGACCGCAGACCCTTGTTGGCTTGGAGCATGGTCTCCATCTCATCGGGATACCCCGCCATGATAATAATCATGTCGGTATTCTCCTTACTCAGTTCTTCCAACAGGCAGTCCAGCACTTTGGGCCCGAAATCCTTTTTGTCATCCGGGGCTCCGACAAGCGTGTATGCCTCATCAATAAATAGGATATTACCATGCGCCTGCTGCAAAATCCGTTTGGTGTTCTCCTCGGTATCTCCGATATATTGTCCCACCAGTTTTTTGCGGTCCGCCATAATCACCTTGCCGGTTTTCAATATGCCTAATGAGGCGTAAATCTCCCCGAGCAGATTGGCAACAGTTGTTTTTCCTGTTCCCGGATTGCCGGTGAAAATCATATGCATCGGAGGCATGGCAGCCTGCAAACCGCTGCGGCTTCGCAGTTGCGCGAAACGAACCAGATTAAGATGCGATTCGATGCTGTATTTCAGGTTCTTGAGCCCTACCAACTTGTTGAGTTTGCTAACGGATTGGTCATAATGCCCGATTTGTATCTGCGGGACATCTTCCGCTTTGATTTCGCTTAGTATGACGGGGTCCTGGAATAGCGTATCCTGCGCGCTGTTGACTACGCGTACTGACATGTTGGCAATCGTGGTGTCAATGAGCCGGATGACATCGTTGGTGGAGGCGTCCGGTTGGACGGAGAGTGCCATCTCCATCGCGTTTCTCGCCTCTGGCGTAAGCACAAAACCGCGCGCCTTACATTCACGTTCCGCCACCTCCATTATCTGCTGCATATTCAGCGTGGGAAGGTGGTAAATCTGCCCAATCAGCGAGCCTAAGCCGGCAGTAACCAGCAGTTGTGATATTTTCTCGGGTGTATCCGCCAGAACAACAGACACCTGGTCTTCCCCTGTGCGCATATTATGCACCAATGTCTGAACAATGGCTTCTTTGTTTCCGCGCATGTCAGATGCTGCTATCATTGCTCCGGCATTCTCTATATACAGCATCCCGTTTTTCGCGGAGGAAAAATCATAACTCATGTTGCCTGTCTCATCAGGCATGTGTCCTCCCCATTTGGCGGCATCGACGATATGCAAATCACCGTTGGTGATAAAGCCGTTCTGTACGTAAAAATCATACAGAACGTGCGCAAAAGAGGTCTTGCCGGTTCCCTTCTCGCCAATGACGGCGGCATTCAGATTGATAGGCATCGGCGCCAGATTCATCGCCTGACGGTTCTCGTTGAATATCTTCTGTTTTGCAAGCGCTTTCATCTGGAGATACACCTCATCCAGCCCCACCAGATCAGAGGATATATTTTCAAGAGAGGTTTTTGCCGGTACAATATTGATAATATTCATCACCGGTTGGCTTATAAAAGAACCATCCTCTTTGCGGAGCCGGAGAACGGCGTAATACCGCCCGCAAGGCATTACCCTCCCGTCCTCATAAGATATGCTGACATCGAGCCTTCCATACTCGTCAATAACACGGGGGAGGAATACGGAGACAGAGGACGGGGTGGGGTGAAGTTTATGGATGTTCCCCACCGGGTCACGATAATAGACAAATAACTCCACATCCCATACGGCTTCTCCTTTTTCCGCGCTCAGAAGGATAGGCCATTTCACTATTTTCCCTTTTCCCTGCGGATTATAGAGACAAGTCTTTTTGTTTTCTTTTGGAAAACCATAGGTCAATTCGGTGGAGTAGATGAGCTCGTTATCCGGACCGACAGCATCAGCGGAGGAACTTTTTAATTCTCCGTCGAATTCCGCTGATGCCAGCTGCGAAAGTATCTCCTTGTCGCTTTTGGAACTATAGACAGAGCGGTCGAAATCCTCGTCCGTATCCGACAAATCCTGCGTATAATCAATAAACAGTTTAATCAGATAGTGCGAATCGTTCTTCTTGTCAATGACGAGTTTATTGTCTATCATGGAAAGGAAGTGTGTTTTCGATGGGGCAAATGAGCGCTTAGTAGGCGCTCATTTGCTTTTTAACTGTGTCGTTGATGAAATCTGCGAACTCCTGAATAGTCATCTGGCCTTTCTCCTCGGCGCCTTGCTGACGGACGGAGACAAGTCCTTGCTCGGCTTCTTTCTCGCCTACAATCAGCATGTACGGAATACGCTTGAGCTCGTTGTCGCGAATCTTGCGGCCGAGTTTCTCATTACGGTCATCTACGATGACACGTACATCCTGTTGCTCAAGAATCTCTTTCACTTTCCATGCGTACTCGTTGCTCTTCTCGGAGATAGGCAGGACTACAGCCTGGTCCGGCGTGAGCCACAACGGGAACTTGCCTGCCGTATGCTCAATCAGCACGGCTACGAAGCGTTCCATCGAGCCGAACGGCGCACGGTGGATCATTACCGGACGGTGTTTCTGGTTATCCTCGCCCGTATATTCCAACTCAAAGCGCTCCGGCAGGTTGTAATCCACTTGGATGGTACCGAGTTGCCAACGACGACCGAGAGCATCCTTGACCATGAAGTCCAACTTCGGACCGTAGAAAGCAGCCTCGCCTTCCACCTCCGTTGCCGGCAGGTTCATCTCCTTGCATGCCTCGCGGATAGCGTTCTCTGCGTGCTCCCAGATCTCGTCCGAACCAACGTATTTCTCGTGGTTGTTCGGGTCTCGGAGGGAAATCTGTGCTTCGTAGTTGTCAAAATTGAGTGCCTTGAAAATGATATTGATAATCTCCATCACGCGGATGAACTCTTGCTTTACCTGGTCGGGGCGGCAGAAGATATGGGCGTCGTCCTGTGTGAATGAACGCACGCGCGTTAGACCGTGCAACTCACCCGATTGCTCGTAACGGTAAACGGTACCGAACTCAGCGCAACGGAAAGGCAGGTCTTTGTAACTACGCGGGCTGTTTTTGTAAATTGCGCAGTGGTGAGGGCAGTTCATCGGCTTGAGCAGATATACCTCGCCTTCTTCCGGCGTAGTGATCGGTTGGAACGAGTCCTTGCCATAGTGATCCCAGTGACCCGAAGTCATATACAACTGTTTGGAACCGATATGCGGCGTGATGACCTGTTGGTAACCATAACGTTTTTGGATTTTCTTCAAGAAGTCCTCCAGGCGCAGACGGAGAGCGGTCCCTTTCGGCAGCCAGATAGGCAGACCTTTGCCTACCATGTCGCTGAACATGAACAACTCCAGTTCCTTGCCGATCTTGCGGTGGTCACGTTTCTTGGCTTCCTCAAGCAGGGCGAGGTATTCGTCAAGCAGGGCTTTTTTCGGGAACGAGATACCGTATATACGGGTCATCATCGGACGTTTCTCATCGCCGCGCCAGTAGGCAGCAGAGCAGCTCAGCACCTTGACTGCCTTGATCGGCTCTGTGCTCAGCAAGTGCGGACCCTTACAAAGGTCTGTGAAATTGCCTTGTGTATAAGTGGTGATATGCCCGTCTTCCAACTCGGAGATGAGTTCGCATTTATACGTCTGCCCTTTGTCGCCGAAGGCTTTGAGCGCGTCGGCTTTGGAAACCGATGTCTTGACAAGTTGCTCTTTCTTGGCGCGGAGTTCCAGCATCTTTGCCTCGATAGCAGGGAAGTCAGTGTCTTTGATAACAACGCCCTCGGGAGGCATGACGTCGTAATAGAACCCATTCTCAATAGCAGGACCGATACCGAACTGGATGCCCGGATACAATTCCTGCAATGCTTCTGCCATAAGGTGCGAAGAGGTATGCCAGAAAGCGTGCTTTGCCTCCGCGTCCTCCCATTTATGCAACTTGATTGATGCATCAGACTCGATAGGGTAATTGAGTTCTACGATCTGATCATTGATACTTGCGCAAAGAATGTCTTGCGCCAAACGACTGCTGATACTCTCAGCGATTTGCAACGGCGTCACGCCGTTTTCATACTCTCGGATGCTTCCATCCGGAAAGGTAATTTTAATCATACTGTTATTTTATAAACCTACAAATGTTTACGGCGCGGGGCGAACAACTGCCCTTTTGCCCAATTTCGGCTACAAAAGTACTATTTTTTTTTCATATACGCAAGCGCGTATGCATTATTTGTGAAAAAGAGAGTCTTTTTTGTGAATTTTTAATTTTTAATTTTTAATTTTCAATTAATCTTTGTACCTTTGCACGCTGAAATTGTTGGATTATGCAAAAAACTGAAATAGCTTCCCTTGGCGAGTTCGGACTTATCAAACAACTCACCAAAGATCTCAAACCTGTTCAACCCTCTACCCGTAAGGGCGTCGGAGACGACTGCGCCGTCATGGATTTCGGTGCAAAGAAAGTGCTGATGACGACGGATATGCTGCTGGAAGGCATTCATTTCAATCTCGAATATGTACCTCTCAAACACCTCGGGTATAAGGCGGCGGTGGTCAATTTCTCGGATATCTACGCGATGAACGGTACCCCGACGCAGATTACTGTCTCGCTGGGGATTAGCCGTCGTTTCTCTGTGGAGGATATAGAAGAACTGTACGCCGGTATCCGCCTTGCCTGCGAGCGATACAACGTGGACCTCGTAGGCGGCGACACATGCGCGTCCATGACCGGCCTCACTATCTCCATCACATGTCTCGGAATTGCGGCTGCGAAAGATATCGTCTATCGCAACGGAGCCAAAATAAATGACCTGATATGCGTCTCCGGCAATCTCGGTACGGCGTATATGGGGTTGCAGTTGCTTGAGCGCGAACGCCGTGTGCTGGATATGCAGAGTGTGCCGAATACGCCTACAACACAAGCGGACGTGCTGCCGGCTTTCGAAGGACGCGAGTACCTGCTTGAGCGGCAACTCAAACCCGAGGCACGGCGCGATATGATTGAGGCGTTGCGCAAAGCGGGCGTCAAACCTACAGCGATGATGGATATATCGGACGGCCTTTCGTCCGAACTCATGCATATCTGCTCGCAGAGCGGAGTGGGATGCTGTATCTATGAAGACAAGTTGCCGATTGATTATCAGGCGGCTGCGTTGGCGGAAGAGATGAACCTCAATATCGTCACTTGCGCACTAAACGGCGGTGAAGACTATGAATTGCTGTTTACATGCTCGCTGGACGATTATGAGAAACTGATTCCGATCGACGACCTCTATATCATCGGGCATATCACCAAACCCGAATATGGTCTCAATCTCATCGGCCGTAACGGAGAAGAACTCGCCCTCAAAGCCCAAGGCTGGAACGCCTTTGAGAATTAAGAATTATCTTGCTGTCTTGAGCAATACTGAGAAAGGTTGCTGAACGCCAAGTCTGTAATATCCCGTACCTGTTCAGGTATGGGATTGTTTTTTGATATGAATACCGCGCGCATCTTGGCATTTCGAGCAAACTGCATATCCGTCAGGGTGTCTCCTATCATGAGCGAACGGTTAAAATCCACCTCAGGGAAGTCCCGTTGTGCCTGTAGCGCCATTCCGATAGCCGGTTTGCGGTCGGGGCTATGCATGTTTTCTAAGTCTGTGCATGTATAAACGCCGTCAATACGTCCTCCGGCGTTTTCGATATCAGCTAACATCCGTCCGTGTATGGAGTCCAGATCGGATTGGGTCATCAGGCCTTTGCCGACTCCCTGCTGGTTGCTGATGATGAAGATGCGTTTGTAGCGTTTTGCAAGTTCTGCCAAGGATGGCAACACGTCAGGAAGCCACTCCCACATATCCCAATTACGTACATAATCCCCCGGCAGATGTTTATTTAAAACACCGTCCCTGTCTAAGAAAAGGAATTCGTCATGGCAGAACAAGGTCCCGAATTCCCGCTGCGCGCGCCAATAGTCATCGGGAATACCTATATCAATGAAATAATCGCTGAAACTGAGCCCGTAGAACCCGTCCGAGCCGGCTAATGGCTGCATCAGTTCTTTCTCAAATGAGAAAGCCACCGGCACATTCTGTTTCAGCAGCCACTCGCGGTTAATGACATAGATACCGCCGTTGATGTCTCCGGCTCCTTTGCTTTCCGATTTTTCTTGAAATGCTGTGATTCGTCCGTTAACTGCATTGACGGAACCATACCGGGCGGTGTCCTCTACACGGCGTAAGGCGATGCTCAGATGTGCATGGTGAGCCGAATGAAAATCATATAGTTTCTGAAAATCAATATTGAAAAGGGTGTCGCCATTGAGCACAACGAAGTCCTCTGAATGCAGTAGGTGCGCCGCTTGTACTATGGCTCCGCCGGTAAGAAGCGGCGTCTCTTCTCTCGAATATATAATCTCTGCGCCGTTATAGTTTGCACCGAACCAGTTTTCTATCACCTCATGCTTGTAGCCGGTTGCAAGTACAATACGGCGTATGCCGGAATTGATAAGGCGGTCTATGACATAACTGAGAAACGGCTTGCCGAAGACCGGTGCCATGGGTTTGGGGACATTGCTGACTACATGGCTCAGACGTGTGCCGAAACCTCCGGCTAATATGACTGCTTCTTTATACACGCGGGAAGAGTTGTGCTTCTATTATTTGGCAGATAATATGCCCAATCATGATATGGCTTTCCTGAATGCGCGGCGTGTCGGTTGACGGCACATTCAGCAGGAAGTCTGCCAATTCTTTCATCTTACCGCCGTTTTCTCCGGTCATGGCTACCGTAATGACGCCTAATTCTTTCGCTTTCCGGAAAGCATTGTAAATATTGTTTGAATTGCCGGAAGTAGAGATGCCGACCAATACGTCTCCGGCATGGCACGCGCCGTCAATCATGCGCGAGTATATAAAGTCGTAGCCGTAATCATTGGCAACTGCGGTCAGGTAGGAGGTGTTGCAATGCAGTGCTTCGGAGTTGAGAGGGGGGCGCTCGTAATAGAAACGTCCGGATAACTCTGCTGCCAAATGTTGCGCATCGGCTGCACTTCCCCCATTACCGCACCATAAAATCCGTTTCCCTTCGCGGAGTGCTTTTGTCATCACATCGGCTACTGTGCTGATGTTATCCAGCAGAGCCGGATTGTCTAGAATATGCTGTTTGGTAGCAATGCTGTTTTCAATAGAGAGTTTTATAAGGTCCATGTTTTCAGTCCTTCCTGTGTAAATTCATATCGTTTGACTTGACCGGAGAATTTCTCGCAGAGTGCTTTCTCAACGGCATAGCGGCTAGTGTTGGGGCAGTAGAAGAACATAAAGCCTCCTCCGCCGGCACCGCTTACTTTGCCTCCTGTCGCACCTGCATCTAATGCGGAGCGATAAATGTCGTCCAATAGCGGGTTGGTTATGCCCGATGCGGTCTTTTTCTTGTGCTCCCAGCCGAAATGGAGAATTTCGCCGATTGCGTCTATATCGCCTTTCAGCAGACTTTCTTTCATCCATATAGCCTGCTCTTTGAGCTGGTGCATCGCCTCAATTGACTTGTTGTTTTGGGCTTTCACATTGTCAATCTGACCTTGGATAATCTCGGCGGAGACATGGCTTGTTTCCGTGTAATAGAGCAGCAGATTATGAGCTAACTCGTCCTGATAGCGCTGCCGGATGCGAAGCGGATTGACAATCACCTTGTCGTCCTGAAGAAACTGCATGTAGTTGAAACCTCCGAAGGTTGCTGCATACTGATCCTGTTTGCCACCTGCCATGCGTAAATCGATGCGCTCAATCTCATATGCAAGACGGGCCAGGTCATATTCGCCAAGAGGCAACTTGAGCCATTCGGCAAAAGCGCCTAAAATGCTGACTACCAATGTGCTGGATGTTCCTAAACCGCTTCCCGCAGGTGAGTCTACATGGCTCGTGATACGGAAGGAAAGCGGCTTGTGCGCAAAGTCCTTCACTACACGGTTGTACACGCCCTTGGCGAGCACAAAATAACCCTCCGTGTCTAACTCTTCGCAACTGTCATACACCTCCTCTTTGCCTGCGTCAGGTGAAGAAAAGACTATCTTGCCGCTCTCAAGCGGCTCAATGGTCGTATAGGCATACAGCGAAATGGTGGCATTCAGGATGGCTCCGCCGTAGAGGTCGGAGTATGGAGACACATCCGTTCCGCCGCCTGCTAATCCTAACCGTAATGGTACTTTACTTCGTATTATCATATTTTATATATCACAAATTGCAAATGACCTTTGTCATTCTGTCCCATGCGTATTTCTCTTTTTCTCGTTTTATATTGGGGATGAAAAGTGCGTCCCTTTCCTCTCTGCTCATCTCTGCAAAACGGTTGATTGCCTCTGCGATAGCCGCTTCATCCACCGGACATACATAGCCCACTTTCCCGTCTGGCACAATTTCTGCCAAACCGCCGACATTTGTCACCAGCATCGGGCGCTCGAAATGGTAGGCAATCTGGGTCACGCCGCTCTGCGTCGCGGATTTGTAGGGCTGGACGATTAAATCTGCTGCAGAGAAATACAAACGCACGCGCTCGTCCGGAATAAAATCGGTGTGCCAGACAATTTTGCCCTTTAGACCCAACTCTTGCTCCTGCGCCGTGTATTGTTCGCCGTTATTGTAAAATTCCCCCGCTACAACGAGCAATAAGTCCTTTGTCCTTTGTCCTTTGTCCCTTTGTACCTGTGCATAGGCTTTCATCAGCAGGTCTAATCCCTTGTAATCGCGGATGAAACCGAAGAAAAGCAGCAGCGTCTTGTCTTCCGGCAGACCTAAAATTTTTCGTGCTTCGTTCTTCTTGACAGGTTCGCCGAAATTGTCATAGAGCGGGTGGGGAGACAGTGACACACGCCCTTTGGCAGACTCTGGCAAGAAATGGCGGCAGTCCTCTTGAACGCTCGCTGACATGGCTACAAAACGATTTGCACTGCCGATAAAATAACGGATGAACCAGCGGTCCCAGAAATGAGGCTCATGCGGAATGACATTGTCCAGAATTGAAACCACCTCAATACCCTTCCGGCGGCATAGACGGGCGATTGTCCCCAGACATGGTGCCATCAGAGGAATCCAGAACTTGATGATTAGCAGTTGGATTCCTGCTTTTTGTATCGCACGCGCCGTCCGGAACCACGTGAAAGGATTGATACTGTTCATGGTGCGCGTAATATGCAAATCTTCCGGCTTTGGAAGAGCGGAATATTGGGTCTTACCCGGAAAAAGAAAATCCGGATACTGCATCGTGAATGTGAAAATCTCCACTTCGTTCCCCTCTTTCGCAAACTGACGCGCCAAACGTTCATTAAAGGCGGTTAAACCACCTCTGTATGGCCAACTCGTTCCTAATATTCCTATACGCACAATAATGCAAATTTATAATTTGAGCGCAAAGGTACAATAAATTTTGCATATATGCAAAGAAAAACTGCTATTTATCGCTATTTTTACGAAAAAACTTGGTTTGCTTCGTTTTTTTTTGTACCTTTGCGCCGTAATTTGGATTATTATGGGCATAATCAGGTTGTTCCTGACCGATGTGGACGGTTGCCTGACCAAGTTGCAGGCAGCGCAGCGTATTTGTGATAAACTGGGAAAATGAAGAAAATGCATAACATAGCAGTCATCTTAGCAGGCGGCACAGGGAGCCGCGTAGGCGGTGCCACACCGAAACAGTTTATGCCGATGGCGGACGGGCGCTCCATACTGGAGCACTCTGTGGATGCCTTTGAGGCGTCGCCGTACATAGACGAGATAGCTGTTGTCATGCACCCCGACTATATAGATTCGCTACAAAAACTATGCAAAAAAAATGCGTGGCGGAAAGTGACCCGAATCATCCCCGGTGGCTGTGAACGATGGGAGTCGTCCTGGCACGCCATCTTGGCGCACCTTGACTTCTCTTCCTCCCTTGAGGGGAGGACTGAGGTGGGGTTATTATTCCACGATGCCGCACGCCCTTTTGTCTCCCAGCGCATCATCGCCGACGTTTGTCAAGCACTCGAGACCCACGAAGCCGTCACGGTCGCAGTGCCTTCTACGGATACGATTTATATCACGGAGAATAACCGCCTGATCGACATGCCGCCGCGTGAAACGGTCTGGAGAGCACAAACGCCTCAAGCGTTCCATTTGGAGACCATCGCTGAGGCTTTCCGCAAAGCCGTAGAACAAGGCAATATTGCTGCGACAGATGATATCGGCATCCTCCATCATTACAGCCCGGAGATACCGGTATATATAGTTCCGGGCGAAGAGCAAAACCGTAAAATAACCTATCGCGAAGACTTAACAAAATAATATATGCAATCCCAAACAATTATAGAAAAGGCGAAGGAATGTCTGCAATGTGAGGCTGCAGCGGTCATGAATCTGATTCCACGTCTGGATGATAACTTTCTTAAAGCGGTAGAACTGATTCGTGCATGCGAAGGAAAAGTCGTAGTAACGGGTGTCGGGAAGTCCGGACATATCGGCTCAAAGATTGCTGCCACCTTGGCATCTACCGGTACGCCGGCATTCTTTCTCAACCCATTGGATGCCTATCATGGCGATTTGGGAATGATTTCTTCGGACGACCTTGTGCTGGCAATCTCCTATTCGGGGGCTACAGAGGAATTAGTTCGCTTCCTGCCGATTATTCGGGCGAAAAAGATACCTATTATCGGCATGTCAAGTAATGTCGATTCGCCACTGGCACGTTGTTCCGAAGTGCATCTGAACATTGCGGTGGAGAAAGAGGCGGACCCTCTCAATCTTATACCGACGGCATCTACGACTGCCACAATGGCGCTTGGCGATGCGCTTGCTTGTGCGCTGGTGGAAGCCAACCATTTTCAACCGACCGATTTCGCACGTCTTCATCCGGGAGGAGACCTCGGACGCAAACTGCTCGCAAAAGTGGAAGATGTGATGGTCAAAGATAATCTCCCGTTTCTCACGCCTCAAATGCCTATGTCGCAGGCCATCGAGATTGTGACAAAAGGCACTCTGGGAATAGGGATTGTGGTGGAACAAACCACCTCAAATCCTCAAACAATCTCAAACGGGCTTTGCCCCTCAAACGCCCAACTTGTTGGTATAATTACCGATGGAGATATACGGCGTGCAATGCAACGGTTGGGCAAACAGTTCTTTGATACGCAGGTAACCGAAATCATGTCTCGCAATCCTAAAACGATCAGCAAAGATGCTAAGATTGTAGAAGCGGGTGAAAAGATGAATCATTACTCTATCCACACCTTGATCGTCGTGGATGAAATCACCAATGACCAATTACCAATGACCAATGCCCACGCAGTGGGAGTAATCGACTCCTTCTCCTGTTTGCCGGGTACACGATTTTACCATTGATACAAAAAATAATATGATAAAGCTATTTTTGACAGATGTGGATGGCTGTCTGACAGACGGCGGGATGTATTACGGCGCGAGCGGAGAAGAGATGAAACGCTTCTGCGTATATGACGGCATGGGCATGGCGCTGCTGATGAAAGCCGGTGTCAAATGCGGCATCCTGACCTCCGAGACGACGGAGATTGTAGCGCGCAGAGCCAAGAAACTGCAACTGGACTACCTCTATATGGGTGTCGGGAGCCAAGTCAAGCAAGGCGTGAAGACCAAGTTGCAGGTATGCGAACAGATTTGCGGGGAGTTGGGAATCGGTCTGGAGGAAGTGTGTTATGTGGGCGATGATATCAACGATATAGACATCCTGACGGCAGTAGCCCGAGCCGGCGGCATAGCGGCTTGTCCGCCTAACGCGATGCTCAAAGTATGTGCCATCCCGGGTATCCGTCTCTTGGAACACCGCGGCGGCGAAGGAGCCATCCGCGAGTTGTGCGACGAGATATTGGAGGGGCTAAAGAGTAGTGAATGAGGATATGCAGGGAATAGTCCGGCAGCATCTGGATAGGGAATGGGTAGGCAATATCATATCCCTGATAATGCTAAGAATAGCCGGCATCCGCTGCCGGGGAATAGAAGAAAGAGAACCAAACAAATACAAAAACCTATCTGTGACGTACAGGATGGGAATGAGATAGTCGTGAGTCTATAAGGAAAATAGATAGTAAAAGGAAAATAAAAATTTTAATTCATATGATATGAAAGCACCAACAATTATTGCAGAGATTGGCTGTAATCATAAAGGCGACTTTGAGATAGCGAAAGAGATGATCAAAACAGCTGCCGAGTATTGCAAAGTAGATATCGTAAAGTTCCAAAAACGATGCAACAAGGAATTATTGTCTCCTGATGAGTATAATGAGCCGCATCCGCATCCGGAAAATTCATACGGAGACACCTATGGTGCGCACCGTGAGTTTTTGGAGTTTACAGCTGAACAACACGCGATGCTTAAGAAATACTGCGAAGAATGTGGCGTTGTTTACTCCACTTCTGTTTGGGATTTAACATCCGCTAAAGAAATAGCAGCATTAGAGCCGGAATTGATTAAGATTCCTTCCGCATGTAACCTTAACAAGCCGATGTTAGAATGGTTATGTGATAATTACAAAGGCGAGATTCATTTGTCTTTTGGAATGACCACCAAAGAAGAGGAAGAACGAATAGTTTCCTTCTTTGAAAATAAAAATCGTGCAAAAGATTTGGTGATTTATAGTTGCACTTCCGGCTATCCGGTACCATTCGAAGATATCTGTTTATTGGAACTCAAACGTATGTGTGAACAGTATGCAGATCGTGTAAAAGCGATAGGTTTCTCAGGACATCATTTGGGAATAGCCGTAGATTCAGCAGCAGTGGCGTTGGGAGCGCAGTATATAGAACGTCACTATACATTGGATAGGACCTGGAAAGGAACAGACCATGCGGCATCGTTAGAACCGGATGGCGTCCGGAAGTTAGCCCGCGATTGTCGCGCTGTGGCAAAAGCATTGACTTATAAAAATGAAGATGTGTTAGATATAGAGAAAGTTCAACGCAACAAACTCAAAAAGAATCAAATCAAATGGTAATAGCCTTTATCCCTGTTCGCGGAGGTAGTAAATCTATCCCGCTAAAAAATATAAAGCCATTAGCCGGAAAACCCTTAGTGTGTTGGAATATAGAAGCATTGGAACGTTGCCCTACAATAGATAAAATTGTTGTGGCGACAGACTCCAATGATATATGGGATGTGGTTTCGTCTCGAAATTTTGTAAAGACAGAACTTTATCGCCGTTTACCGGAGAATGCCTGTGACACAGCTTCTACGGAGAGTGTGATGTTAGAATATATTCATTTTGCGAAGCTGTCCAACGATGCTGTCTTTATGTTAGTGCAAGCAACGTCTCCCATGACGCAGACATGTCATTTTCAGGAAGCTTTAGAACAATACTCCAAGAAGCAGTATGATAGTATGTTGACCTGTGTGCGGAACTATCGTTTTTTCTGGAGCGAAGAAGGGAAAAGTCTAAACTACGACTATACACACCGTCCTCGCAGGCAAGAATTTCACGGCGTATTGATGGAGAATGGCGCATTCTATATAAATACAGTCGGGAATATATTGCGTGATAAGAACCGATTGAGCGGGAATATTGGAATTTACGAAATGCCTGCGTATACAGCAACCGAAATCGATGAGCCGGAAGATTGGATGATATTGGAAGAATTGATGAAACGTCATATGAGGTAAATGAAGAAAGCTATTATACAGACTATAGACAACATATCTGAAATTTCAAATATCAGTCAATACGATTTTATAGTTTCAGTACTGACATCCTGGCAGTTTGATGTGGCATTGGCATATCTACGGTCGCATCGTCTAAACAATGGGGTGTTGATAGTAGAGACCGTCCCTTTTTCAGATGTAGTCCGGTATAGGTTATCAGAAGAGCAAGTGTTGAAATATGAGGGTTTATTTAGCGGAATTTATTTCTGTCAGAACAGAAAACAACCCTATCAAATAGGCAATTTAATCAAATGTTTGTTTTCTCGCGATAAAAAGAAGCCAATGTATTGGCTACGACCATTACCCAGAATATCATTGCGCTTATTGTCTAATATAGTCACATCACAAAGAGAGATACATTATGTAGCACTAGATGAAGGACTGACATCATATATGCCATATATAGATACATTGAAGATATTATATCCCAATACATTCAAGGTTTACTCTATATGGTTTGTGCAAAAAGCACTAAATGCGATAAGTAGTCTTTATATAAAAGAACAAGAGGAGTTCGGGCTATTTCATAGCGTGCATTCCCAATTAGAGCCCAACAAAGAAGCGTGTGCAGCATTAGAACAAGTATATAAAGAACGTGTTCAATCTAAGAAGGAAACGAAAGAATGCATACTATTTTTTAAGGATTATTTAGTAATTCCAGATGAACAAGCCATACGTATCTTCGATGCTATTTTAGAAGGTATTAAGGATAGTGGAGTGAATATCATTATAAAGAAACATCCAAGTGATACCGATTGCTCTTTTGACGATGTTCTTCTATCAAAGTACCCGAACATACGCATTATAAATTCAGTGATTAGTGGGGAGGAGTTGGTAGCCACATACGAACCGGAATTGATAGTAGGCGGTTTTTCAACGGTGGTCATATCAAGTTCTTTTATATATTCAATCCCAACAATTTCATTTTCGGGTATTTATCTTCAAGATAGGATAGTGTCTCCGCTCCATGAAAAGCAAATAAAGTTATTTATGAATCAGTTGGATGATTATATACCTTTCTGTCGAAGTACAAGTGAAGTTTGCGAGAAGATAGAAAAAAATATTATAACCAAATAATAAACGCGATGGATATTATCATAGGCGCAGGAATAAGTGGATTGAGTTATGCAACCTTTTGCGGGCATAACAACTATTTGATATTCGAACAATCGAATCGAATAGGGGGGTATTGCAAAACAACGGAAAGAAACGGATTCGTTTGGGACTATTCCGGTCATTTCTTCCATTTTAAAAACAAAGATATAGAACAATTTGTAGCACACGGAATACCTGTAAATGACCTGTTGACAATCCACAAACACACGCAGATCCGTTATAAGGATAGATTGATTGATTATCCTTTCCAGATGAATATCCATCAGTTGCCTCAACAAGAGTTTATAGAATGCCTTTATGACTTGTTCGAAAATCCGATGCATGGATTCTTGAATTTCAAAGAGATGCTCTATGCAAAATTTGGTAAATCAATAGCAGATAAGTTCCTGATTCCATATAATAGCAAATTATATGCCTGCGATTTAAATACGCTAGATAAGGATGCAATGGGACGGTTCTTCCCTTATGCAGAAAAGGAGCAGATTATTCGTAATTTCAAGGTCACAAATAATGATACATATAATGCAACATTTGTATATCCAAAGCATGGCGCAATCCAATATGTAGATTCTATTTCTTTACATGTGCATAAAGATGCAATCAGGCTGAACGAACCAATAGCAGCAATTCATCCTAATGATCATAGAATAACATTGCAATCAGGAGAGACGATATTATATGACCGATTAATATCCACTATTCCATTTCACAAATTGATGGAGTTAATAGGTGAATCAAAGAACGATGTGTTGTCCTGGAATCAAGTGTTAGTATTCAATATAGGATTTGATAAACAAGGATTGGACATTACGAATCATTGGATATACTTTCCAGAAGACAAGTATTGCTTCTATCGCGTAGGATCCTATAGTAATATACTCGGCACAGACAAGTGTTCACTATATGTGGAATTGGGCTTTAATAATGAAGCTAAAATTGAGCCTGAGAAACTATTACCACGTGTGTTGCATGATCTGCAAGAAGCGCAGATTATCTCACCGAATATGTCTGTAGTGGATCATGAGACTATAATCATGAATCCGGCTTACGTGCATATTAGCGCAGAGGCAATGCAATATGTCGCCTCCAAGAAAAAGCTATTGGCGCATGACGATATATATACAATTGGTCGTTATGGCAGCTGGACATATTGTTCCATAGAGGATAATATCATGGAAGCCAAGGAATTAGCAAATGTATTGAATAGATAATATGGAAAAGATAGTTATTGATTACCAATATACAAATTATTTCAGTGCTCGTTCTAAAGCACGTGAAGATGTTAATTATATTGCGCATAAAAATGGGTTCACGCAATTTGTTATCAATACGAAAACGACAACAGAGCAAACAGCGTCTAACAAAAGCGTATTAAAAAAAATCGCATACAATTTCAGAAAGTTGTTTATTCTGTTTGGTGCGATATTGTCCATAAAAAGAGAGACTATAGTATTATTTCAGTATCCGTTTGCTCCATTTGGTGATTTTTTTACTTTATTCTTTTGTAAATGCCTTAAATTTAAAAAGTGTAATCTTATCATAATGGTGCATGATTTAGTACATTACCGTCAGACAAAAGTATTTGATAAACGTGAAATCATGATACTGAATATAGCAACAAAGCTCATAGTGCACACATCTAAGATGGAGGAGTTATTTAAAAATAATGGTGTACATACTCCTTGTGAATTACTTTGGTTGTTTGATTATATCACCCCAGAGATCCCGAATCAAAAATCACAAACTTCCTTTGATATTGCTTTTGCAGGAGCGCTGGATAAAAGTATATTTCTTCGGGAAATAAAAAGAATACCTTACAAACACATCAGTTTACATTTGTATGGTAATCAGCTTCAAGATACAAGCAGTTATCCGCAATGGATGAAATATGTAGGCAGATTTAGTCCGGAAAATATAACAATGCTCCAAGAGAGTTGGGGCTTATCATGGGATGGAGATGGTATAGATTCACTACAAGGTGTTATAGGAAATTACTTAAAATATATATCTCCGCATAAAGTTTCTTTGTATATAGCCGCCGGAATACCTGTTATTATCAGTAAAGAATCGGCACTCGCGGAGTATATAGAGAAAAATAAACTGGGTATAACAATACAATCATTATATGATATAGAAGCCGTCTTGACTGCATTGACAAATAGCGAGATGCAAGTTATTCGAAATAACGTGTCTCTAATGTCAGAAAGATTGCGAAATGGAAAGATGCTGGGTAGTATAATTGAAAATATGTAAGTATGAGTCGGTTACTCTTCATACAATATAGACCCTTTGGGGCAATAATGAACGGTGGAGATCAGGGAACTAAGAAAAACCTTGATATGCTATGCCGTACATTGGGCAAAGAGAATGTGGATGTATTCTATCTTCATAATAAGCAGGGTAAAAGCCCGATATATGAATATATAAAAGCCTGCTTTTATATCCCGTTCGGCTATTTCTTAGGGCTTACGCCAAAGAGAGTAGAGGAGATTGTGCGGCAAGCGGAGAACTACAACTACGTATTCATTGAACGGAGTTTGTTTGGCATAGTGGCCAAGGCACTCAAGGAGGCGGGCTATAAAGGCAAGGTAATTACCTCTTTCCAAAATATAGAGGTATTATACATGGATGCAAAAATGCATAAACATCTGCCGTTCAGGAATGTACTTATTCATTGTGCGGACATGAACGACCGCTGGAGTTGTGACTACTCGGATATAGTAATTGTGTTGAATGAAAGAGATAAGACGGAATTGCAGCATAGATATCATAGATTGGCGGATGTAAAGATACCGGTTGTGCTGGAAGACCGAGTGCATGGAAAGCAAATGGATACGAGCAGCATGACACGTAAACGTCCGTTATGTTTGTTCCTCGGAGCATATTTCTTGGCCAATACAGAAGGGATAGTTTGGTTTATGAGAAATGTATATCCGCATGTAGATGTAGAGGTGAAGATTGTCGGCAAAGGTATGAGCAAACTTCAGTCCGAGCAACAGGAATTGTTAAAAGGCATAGAAGTTGTCTCGGATGCTCCGGACTTAGCGCCATACTTCGAGCAAGCGGATATGATGATTCTGCCTATTTTTGCCGGAAGCGGAATGAAAGTAAAAACCTGTGAGAGCTTAATGTACGGCAAGAACATTATTGCTACGGATGAAGCATTGGAAGGATATGAGATTGAAGAGGGGTGTAGTGCATGGCGGTGCAATACTGCAGATGAGTTTATTAAGACCATAGATGATTTTGCTCAGTATCCGCGCCCTCGTTTCAATCAGGCTGCTCGTCAATGTTACTTGGAGAAATATTCCGCTCAAGCAGTGGCGAATAAATTTAAAGAGTTGCTCAACTGAGCAACTCTTCCTTTTTTATCCATTTCTGCCACATAGGCCATGTGAGGCAAATTGCACTGATAAGTATCGTGAGAATGACCAGTGTCATACACAGACCTTCCCATTTCAGTGCTGTTGGTACAAACTCCATATAAATCTTATGTTCGCCGGCAGGAATGACTGCTGCGCGCAATACATAGTTCACTCGGCCTAACGAAATCTCTTTGCCATCACAATAGATATGCCATCCTTCCGGATAGTATATCTCCGAGAACACGGCTACGCGGTCATGTGCCGTTTTGGTATGATAGGTCAGCGCATTTGGTTTGTATTCCGTTAATCCGATTTTATCTCCTTCATCCGGCGTGCCGTCGCATGTCAGCACATCGCGGAATTTCTCATCTGCTACGGCAGTAGTGCGCAGATCAAGGCTGTTGAGTGCAGCACTCTCATCATCCGGCGTGGGCACAAACCGGACAACATTCACGAACCACGCATTCCCCATCGCATCGGGATTAGGATAAACGCCTTGCCGGGTGATGATATACTTGGTGTTGAGCATATTGAGTACATTCCAGTTCATCTTGCTGATATGCTCATCAATCAAGTCTTGATAGCGACGGAGTTTGACAGCTGAGTAACCTCCGATGGACTTTAGACGGTAGCTCGTGCGGGCATCATTGAAGGTGTTTGTGTTGAGGTTCAATACTCGGTAATCAAGACTTTTGTCTTGTAGAATCTGTTCTTCCCACGGCTGCATTTTGAAATACGCCTCGCTGTCTTTGGGCTTAACGAAATTATCATTGTTGAAGAACCGCTTGTCAACAGGTATCATGTCCGCTAAAATCAAAATCCCCAATACACTGATGAAGATAGTGGTGTTTTTTGTCTTAGCTTCTCTCTTTTGCAACCAAGCGTACCAATAAGTAACGGCAAATCCCATCGCGATGAAGAGCAGACTGCGCCATGCATCCGCCCGCATCATAGCTGTACGTTGGTCCAAGATAGCATCATATAACCATTGCGGGATTTGGCCCTTCCACTGCGCATCATAACTGCTCGTCATGTCGAATGACCCGGCAAAAAGTGCAGCAAACAAACATAATCCGGCTGTTGTTCCGCCTGCAATAAATAAACTATTCCGCAGTTTCTTCCATTCAACTTCGCCGTTTATGATTTTTTGTAACCCCAAGAAACCCAAGAGCGGCATCGTTATTTCTGCTACAACAAGAATCGACTCTACTGCGCGGAACTTATTATACATGGGGAAATAATTGAAGAACAACTCGGTCAGCCACATCATATTCTTTCCCCACGCGAGGAAAACGGACATCAGTGTAGCAAACAGCAACGCCCATTTGTAAGGTCCGGGAACTATCAGCAAACCTAATAGGAATAAGAAACATACAATAGCTCCTACGTATACGGCTCCGCTGGTAAACATCTTTTCGCCATGGTATGTGGGGGCGCTTTTGCAGAACTGTTCTGCATCGCGTTTGGGGACACCTTGTTCGCGCATGGCTTGGCTCAGCTGGCTGTCTTTGCCTAAGTTGTACCCGCTGGCACCGCCTTCCCAGTTCGGGATGAGGAGTGTCATGGTCTCTGCCTTACCATAACTCCAATCGGTGGCATACTTGATGTCCAGACCCTCAGCCGGTGTGTCCTGCGCCTGTTTGGTCAGTTCGCTATGCCCGCCACGCATGGTTTCCTTGAGGTACGTCTGGTTCATTTTCATGCTTGTCAGACGGACGCCATACATCAATCCTAGGCACAAAACCAGACTCGCCAGACTAATGCCGAATCCTTTCCAATCCCGATCCATACAAACCTGTACTATCTCGGCAATGACCATCACACCCAGTAACATACCTATATAATAAGTCATCTGGGGGTGCAGCAAAATCCCGTACGGACCAAAAATTAGCAGCATGGGGATACCTATCCAGTAACGTTTTCGGAATACGGCATAGACACCTCCAATCATCGGCGCCAAAGCACCGATAGCAAAAGCCTTGCTCATGTGGCCGGCAGGGATAATCAGGAAGAAATAGCTACTCAGACCGATTGCCATGCTGCCAACAATACTCAGCCATGGGTTGACGCCAAAGCATAACAGCATCAGGAAAAAACCTACAAAATAGAGAAAAACAACGGCTAATGTTTCTCCCAAGATATCCTGAATACCAATCTTGAACCAGCCGGTAACGCGAACTGAAGGTATGCGCCCGCATATCTGATATGTCGGCATACCTCCGAACATGGAGTTGGTCCACCATGTGCAATCATCATGTTGTTTGTTGTACTCCAATGATTCTTGAGCAGCTCCTTTCCAGTTGTTGACATCCCCTGCTTGCAGCACTTTGCCATCCAATACAGGGCTGCAATATGCCACTGCAAAACCGATAAATACCACCAACGCCACCAAATAGGGCGCGATTTTTTTCCAGTCTATCTTCATTACTTAATTAATTTTCGTATTTCACATAACTCCTCTTTGACACGTAGCAGAATATCCAATGCGGCTTGGCGCTCATCAGAATTTTTGTTGTTCCCCTTCAACTCCTTGCGGATAGCTTCGATACGCGTGATTTTCAGTTCGTCGCGGATATATTTGATGCGTTTGATAATCTCTTGGTCTTCCCGCGTATAATAACGGTTCCCATGTCCGTCTTTACGCGGGTTCAATTCTTCAAACTGCTTCTCCCAATATCGAAGTGTGGATGCCGGAACTCCTGTCTCCAACTCCGTCTCGCGCAGCGAGTAATATTTCTTTTCGCCATCCATAGTGTCTTTCTACTTTCGACTTTCTACTTTCGACTACTTGCAGATTTTCAGTTTCTTTCCCGCACGTATGTTGTCATTTTTCAACCCATTCCATTGTTTGAGTTGCTTTATTGAACAGTGAAATTTCTTGGCTATCCCACCGAGTGTATCGCCGTTTTTGATGGTATAATACGTAACGCCGTTGACGCGATAGGCACCTGTTATGGATGTCACTTTTGCCATGTCTATTTCCGCGCGGCGGTTATTTATCAGACTGTCGGCTTTGTAACTCAGAATAGTATCCTCCTGGTCGATATACAAGCCCACTTTGTCTGCCGGAAGGCAGAGTGCGTATGCATTTCCGCCCGGAAGTATATCTCGTGAATACTGCGGATTCAAGCGGCGCAGTTCATCTATACTGATGCTCAGATTCTCGCTCACCTGTTGTAAATGCAAACGCCGGGTAGTGCGAATGGTGTCTGTCATCATGATTTTCTCAATTGGCGCTTTGCAAATACCGTGCTCTTGACCATAGTTCATCGCGTAGTTTGCCGCGATATAAATAGGTACATAGTTTCTCGTTTCCCTTGGAAGGAATGGATAGATAGACCAGAAATCCCGTTTCCCTCCGGCACGGCGGATGGCTTTGTTCACATTGCCGCTGCCACAGTTGTATGCTGCAATAACCAGGTTCCAGTCGTGATACACATTGTACATACTGCTCAAAAAACGGCAGGCGGCTTCAGTCGATTTGATCGGATCCATACGTTCGTCAACTAATGAGTTGACTTCCAATCCGAATAACTTGCCTGTTGCTGGCATGAACTGCCATAATCCGGCGGCACCGGCATGGGAACGTGCCATAGGGTTCAGGGCTGATTCTATGATAGGGACGTATTTCAATTCGTAGGGCAAGTTATATCTGCCTAACGCTTCTTCGAATATCGGGAAATAATATTCGCTCATGCGCATTAATCGCGCCACTTGTTTCGGGCTGCGCTTGACGTACCTTAATATAAACGCGCGCACGCGTTCGTTATAGGGCAACTCAATCACGCAAGGCAGAGCTTGCAAACGCGCTTTATACACAGAGTCCGGCAGGGTTGTTGTGTCATGTTGTGCAACACAGTCTGTGGTATCCAACCATCGAAGACTCCAGTCCAAAGAGCGCATCTCTGCCTCGCTCAGCGTATTTTCGTCCCACAGAGTATAGAAAGGTTTTGTCGGTACAATGGTATCTTCTGCAATAATGCTGTCTGCCGCCTGAAGGGGGATTAACTCCAATGATTCGACGGTGATGCTGTCTGTTGACAGACTATCTTGTTTAACCTCTTGTGCCTGCACGCAAAAAATGGCGCACAGCGCGATTACTATCATTAAAATCTTTTTCAAAATTGTATGGCTAATTTTATTTCTGTACTCCGTTGGTGCTGTAAATCATAATAAATCTGTGGCTCTACATTGAGTGTCAGATCCGGCGATATGTCGTAGTCGAATAACTGGGCATCTACATACGCGTCTATCAGCGACAAAGCATACACAACAACTGTCGCTAAAATAGAGTAGTCCCGGTAACGCCGGAAGCGGCTCTGCTGGTTCTTAAGCGTGTTCATCCATGTGTTTACGCCGCCTACGCGCGTTAAGTCATATCCTTCAGGAATGACGGCTATGTAAGTCTTGCTTGGGTCTTCCGATACGGTCCCCGCTTCGTTGTCCGCATATAAATCCATGTATGCACGCTTGTAGTTGCTGCATCTGTTCTGCGTCCAACTAATCGCATAAGCGCAACCCATCAGGCTGCCATATACAATCGGCAACTTCCAATATGAACCGTTGTACATCTGTCCGGCACCGGGGAAGATTGCACCCAGCCATACCGCTTTTATGGCGTCCGGCTTTTTCGTCAAGTCGATATAATACCGGTAATCGGCATCTGCCGCCTCGGTGGTGTCGGGGTGGAAATAGATACTGTCCTGCTGGGCGTGCAGCGTGAGCGGGAGTAGCAGTAATATGAAGCTCAACCAGCGTTTCAACGCAATTTGTCAATTATGCGGCTTAATTCTTCTTCGTTAGAAAAAGCAATAGTGACTTTGCCGGCTTGGATCTTTATGGTCAGGCCGGTTTCGGCTGCCAAATCATGTTCTAACGCCAGATACGGATTAGCGCTTTTGTCTTTCTTTTGTTTGCTTTCTTTTTTGGACTCCTGTGCCAATTCTTCTACTTTGCGGACAGATAAGCCCTCTCGTAGAATGCGTTGGTATAGAGCTAATTGGCGCTCGGCAGAAGGAGAGGCCAAGATTGCACGGGCATGACCCATATCAATTTTCTTTTCCTTGATGCCCACTTGTATCTCTGCCGGCAGTTTGAGCAGGCGTAGATAGTTGGCTACAGTTGCGCGTTTCTTGCCCACGCGTTCGGACATTCGTTCCTGTGTCAGGTTGTAGTCGTCCATCAACCGCTGATATGCTAATGCGATTTCGATAGCATCCAGGTCTTCGCGTTGGATGTTCTCAATGAGCGCCCATTCCATGACCTGCTCGTCTTTGGCAGTACGGATATACGCAGGTATTTGTTCCAGTCCGGCCATCTTGCTTGCACGGAAACGGCGCTCGCCGGCGATAATCATATAAGTACCGTCGCCGTTGTCGCGCAGTGTGATTGGAGAAATAACTCCGTGTTCACGGATGGAATCTGATAATTCCTGAAGTGCTTCCTCGTCAAAGTTCCTGCGGGGTTGGTCCGGGTTGGCTACTATGGCATCAATGGCGATTTCTGAAATCGAACTGCCTCCGTTTGTATCTACATGCGAGGTGTCTATCAATGCGTCTAATCCTCGCCCTAATCCTGTTTTCTTCATATCTCTAAACTCTAAACTCTAAACTCTAAACTCTAAACTCTAAACACTTAACTCTAAACTATTTATTCCTTGCAATAAGTTCTTTTGCCAAGGCAATATAGTTTTTCGCTCCCTTTGAACTCGGGTCATATTCGAGTACCGAAACTCCGTGTGAAGGTGCTTCGCTCAAACGCACATTACGCGCGATAACGGTATTGAAAACTAAATCGCCGAAGTGGCGTTTGACCTCTTCATATACTTGGTTGCTCAGTCGCAGACGGTTGTCAAACATAGTCAGCAAGAATCCCTCGATTTTCAACTGAGGATTCAGTTTCGACTTGATAATCTTAATCGTGTTGAGCAGTTTGGCGATACCCTCCAACGCAAAGAACTCGCACTGGACAGGGATAATCACACTATCGCTCGCTGTAAGCGCGTTGACGGTAATCAGACCTAATGACGGACTGCAATCAATGAGAATATAGTCATATTCGTCGCGCACCTGAACCAGGATGTTCTTGAGTAACTGTTCGCGGTGTTCCATATTCAGCATCTCTATCTCTGCCCCTACCAGATCAATGTGGCTGGGGATAAGACTCAGATTCTTGGTGCCGGTCTCTATAATGGCAGAGTGCGGGTCAATGCCGTTTACCAGACACTCGTAGATAGTGTTGGTCAACTCGCGAATCTCAATGCCTAAACCGGACGATGTGTTCGCTTGGGGATCTGCGTCAACCAGTAGGACACGCTTGCCTAATTTGGCAAGAGCAGCTGCAAGGTTGATAGAGGTGGTTGTCTTGCCCACGCCTCCTTTTTGGTTTGCTAATGAAATAATTTTACTCATATACGTTCAATAATTGTTTCTGCTTCTATTTCGCGGCATGCAAAATTGCCGTAACGGCAGTGATTGGTTCCGTGGTAGGTACAAGGCCGGCAGCGCAAGTCATGCCGTTGGATTATATCTGCCGGATTTTGTTTCCAACCCTTGAACCCTATTATCGGATGTGTGGCACACCATACACTGATGGCGCGCAGACCTACCAGACTGGATAAATGCTGGTTGGCGCTATCCATGCAAATCATCACATCCAAAAGCCGCATCAGTTCTAATTCTTCTTCTAATTTCAATTGTCCGGCTACGCTTTCCGTGCGAGGAAAAACACTCGCCCACTGGCGCAACATTTCGCATTCTATCTCGCCGGCTCCGAACAGGAAAACATGTGTCTGTTCGTTCTTACTGAGTATCTCAATGAGATCTTTTGTCACACGGTAGGGCAGCATGTTGGACTTTGATTTGGCAAAAGGAGCCAATCCTATCCATTTGCCTTCTTTAGTACCGTATCGGGCTCGAATCACTTTTTCTGCCGCTTTGTTGACAGGCAGAGCAGTGAATGTCTCGTCTGTCTCTAACCCTGCGCGACGGAAGGCGTTTTCATAACGCTCGAACTCGCTGGGTAAAGGTGCTTTGCCGATGCCCCATACGGTTATCAGATGTTTGCGAAGCCGTCCGTAATGCACGCGTGTCACGCGTTTCCCGCTTATACGCATCAGTGTGCCCAATACGCGCGTGCGAAGAGTCGCTTGCAGGTCAATGACCGCGTCCGTCTCTTCGCGCAATGCCTTCCATAGAGCCCACACTCCTTTCCAGTCCAAATGATTGTCCACCTCGCGGAAATCAACATTCGGCATGCCGGAAAACATGGCGCCGAGATTTTTTTTGCTTGCTATAATAAATCGGTCATCCGGATAGCGCCTGCTGAGCGAAGCCACAACGGGAACCGTCATCGCCACATTGCCCAAGGTCGCCAAACGAATGATCAGATAGGTCATGGCTTGCTTGCTTTCTTTTGAATGGCTTCAATCCATGCTTCTTCAGTCGGGAACGACTGTTTGCCGTCTGTCCATCTGTCCCAACAACCGCCGAACCAATATACCAGTTTCTCGCCCGGCGTGTAATTGACTAATGCCACGGCGGTATTATTGATAATCTCAGGTGTTGAGCCTGGAACGATAATCGCCTCATGGGTGCGCCCTAAATCAATGTTGTTGTACCATTTGAGGTTCAGACGTACTGCGCCTGGGTCACTCAATGCGGTCTCAGTGTAAACAACGGCATGCTCCTCCGGCAGGAACTGGTAATGGCCAATGCTGTCGTGCAGGTATAATCCGGCTCCGATGCGCAAGTTTGGCAGTTCACCCTCTTTGCGAGGTGTCAAAATCAATTCTGCACGGTTGAGTATCTCGCCTGCCTCGGCGGTTACGGTCAGTATTTCGCTGAATACTTGCCCTGCGATATTGATACTGTCATAATGCAGGCGGAAAACGAACATGGTCGGTGTCTGTTCCACAATCTCCCAACGGTCGAACTGGTCGCCCACGTACAGCGTACTGTCAACTACAAATGCAGGACCGCCGCAACCGGTCGTGTGGGCCACTTTGTAACCGTCAAAACCAATACCGTGCTGTACATGATAAGGGGTCTTGAAATTTACATAATTGTAAAAGAACGTGTCCAGCACAAACGCCGGGGTGTTCTTCATGAAAATGTCCACACCGTTGGACGGGTTCTCTGGCGCTAACGCAGGACCGTAAAAACGATAAGCTGCATATTCGTTTTCCCACGCAAAATCGTCTTTGCGTTCCGGCACAAAACGGCCATTCACTTTTTGCACTTCTTTTTGGCAACCGGTGAGTGCCACAAGTGCCGTCATCATTATATATAAATACTTTCGCATAACTCTAAACACTAAACTCTAAACTCTCAACTCTCAACTCTCAACTACTTCGGTTGTTTTCCGATATAGGCTAAAATACCTCCGTCCACATAGAGGATTTGTCCGTTTACGGCATCCGAGGCATGACTCGCAAGGAACACAGCCGGTGCGCCTAACTCGTCCGGCTCTAACCAGCGTCCGGCAGGTGTCTTGGCGCAAATGAATGCGTCGAACGGATGTTTGCTGCCGTCGGCTTGCGGCTCACGGAGCGGAGCGGTCTGCGGCGTGGCAATATATCCCGGTCCGAGACCGTTGCACTGGATATTATACTCTCCGTACTCGGAGCAGATATTGCGTGTCAGCATCTTCAGACCGCCTTTGGCAGCAGCGTATGCGCTGACTGTCTCGCGACCCAATTCGGACATCATCGAGCAGATGTTGATGATTTTGCCTTCGCGGCGTTCCATCATCTCGGGCAGTACAGCCGCGGAGACAATATACGGTGCCACAAGGTCGATGTCAATCACCTGTTGGAACTCCTCGCGCTTCATCTCGTGCATCGGGATACGTTTGATGATGCCGGCGTTGTTTACCAGAATATCAATCTGTCCGACTTCTTTGTGAATACGCTCAACCAATGCCTTTACTGCTTTCTCGTCCGTCACGTCGCATACATAACCTTTGACATTCTCAATGCCGATAGCCTTGTAATCCTCGATGGCTTTCTGCACGCCCTCTTCATGACGCGCATTGAAGATGATGGTTTTCGCACCTGCTTGCGCAAATGCCTTCGCAATCGCGAAACCTATTCCGTAGCATGCTCCGGTCACCCAGGCGTTCTTCCCTTCCAATGAAAATAAACTGTTCATTTCTTGTATTTTGTTTGACTTTTTTACTGACTATTCTAGACGATACCTAGACCATACCTAGACCATATAAACTATGTCACTATCAGGTAGGTACGGGATATGTTGGGAATCATTTCAGGTCGGTAATTTTGCTGAAATCCTGATCGCCGTAATCGAGGTTCTCTCCGCCCATGCCCCAGATGAAGGTGTAGTTATGAGTGGCAGCGGCGCTATGGATAGACCATTCGGGACTCAGTACGGCTTGGTTGCCTTTCATCCAGATATGGCGTGTCTCTTCCACTTCGCCCATGAAATGGCAAACGGCCTGCTCTTCGGGCACTTCGAAATAGAAATATGCTTCCATACGGCGGCTGTGAACGTGCGCCGGCATGGTGTTCCATACGCTGCCGGGAGCCAGCTCCGTCATTCCCATCTGCAACTGACAGGTCGGCAGCACTTGATTGACCAGCATCTTGTTGATGTCGCGCTCGTTGCTCATCTCCAGACTTCCCATGTGTGCTACAACGGCGTCCGCTTTCGTCACTTTCTTGTTCGGATAAGCGCAGTGGGCGGTGGTGGAATTGAAATAGAAGAGTGCAGGGTGGTTGGCATCCAGACTCTCGAACTTCACTTCGCGGTCTCCGCGCCCGAGATAGAGGGCCTCTTTGTAGTCCAACTCGAACACTTCATCGCCTGCAATTACGCGCCCTTTGCCGCCCACATTGAAGATGCCCATCTCGCGGCGCGTGAGGAAATACGGCGCCTTCAATGGGTCAATCGCCTCCAACAATAAGGTCTCGCCTACCGGCATCGCACCGCCCACAATCATGCGGTCGTACATCGAATAGACCATGTTCACTTCGTTCTTCACAAACACGTTCTCAATCAGGAAATCCTTGCGCAGACGCGTGGTGTCATAACTTTTTGCGTCAATGGGGTTTGACGCGTACCGTACTTCATAATTCGTTTTCATATTTTTGTGTTTTTTTAAATTCTTAATTTTTAATTTTTAATTTTGACTTTCTTCTTTATCGGCATCAACCATCCTAAGTTGATACTCAGATCCATCGGGTTAGCCATGGTGTGGCTGTCGGTAATACTTGTACCATACACGCCGCCGAAGGAGAAATCAAAACGTGCTTCCAACTGATAGATACCAGCATGTTTGGTTTTTACGTACAGTCCTGTTCCTGCAGCCAGTCCCCAGTCAAAGCGGTGGTCTATTGTTTGTGCTTCGTCCTTGATGCAGTAACCGATTTGCGGACCCAGATTGAAGAACCAGCGGCATACCTCGCTGCCGAAATTAAGGTGCATGAAGATAGGCACTTCTATGTAATGCAGATTGCGGTTGATACGGGCGATAGTGTCGTTGCCGGATGACCATCCGCGGTGCAGATAGTTCACCTCCATCTGAAAATGGCAGTATTTGTGTCCGGCATAGCGGAACACCAGTCCGCCGTTTCCGCCGATTACGCAAGCATTCGTTATAGGTGTCATGTATGCTTCTGCGGGGCGGAAGATAACCGTGCTGAAACTCACACCGCCGTGGGCACCGAAATAGAACTCCGGTGTCCGCAAACGAGGCTGTGCGCTGACATATATACTACATGCACACAGCAACAGAAATATTATGTATCTCCCAATTCTCAATTCTCAATTCTCAATTCTCAATTCTCAATTCTCAATTACCCTGACGTTCGTGTTTTGCCATCCGCCGGCACCAACTTGCTGCCAGTGAATGTCCGATTGAAGGCCGTTGATCACTTTTGCACCTTGCAGTCTCCCTACTAATGCTTTCATCAGATCGTAGCCCAATAGGTCGTAACGCGGTGTCTCGCTCACATGGCTGCCCGCGTAGTACTTCTCCCACATGGCTTCGTACGTTTCGCGACCTTCAGTCGCTGTGAAAACGGATGTATAAACCATAGGTATGCCGATATTCTCTTTCACCCATGAGTACTGGCCTATAATACGGATACGGTAACCGTTCTCTTGCAGTCTTGTCAGGTGTGGCAGTACTACGCGCACGTTATTCAGACGGTCGGAGTGCATGATGAAGATATTTTCTTTAGACGCATCAAGCGCGTAATCGCAGGAGTCTGTCAGCAGGTCGCGTAATGCCATGCCGGTGTAAGTAACGCCGTTTTTCTTCATCCTGTTACGCAGTTCCTGGGTGGCGTAAGCGGTTTCTGTATCCTTGGTCTCGATGGCTACGAAATGTGCATCTGGATGTTCTTTCATCCATTGGCATAGACTGTCTGCCTCCTGCTCGTCAGTCGAGTTGAATTGCATCAGCTGCGGCTTGTTGCCCAAATTGAGGGCATCGCTGAACGGCAGTAGTAACGGCACTTTATGTTCGTCGCACCATGCTGCCATACGCTCTATCTGAATTGGATAAACCAAACCCAATATACCTTGTACGCTGTCTAATTCTGTGCTGTCTGTCAATGCCTTGACGCGTAACTCACTCCGCTCGCTGTCATACACGCGCAGACGGTATAATGTGCTGTCGTTCTGCATGTCGTGCAGCGCAATAAGAGCACCTTGATAGAGTTCCAGCATACGTTCTGCATTCCCGCTGCGTTTGGTCTGCTGGCTCTCGAATGGCAGCATTAAAGCCAGCTCAACCGTCTTGCGTGCTGTCGGCTCATTGTCCTGTAATGAAGGCGCGAAAGGCAGTGCGGAAGGCAGAGCAGGTAGCGCACGTGCCGTGTCTCCTATAACACGTGTCTCAGTAATCTGGGTCTCCACTACCGTCGGATGGCTCTCAACCACCTTCGGCTCTATGGGGCGGCCGGTAGGGATATACAGCAACTCGGCATAGTGCAAACCACGCTCCTTCAACTGAGGGTTCAAGCGGATAATCTCGCTTTGAGGGACGTTGAAATTGACTCCTATTCGGTAGAGACCTATACTGCGCTCTACTTCGTATTTGTACACTTCCTCGCCGTCAATTGTGTCCAGCGGATAGTTCAGCACTTCTTGCGCCCGGACTCCCGTCATGACGAGAACTGCTGCTAAAATGAACAAGAATTTTCTACTTCTCATATTGCTTTCGACTTTTGTCTTTCGACTTTCGACTTTTGTCTTTCGACTTTCGACTTTCGACTTTCTACTTTCGACTACTTTTCATATTTCTTCTTTCGTATAATCACTACTAAACCGCCTATGATTGCGAGTATGGCGATGGGGCTGATTGTGCTGACGAGTTGTACGGTCAGGCGTTTGTCATGTGCACGTCGGTCATTGAGCAGACGTAATGCAACGCTTTTCTCTCGAAGACTGATCAGCCCCTCACTGTCCGTTAACCATAAAACGGCGTTTGCGATGAAATCGCGGTTACTGAACTGCATACCGCTGTAACGGTCGTAACCCATTGGCAGCATTTGACCTTTTTGTGTCTCGTTCAGGGGAATACTGCCGCTTCCGATAACTATTTGCCGTGTGCGTGTACTGCTCTTCCGTACCGCTTCATCGCTTGTTATGCCCTCCGGCATCATGCGGTGGGCAAAAGCACTCGCGAAACTGCCTTCCATAGATACGGCTACAGGAACATATTCGTATTTGAAAAGCGACAAATCAGGATTCATGTCGTTCAGATTCACCTCACCCGGTGTGGCGGTTATACGGCTTGCTGTGCTTGTAGCCAGCAGGATTCGTTTTTCTATACCGTCTTCACCGCCCACAGCGTCCAACGGACTGACGAATGTGCTCATCACCTGCCCCATGTTACGTGTTATCGGGCTGCCCTGACTGGTCAGCAGTAGCGGTGCATACGTCCACGGCATTGGCTGCAGGTTCGGCTGCTCGGGATCACTGCTCACATTCACGGGGATAGGCAGACACTGTACGTCTTGCACCAATGCAGGGTTGACGCGGATACCGTAACGGAACAGCATGTCTGTCAGACCCAATTCCAGCGGCAGGATAGGTGTGAAACCTTCGCGTTGCAGCACATCCTTGCTGAACTGCACACCGTTAAGTGCCCATAGTACTGAACCGCCGCGCATGATGTACTGGTCTATAACAAACCGTTCCTGCTCGCTGAATGCTGTCTGAGGGCTTAACACCAGCACTGCCTTGTATCCGTCTAAGATATGCACGTTAATCGGTCTTTGAGCGACTTCGTCGCGGTCTTTCGACTTTTGACTTTCGACTAAACATCCCCGATCCACCTGATAATACTTGCTCAGGACGCTCATCAGGTCGTATGTGTGCGCCTCATCCGGTTCGCCGTGACCTTCTATGATAGCCACGCGCGGCGTCTCGGTCTGTTGTAATAAATGCAACGACTCCATGAAGGCAAACTCCAACTGCTCGATGCTCGCGTTCAGGTTCTCTTCGCCGCTTAAACCGCGGGTGTTCTTTAGCAGCGTTACCACTGACCGCTTGCCCTTGTATTGCATGATAGCGTACGGGTAAACAGTTGTTTGTGCCGTCTTTCCGTTCTGTTCGCGCTCATGAATAATAATCGGCTGCAGGCCCAGAGAGTCTTGCAACTCAGTCCCCTCCCTTGAGGGGAGGGTTAGGGAGAGGTTTGCATACACATTCATTTCGGCAACAGTCTCCTCGGTGGCTTTCTTCAACCGCCGGAAGCCGGCATTAAGGTCGCCGTCTAATAGCAGCGTCACCTCTATCGGCGCATCGCTCTTGCGGAGCAGTTCTTTTGACGCTTCGCTCAGACTGTAGCGCTTGTCGTCCGTCATGTCCCAACGGACTGAACGGACATGCAATGTCCCGTAGAGACAGAGGAGCAGACCTAATAGAAATATGTACGGCGTGTACTTACGCATCTGACATGTTAACGTTTTTCAACCGAAAAACCATTTTAACGCTTGATAGAGTTCCAAACTTCATCAAACACCTTCACTTCGTATCTCTCACGCAGTTTCTTTACCCATTCCGTCTCCAGATAGTCCTGGTAGTCCGTGATGACGGTACCTTTCTCATCTTCCCAACTCTCCGGGGCTTTGAGAACCTTGCCGATACATTCTATTTTTGGTAACTCTTCGTTTGGCGTGAACGTGGCTGTTTTGTCTTTTAGACCTAACTTGTCAACCATCGCGTTTTTGCCTTTCTCCCATAAACCGTATTGTACTTTGACGTATGTCACGCTGTCGGTGTTGATACGATGGGAGATATAACTCTGTACGGAGTCTTTCTCGGCGCTCATGATGATAGCCTTTGCCGCCTTTGCGCTTGCTGCAGTCTTGGCTTGCAGCAGCCAGCCTTTGTAGCGCGGAGCAGACCATGTGTATTTCTTCTTGTTTGCTGCGAAATAGTTCTCCAGACCGGCTGTGTCTTTGGCTGCTTTGTCCCATACCTCGCGCAGAGATACTTCGAAGAGCAGAATACCGTCATGGTACTCCTGAACCAAGTGGCGCAAATCGGTATATTTGTCCTCTAAATGTTCGTCTGCGTATGCTTTTACGTCAGCATCGCTCATCTCGGCAGGCAGGTTGTATTCGGCGCGTGTCTTGCGGATAAAACTCTTCTCTGCCTCTTTGCTACGTTCGTCGCGCAGCACCTGACGCTGAATCTGCGTGCGCATACTGTCCAAGGGCTGAATGCCGCGTGTGCCTTCCTTGTAGATAATATGCCAGCCGTATGCTGTGCGGATAGGGGCGCTTATCTCGCCGTCCTTCATGCTGAAGGCCGCATCTTCAAACTCTTTCACCATCATGCCTTTTCCGAACCATCCGAGGTCACCGCCGCGCATACTGCTTCCGCGGTCGTCTGACTCATGGGAGGCTACATCGGCGAAGTTGTCTGCCGTCAGAGTCTTGGCAATCTCGTCTATCGCTGCTTTCTTCTCTGCCTCCAGACTGTCTGCCGGTACCATCTTCATGATATGACGGGCTTTCACTTCCTCGTGGTCACGCTCTTCTTCTACGAGCACGATATGGTAGCCGTATTGTGTACGGAATACTTCGCTGATTTGCCCTACCGGCGTGCCATATACGGCTTCTTCCAATGGATAGACATAACGGAACGGTGTTATCCAGCCTAACTCACCGCCCGTCTGCGCAACGTTCGGGTCGGTGCTCACCTCGCGCGCTACAACTTCAAACGCCTCTGGTTTCGGACTTTGAACTTGTGCTTTGCGGCCTTTCCCCTTCCCTTTAGGGGAGGTCGGGAGGGGCTTCTTCCCTACCGTCACACGCTCACGGGCATCGTTGATCTTAGCCAATGCCTCCGCTTGTGCTGCACTGTCGGCGTCCAGTGCGCACTTGATGGCGATATGTGCCGCACGGCGGTCTTTGCTCATATGACGCCAGCTTAACTCAATCAGACTGTCTAACGCAGCATCGTCCTGCAGATATTTGGGCGTCGCCTGCGCACGGTAGCCCTTCAGCTCTTTCTTGAAAGCCTCTGTCGTGTCAATGCCTTGTGATTCGGCCTCGGCTACTTTGAGTTTGAAGTTGATGAACATGTCCAGATACTCGTCCATCGTTTTGGGGTCGATGGCGCCGGCTTGGTTGTTCTTCTCGTAAATGTAAACAAACTCCTCTGCGCTCACGGGCTTGCCGTTGATAGTCATAAGGGGCTTGTCTGCGTACGCAGCGATACTCAGCATCGCTACCACGATAATCAAAATACTCTTTTTCATATATCTTTTTTAATAAAATAATTCTCAATTCTCAATTCTCAATTCTCAATTCTCAATTTCTAATATACTTCCCATACGTCTCCTCGAACAGCCGTACCGCTTGTTCCAGCGTGCCGAACATCTCTCCGCCCGAAGCGTTCATATGTCCTCCGCCGTGAAATACCTCGCTTGCCCATATGTTCACAGGACGGTCGCCTTGCGAGCGGAAGGAAATACGGATGCGCGGTTTCGGGGTGCCGGGCTTGGGGCGTTCCTCGCGCATATATACCGAGTAGTACACATCGGCAATCTGCAAAGGCATGTTTACTAACCCTTCCGTGTCACCGGGCTGGTAATGATAACGCTCCATCTCGTCGGCGCTCAGGGTTATCAGCGATAAATGGTGCTCAGGGTAGATGCGCATCTTGCGGTACAGCGCATAGCCGGTCAGCCGTACGCGGTCTGTCGAATACTGGTTGAATACCGCATTGTATATCTCGTCTTTCTTCACTCCCGAGCGTATAAGCGAAGCGATGATGTCGTACAACTCTGCGTTGGTTGAGTTGAAACTGAAATTGCCGGTATCCGTCATCAACCCCGTGTAGATACACGTCGCTATAGCCTCCGATAAAACTCCTACAGCAGGCTCTGCCTGCGGTCCTACAGCGTAAGCGGTCTTACAGTCACTTTGTGACGGTCCTACAGCGTAGCGGTCATCGGCTGTTATCAGCCGGTATACTATCTCGCATGCCGAACTCGCCTCAGGGTGCGAGTGAACCTCCGCCCAGAGTCCGTCAGGCGAAGCCGGTCTGTCAGCGTTAGCGGTCTGTGCTCTGTCAGCGCAACGGTCCATCAAGTGGTGGTCTATCAGTATTTTCGGCGCATTGTTGGCGAGCATCTTCTCGCCCACCGGACCGATGCGCTTCGGGTCGTTGAAGTCCGTGCAGATGAACAGGTCTGCCTCGGCTATCACGGAGTTGCAGCGTTGCGGCTCTTTTTCGTATATCAAAATCTGTGCCGCACCCGGCATCCAGTTGAAAAACGCAGGAAACATATTCGGCACTATCACCCTCACTTCTCTCGTCTGTACTCTGTCAGCAACGCGGTCTGTACTCTGTACTCCTACAGCGTTAGCGGTCTTACAGTCGCTCTGCGACGGTCTTACAGCGTTAGCGGTCTTACAGCATAGCGGTCCTACAGCCCAGCGGTCCGTCACATAGTGATATACTGCCAGCGCAGAACCCATCGCGTCTCCGTCTGGCGCCATGTGTGTCAGGATAACTATCTTCTTTGCTTTGTCTATTAACTCTTTCATTGTTTCGCGAAAAATCGCGCAAAATTACTACTTTTTTTTTACATACGCAAGCGCACGCGTACTTTTTTTATAAAAAACGTGTCTTTTGTCTCCTGCCGTCCGACTTTTGTATTTTTTCTCTTGCAGATATCGGAAAAATGTGGTAACTTTGCAGCATAATTTGATTAATCCGTATTTAATAGTATCAGTGATTCATGAATATTCTTGTAACCGGCGGAGCCGGATTTATAGGTTCTCATACCTTGATTGAGTTGTACAAGGCGGGGCATACCGCCCTTGTTGTGGATAACCTTTATAATGCGAAAGCGGAGGCCCTTCATCGCGTGGAAGAAATCCTCAATTCTCAATTCTCAACTCTCAATTCTCAATTCTCAACTCTCAATTCTCAATTCTCAATTCCCTTCGTCCAGGCTGACATACGTGACCGCGAAGCATTGGAAAATATCTTCCGTCAAAATGAAAAAATCGTAAATGGTCAAGTCGTAAATGGATTTGATGCCTGTATTCATTTTGCCGGGCTCAAGGCGGTCGGCGAATCCGTCGCCAAACCCCTGGAGTACTACGAGAACAACATGAACGGCACATTCGTCCTTCTCGACGTGCTGCGCCGGCATGGATGCAAGAATATCATTTTCTCTTCTTCCGCCACCGTCTATGGCGACCCGAATGAGATTCCTATTACAGAGAACTGTCCTAAGGGGCAATGTACCAACCCATACGGACAAACAAAGTCTATGCTTGAACAAGTCCTGACTGACGTACAAAAGGCTGATAATGAGTGGAATGTGGTGCTGCTGCGTTACTTCAATCCTATCGGCGCTCACCCCTCCGGACGGATTGGAGAGAACCCCAACGGAATACCCAACAACCTCATGCCGTATATCACCCAGGTCGCTGTCGGAAAACGGGAGAAACTCGGCGTCTTCGGAAACGACTACCCGACACATGACGGAACCGGCGTGCGCGATTATATCCACGTAGTGGATCTCGCAAGGGCGCACGTTGCCGCATTGCAGGCTATCGAACGCAAACAAGGCCTCGCTGTTTACAATATCGGTACCGGACACGGCTACTCTGTCCTTGATGTGGTCAAGGCCTTCGAGCGCGTCAATAAGGTGCCTATCCCCTACGCCATCATGCCACGCCGCGCAGGAGACATCGCAACCTGTTACTGCAATCCGAAAAAAGCAGAACTCGAACTTGGATGGAAGGCGCAATTCGACCTCGACGATATGTGCCGCGATTCATGGAACTGGCAGCGCAACAACCCTAACGGCTACTAATTCTCAATTCTCAATTCTCAATTCTCAATTCTCAAGATTTTCGCTTGTCGAAAATAATCGTGCCCCTCGGGGCTAAGAATTCTCAATTCTCAATTTTCAATTCTCAATTTTCAATTCTCCGCCCCTTTCTCCCTTCCTTTTAGGGAAGGGCCGGGGTTAGGCTTCTCTCGATCCGTTTTCGACCCGTTTTCGACCCAATACCATAGGATAACCATAACATACCCATAGGATAACCATAACATACTTGCCCTTTTTGGGCACTTTTTACGCTTTTACTATATTATATATTAATATATAATATACTTTTTGTTATCCCTTTTGACTTTTGTCAATCATAATTCCATCATTCCATCATTCCATCATTCCATCATTCACCAATCACCCATCCTCCTCCCCCTTCAGGGGGCTGGGGGGCTCTTCCGGATTTTCCGGTCCGGTTGTTTTTCGACAGGATCTCTCTCGTTTTGACCCAGAAAAGGTAAAAAGTATAACAATTTTGCAAAAAAATGAATTAAAACTTGCATATATGCAATTTTTATAGTAACTTTGCCGCCGAATTGGTATGTTTTTGTAAAAAATACGATATTAATTTCAAAATAAATAGTATATGAAAAAGATTTTCTTTTTGTTATTTGCAGTAGTTGTTGGCTTTAGCGCAACAACCGTAGCACAAGGAAATGCATTGCAGCAAAGGACAGCGTTGCAGCAGAAAAAGGTGCAAAAGGAGCGTGTGGAGCAGGCCCCGGCACAAATCAGCCGTCCCCGCAAAGCGCCGGCAAATACGCCTACCGTGGAATATTTGGAAACCACTTTTGGTTATGATGTGTCCAAACTAGTGCTCTGTTTCTATTTTGACGTAACTCCCTGCAATCAGGTTGTGCTGACAGGTTCGTTTAATAATTGGTCAACCGACCCCGGTAAATGTGCTAACTTTGGCGACCTCGGCGCTTATGATGACACGTATGCCGGCTGGTACGCCGTCCAAGTGGACTGGGCCAGTGGTATTCAGGCGAAACCGATTCAGCTGACCGATGAGGGCAAGTTCGATTTTGCGAACCAGAGCGGAGATACCAATGCGTGGATTCATATCGGCGGCAATGAGGCAAATATCTCTGCGGGTTATGCAGGAGAAGCGAATGTGTCATACCCGACAGCCGGCGTGTATTTCTATGAGATTGCCTATTGGAAGAACCATTACGACCAATGCGCGACTTGCCACTATACCTTGAAAATGGAAGACTCCCCTAATGATGGTTGGGACGGAGGCGGACAGTTGAAAATTACCGAAGGTTCGCATGAGATGTATTTCCGTTGCGAATACGGCGAGAGCCCCAAAACCCTGCAAGTGCCTTATTACGGAGGTGACGTTACGATAACATGGGTGAGTGGTTCCTACACATCTGAAAATGCCATTAACATATGGGCACCTAACGGTAAAGGCTTGTTCTATCATCCGTTTGGATATTATATGTCTGACGGACAAGTGCTTGCTAATTTGCCGTCCAGTACGGATTTCTGCGGAGTTAATCCTAATCCGGATGAGCCGAAGAATGTAAAAGCTGTGCTGGTTGACCGCAAAATGCAAATCAGTTGGGATGCTGTAATCGGTGCAACGAAATACCGCGTGAGTGTAACTGCTCCGGACGGCAGTGTAATAGCTTACAATGAAGAGACAACCGAAACCAACTACTTAACAGATTTTCTTCCTGCCAAAGGTGATTACACGATTTCCGTAGCTAGTGTAGATAATACGGACTTGCAGATGGGGGTGGCCACGTTGGTTCAAAACATTGACTTGGCGCCGCTGAGTTCTGCCAAGGTCACGGTACTCGTTCCCTCGGAATGCGGTATGGATATCAGCGAAGGACTCTGGATTAGTTGGAAGGCTGACCATGATGCAACCAACCATATTGAGAAGATGAAATCTCTCGGAGGCAGAAAATTCAGCATCACGTTCAACCCGAATGACTACATGTACGATTTCTTCGTGATGAACAAGCCGAATCCTGCGGCAACAGGTGTACATCAAACATATAGTTCGGGAGAATTGGGGTATTCGGAGTTTTGCGCTATAGTAAAATCTTCGACGGATTCATGGCATTATATGTCATGGGATGAAGAATGCAAGGCAGAGGATTTTGACTACCGTCCGTACAATCTGAAAGTCACTCCTCTGACGGGCGACAGCGTGCGCTTCGAATGGGATGTGAAGAACCCGACAAACGATACCTACAATGTGTATTACCCCCATGAAAATGGCTATGATGTGAATGTGGGTTCAGTAGTGGGAGAGGTAGATAAACTCCATTATGTGGTAGAAGCCAAATTTAATGTATCCCAAGCGACTGAATTCTCTGCATGGAAAATAACATATATGGATCGCTGGGGCAACTATCAATCCGTCCAAGGCGGTCCGTTCACGGTAGGCGGCAATGCGTATGTTCCTTCGAATTTGTTGGTAACGCCCAATATGGACGGCACCTATACCATCACATGGAAGACGCAAAGTGCCCCGAACCACTACTATTTCTATATCAGGAGAAGCGATTATGACTGGATGGCGAATTCGACTCTTACCGAAGCCTCTTACAAAACTGAAGTGCTTGCGACGGGTTACGAGTATTATGTAACAATTGATTCCCGTGATGCGGAAGATAACTCCTTAGGCTATGCTTGGACAACCTTCTCTACGTCCACTGTTTCGCCGAAAGATATCAAACTGAATATCTATATACCGCAGAACGCAGGACTGAGCAGCACGGAGGGCTATGCGTTGCTATGGAACTATCCGGGCTTCGCCAAACAAGTAGCTCCGCTGACTTTGGATTCAAACCGCTGGTACAGCACGACAATCAGCGTAACCAAGGAAAAGATAAATGTCAGCCTTATTAACGCCCTGACGGAAGAAAAGGCAACGGAAGAGATTGCGTATAAATCGGAAATCAACAGTGACGCTATTTTGATTGCCAATAAAAATCAGGCCGGGAAGCTCTTCTTGAGTGATATAGACCCCGATTATAACGGCAGTGATTTATGCCCATATAACCTGCAGGCGGAGGCAAAGAACGGACAGTTGATTTTGGCATGGGAAGCCGCACAAGACGCACCGGAGTATATTGTATATACATATAATGCCCAGGGTGAACCAATCAATTATGCATACTCTGATAAAAAGCAATATACAATAAATGTATCCAACGACACGGTAGCCACATGGGGGTGGAGTGTAACGCCTTATTCGAAAAACGGTTATTATTCTGAAGAAACTTGGGTTTATGCGTCGGAGCCCGTAGTAATACAGCCTTCGCCGTATATTCCGAAGAACCTGCAAGCGACTCCTAATAGTGATGGAACATATACCATCTCATGGGATGCACCGGAGGCTTCGGATGCTAATAAATATTACGTGGAAGTCTATAACCCGAGTGATGATATGGTACTTTCTAAGGAAGTGAATGCCATTACAAACGCGCGTACGTTCGTGCTCACGCAGGCGGGTACTTATATATATTATGTAAATGCGTACGGAAAGAATGACCGTTATGGATATGCTCAGTCTTCGTTTGAGTTGGCAACAGTAGCCGTACGTGATGTGACGGTACGTGTTCTTGTTCACGAAGACGAACCGAATATACTTACGTCAACCATATTATTCGCGGCGTACAATAGTAATACCAAGAATTATGAGTACGTAACCCCGACGGACGAAGGAAACGGTTGGTTCAGCCATACGTTTACGACCACCGAACCGGCACTCAACTTCCTTTGCAAGACGAATGATGGTAATTATAATTGCACCATAGTTGGAGACACCTGTATGCAATTCCAGAATGGCATACACGGTGTTGCCTGCGATGCTGTGGCGTTAGATAGAAGAATTATCCCGGGTAGTCTGACGGCGGTTGCCAAAGAAGGACAAGTGAAGTTCTCATGGGAAGTAAAGGATATCTCGCAAACGTATGGTATAAAAATATACGATGAATTGGATAACACTTTGACAACCCAATATGCGTATGGCACGACAGAGTTCTACTATGCCGTACCTGCTTCATATGACGGCAAGGTTATCAAATGGGGTGTTACTCCTTTGAGCCCCGTTTACTTGGCGGAAGAGAAGGCCTCTTCGACAGTAACGCTGCAGAAGGGTACGGTTGTGCTATCGAACCTGAAATTAGAGACAGAGGATACTATTACGCTGAACCTCAGTTGGGAGAGCAGCGACCCCACACTGCATTATGAAGTGGCGATTGTCTACAATGGGAGCCCTCTCAAACAAGAGGTAGTGACAACCAATAGTTACCAATATACTGTTCCTATGAACGGAACTTACAAATGGTATGTTCGTCCTCTCTATCCGGCAGATGATACACCCGCCGGCCAATATGAAGAGGGTAGCGAAATAGAGGTAACAAAAGTATCCCGGGAGTGGATATACAATCTCAAGGGGTCTGCAACGGGGTATACGTTACATTTCTCATGGGAAAAATCCATACCTACAGTGTCCGCAGGCATATTTAAGCAAGAAACGGGTGGCTTATACACGCCCCTCGATGAATTTATCACCACAGAAAACAGTCTCGATTACACTGTGAACGAAGAAGGATTGTATATTATACAACTCATTGCGTATAATGAGTATTCTCCGGGACAATATAACCTTATAGGTAATTCTTACCATACATCTGCGCAGGTATTCAACGGAGAAACGTTCTCAATCAAGCTGAGCAGTACGGAGGGCGGTTATATATGGCCGGAAGGACTTAGCGGCAATTATCCGAAGGGCTTTGAAATAGAAGTATCCACCAAATCAAATGACCATTACCGCTTCGTGAAATGGTCTGACGGCGTAAAGGAACCGTACCGCACTCTGACGATGAACAGCGATTATAACCTGACTGCCATCTTCGAGCGCATTCCCGAATACACGATAACCATCAATGCGGGTGAAAACGGACAAGTATCTATGGATGATTCGAACTGGGGCGAAACGTTCTCGGATAAGTTCGAGGAAGGTAATGGCACGGGTATTTTCGCAAAAGCCGAAAGCGGCTATACCTTCTATGAGTGGTCGGATGGCAGCAAGGACAAGTATCGTTATGTAGAACTGACAAGCGACACCACGCTGACTGCCGTCTTTAAGCCGATATGTACTCTGACTATAGAAACACCTGAAAACGGCTCAATCGAATTCACGGGAGATTATATTGAGAAAGTAGGCAATGTCTATACTATCGCGTATGGTACGCAAGTAAGCCTTAAGGCAAAGCCTAATGCCCATTATCGTTTCACAGGCTGGTCAGACGGCGTGAAGACAGTTCAGAACATCTTCACCATTGAAGAGGACAAGACCATCAATGCGACCTTTGGGGAGGCAGGGTCTACACCCACATATACCGTTACTGTGTATATGGATCCGGCGAGTGATGGAGACGGAAGTGTTTCCGGCACGGGAGCTTATTACGTAGGTGACCAGATTATTCTGACTGCTACCCCATCAGAGGGTTCCGAATTCATCCGGTGGTCGGATGGCAATACGGATAACCCGCGTATATATACCGTCCCAGACGCTGATGCGGTGCTGATGGCACTCATCAACCTGAAACGTCTGAACCTCAAACTCATTGCTACTGAGGGCGGAACGGTCAACTTCACGGATAGCGTATGCAAGTACGGCACTCCTGTAGAATGTATTGCTACTCCGAACGAACACTACCATTTCAACGGCTGGTCGGACGGTAATACCAATAAGTCGCGCGATGTATATATGACTGCCGACATCACCCTGACCGCTAATTTCGAGGCAGACCAGTACACGATTACGTTCCTCAATGAGAACGGTTCGTTCATCGAGGCCAACCAATGGGGCTACGGTTCCACGCCGGAGTGCTCTGTGACGCCGAAGAAATCATCTACGGCAGAATACTCCTATAAATTTACCGGCTGGACGCCGGCCATAGAGAAGGTAACTGATGACGCTGTTTATACGGCAACCTTCAAAGCCTCGAAACGTTCGTACACCGTCACCTTCGTCGATTGGAACGGCAAGGAACTGAAGACTGAGGAAGTGGTATACGGCGAATCGGCAACTGCTCCGACCGCTCCTACACGCGAAGGATATACCTTCACTGGTTGGGACAAGGCCTTTGACAACATCACAGAAGATATCACTGTAACCGCGCAGTACAAACCGAACAGTCAGGCTATTGACAATACCGACGCCGAAGGCGTAGCACGCAAGGTGATGGAAAGTGACCGTATTTACATCATCATGCCGGACGGACGGAAGTATAATGTTCTTGGCGAAAAAATTAATTGAATAATCAATAATTAATAACCATTTATCAAAACCAATTGTTTAACTTGATTAACTAATTAAAAAACGTATGAAAAAGTTCTTTTTTTCACCGTTTCGCTCATTGCCATGAGAAAAATAATTAGTATATGTGCCTGCTTGTTGGCAGGTATGTGGATAAGTGTTCAAGCGGCGTGTAATCCGATAAACGTCGCTTGGCCGCTTACTACGCAGGAGTCGTATAATGAACTCTCCATATTCGGCAATGACGATGTATGGTATTTCGATTCCACGTATGGTGCCGTTGCTTCAACGAAGACTTCTAATGTTACAGCTTGGCTTCTTACGCCGCCAACCGACCTCCGCGACGTACTCGCCGTCACCTTCGCCTTTTCCCATACCCACAGGTATGCTGACACACCGGAGGACGAACTGACACTTTGGGTGTGCGCGGAATATGACGACCCCGAAACGGCAGAGTGGAACCAACTGACCATTCCTTCCTATAATGACGGGCAGTCAACTTGGAGTTGGAAAGATAACTCCATTACCGTTCCTACTGCCTATGTCGGCTCCAAAACGGTCTTTGGTTTCCATTACACCTCTACCGAGACCAATCGTGGAAAATGGGAGATAAAGAATGTTCAGTTGGAGACCATGTGTCCCGGCGGTTCGGGTGACACGCCCAATGGGCGTATGCGCGTATGCGGGCAGAATATGCGCAACTATTACATCAATTATGATAACTATAATAGCACGCGCGCCAATTATGACCATGCCACCTTTGCCGCAAAGACAGCGAAGATTGTCAAGGCGTTTCTCAAAATCAATGCCGACATATACGCAATGTGCGAGATAGAGGCATGTCCGCTTGTGCTCACACAGCTTGCGGACAGCCTCAACAAATACCTCGGCGAGAACCGTTATGCAGCCGTCTCCGACGGTATTGACGTTGAGTGGGATAGTTATGATAATAACATGAAGTCCGGTTTCCTCTACCGCAAGGACAAAATCAAGCCCTATGGTTCGAACACTGCCGCTACGACTTCTCAGTACTACTATCGGAACACCATGCGTATTCAAGGCTTTCAGGAGATTAGTTCCAACGAAAAGTTCGTGCTCAGTATGAACCATTTCAAAGCCAAGACAGGCGGCGGAGACCAAGGTGAGGAGCAACGGAAGACCAACGCCGAACACCTTCTCAACGCACTCAAAAAGTCCCTCGGAGACCCCGATATACTTGTTATGGGCGACCTTAACTGCGAAGTGGAAGAAGACCCGATGATCAAGATTATCAATGCCGGCTATGAGGAACAGTTACTCCGTTTCGACCCCGAGGCTTACAGTCATTGTTACGGCGGTACGGGCAGTCTGATTGACCACGCGCTGGCAAATAGTTCCATGGCGCAGCAAGTCAAGAGTGCGCAGATATATCACATATGCACAACTAAGTGTGGTATAGATAATTATGCTACCTCCTATTCCGACCATGACCCCTACGTAGTAGATATAACGCTCGGCGACTATTCCGGTGAGCAGGGACTTGAAGAAACAGATAGCCGAATGCCAAAAGTAGAAAACCGTAAGATAATCATCAACGGCCGTTTGTTCATCCTGCTGGAGAGCGGTGAGATGTATGATATAACGGGCCAACGCGTGCAAAAATAACTTTTTTATAAAAAAAGTGACGCAAAATTTGCATATCTCAAAAAAAAGCAGTACTTTTGCATCGTGAATGAGTGAGAGGGTTGAAAAACCTTCTCACTTTTGTAAAATAGTATGGATAAGAATCAAATACAGAATTGGATAGAGGACTACCTGAAAGGTACCGGCTATGAGTTGATAACGCTGAGTATATCTGCGGAGAATGATATATTGGTAGAGGTTGACTGCCTTTCGGGCGTAGATGTGGACTTCTGCGCGGAACTGAACCGCTATTTGGTGGAGAAATTGGATGGTCTCCAACCTTCAGGCGGAGTTATTGATTACTCGCTGGAAGTAGGGAGTGTGAGTCTGACTGACCCGTTCAAGACGAAGATGCAGTTTGAGAAAAACCTTGGGCATGACGTTGAAGTGATGGTAAGTTCCAAGGGGCAAAATATAAAGTACAAAGGGCAACTGGTTTCCGTAGATGAGGAAACTTTTAGTGTGGATGTCTCTGAAAAAGTAGCCGTAGAGGGCAAGAAACGCAAAGAGACACGCATCGTGACCCATACATGGAGATATGACGAGCCCAAATATGTGAAATATGATTTAAAATTCTAATAGAACAAATGGCAACTAAAAACCAAGAAACAATCAATCTGATTGACATTTTTTCGGAGTTCAAAGACTTCAAACGCATTGACAAACAGACGCTTATCAATGTGCTGCAGGATTCGTTCCGTAGCGTAATCACCAAGATGTACGGCAATTCCGCCAACTACGACGTTATCGTCAACCCGGATAAGGGGGACCTGGAGATTTATCGTAACCGTTTAGTGATGGAAGATGATGATGTGGCTAATCCGGAGACCCAGATTGCTCTGAGCGACGCACTCAAATTAGATGATGAGGCAGAGGTGGGCGAAGAGGTTACCGACAAGGTGGATCTGCAGTCCTTCGGCCGCCGTATGATTCTCAACCTGCGTCAGACACTCGCATCGAAGATCCTGGAACTGCAAAAGGAGAGCCTGTACCAGAAATACAAAGAGATGGTAGGTCAAGTGGTAACGGGCGAACTATATCAGGTATGGAAGAAAGAGATGTTGCTGCTTGATGAGGACGGCAATGAACTTTACTTGCCGAAACAGAACCAGATACCGACTGATTTCTATCGCAAAGGCGAGATGGTCCGCGCGGTGGTGGTACAGGTTGACAACAAGAACCAGAACCCCAAAATCATCCTCAGCCGTACTGCACCGTTGTTCCTGCAACGTCTGTTCGAGCAAGAAGTGCCTGAGGTGAAAGAGGGACTTATTGCTATCAAGAAAATCGCCCGTATCCCGGGTGAGCGCGCAAAAGTAGCCGTAGAGACGTTCGACGACCGTATCGATCCGGTAGGTGCGTGCGTCGGCGTGAAAGGTGCCCGTATACACGGCATCGTCCGCGAGTTGCGCAACGAGAATATCGATGTCATCAACTACACGCCGAATGTCAACCTTTATATCCAGCGTGCTTTAGCCCCGGCAAAAATATCATCAATGGAGATAGACGAGGAAAATAAGAAAGCTAAAGTATATCTGCAGCCGGACGAGGTAAGTCTCGCCATCGGTAAAGGCGGATTCAATATCAAATTAGCGTCCATGCTCACGGGTTACGACATTGATGTTTATCGCGAAATCAACGAGCAGGACCTTGATGATATCTATCTGGACGAGTTCAACGATGAGATCGACCAGTGGGTACTCGATGCGTTCAAGGCAATCGGTCTTGACACCGCGAAAGACGTACTCGGAACTAGCAAAGAAGAGTTACTCCGTCAGACAGATCTCGAAGAGGAGACGATTGACGACGTGCTCCGAATACTCGCTGCCGAGTTCGAGAACGATTGAGTTAACGTACAATTACAATGAACAATTAACAAAGGGCTTGCGGGGTTTGGTGCTAACCCGTAAGACCCGTTCTGAAAAACGAGATGGTACCAACCTTACATAACGCTTTGTAAGTTGCAAATTATAAATTGTAAATTGTTAATATTATGGCGATAAAACTGATAAAAGCTTGTAAAGAATTAAATATCGGAATGGCGACTCTCACTGCATGGTGTGAGAAAAATGGTCATCCTATCGCATCCGATCCGAATGTCCGCATCGATGATGACCTCTATCTGCTATTAGCCAAAGAGTTCAACAAAGACGCCGCAACGAAAATAGAAGCCGATCGGTTGGCGGCAGAACGTCAAGCACGCGAGGAGGCGGAGAAAGCCGCCGCCGAAGCAGCCCAACGCGCCAAAGAAGAGGAAGCAGCACGTCAGGCTGAAGAAGCAGCGCGTCGCGAAGCGGCACGCGTGGCAGCCCAACGTGCCGCCGAAGAGGCAGAGAAAGCCAAAAAAGCCGCTGAAGTAGCAGCGCGCGAAGCTGCCAAGAAAGCCGAAGTTGAGAAAGTTGAGAAGGAAGCTAAAGCTGCGAAAGAAACACAACCCGCCCAATCGGCTTCAAAGAAAGAGATATTCACGCTTGGCAAACCCCAACTGAAGAATACTCCCAAAGTGCTGGGCAAGATTGATCTTGATTCCATTGACACTTCCACACGCCCTGCGAAGAAGACTAAAGAACAGAAACGCAAAGAGCGTGAGGAACGTCAGGCGGCACAGCAGGCGCAGCACGAACAGGCTCAACAAGCCGCCGCTGAACGCCGTAAACGCGAGCGTATAAAGAACAACGCTGCTAAGGTTGACCCGAACGATAAACGTAACCAAGCGGGCAAGAAAAGCAAAAACAACAAACCTCGCGAGGCTACACAAGAAGAGGTGGATCGCGCACTCAAAGAGACCCTCAACCGCCTCTCGCAAAAACAAAACAAGAGTAATACTTCCAAGTATAAACGCGAACGCCGTGAGCAGGAACGCGAGAAGCACGAATTGGAACTGATGGAACAGCAAGAGCAGTCCAAAGTGCTCAAGCTGACGGAGTTCGTGACTGCAAACGACCTTGCCAACATGATGAACGTGCCGGTGAATAAGATTATCGGTACTTGTATGTCGCTTGGTCTGTTTGTTTCTATCAACCAGCGTCTCGATGCCGAGACTATCAACCTTGTGGCGGAAGAGTTCGGTTTCACGACCGAGTATGTAGCAGCGCATGTGGTGGAGGAAATCAATGCAGACGAGGTTGTTAACGACGAGGATATAGAGTCCCGCTGCCCGATTATCACTGTTATGGGGCACGTTGATCATGGTAAGACATCGTTACTCGACCATATTCGTAACGCGAATGTGATAGCCGGTGAGGCAGGTGGTATCACCCAGCACATCGGTGCGTATAATGTCAAACTGAAGAACGGACAACACATCACATTTCTTGATACGCCGGGTCACGCCGCGTTCACCGCAATGCGTGCCCGTGGAGCCAAGGTAACGGATATCGCTATTATCATTATAGCCGCCGACGATGCCGTCATGCCGCAGACGATTGAGGCTATCAACCATGCCCAGGCTGCTGGTGTTCCTATGGTGTTCGCAATCAACAAAGTGGACAAGCCGGGCGCTAACCCTGATAAGATTCGCGAACAGCTCTCAAATATGAATATCCTTGTGGAAGACTGGGGCGGTAAGTACCAATGTCAGGAAATCTCCGCGAAGAAGGGTACCGGCGTGTATGAACTGCTGGAGAAAGTGCTGCTCGAGGCGGAGTTGTTAGACCTCAAGGCAAATCCTAAACGCCGTGCCAAAGGTTCCGTTATCGAGTCCTCGCTTGACAAGGGACGTGGCTATGTGGCTACGCTGCTGGTACAGGATGGTACGCTCCATATGGGCGATATAGTGCTTGCCGGAACCTTCCACGGACGTATTAAAGCCATGTTCAACGAGCGTGGACAGAAAATTACAGAAGTCCGCCCTGGTGAGCCTTGCTCGATACTCGGTCTTAACGGCGCGCCGCAGGCAGGGGACGAGTTCAACGTATTACCTACGGAGCAGGAGGCCCGCGAGATAGCCAATAAACGCGAGCAGTTACAACGTGAGCAATCCATCCGAACTAAGAAACATGTTGGACTTGAAGAAATCGGCCGTCGTTTGGCAATCGGTGACTTCAAAGAGTTGAACATCATCGTCAAAGCCGATGTGGACGGCTCGGTAGAGGCAATCAAAGACTCGCTTATCAAACTGTCCACGGAGAATATTCAGGTCAATGTGATTCACGGCGCCGTAGGTGCTATCAGCGACAGCGATGTAATGCTCGCTGCGGCTTCGGATGCTATCATCGTCGGCTTTAACGTACGTCCTACCGGTTCGGCCCGCAAGATGGCGGAGACTGAGGAAGTGGATATCCGAATCTACTCTATTATCTACGATGCTATCAATGAAGTCAAGGCGGCTATGGAAGGTATGTTGGCACCGGAAGTGAAAGAAGAAGTGACAGCAACGTTGGAAGTACTGCAAACTTTCCATATTTCGAAAGTGGGTACTATCGCCGGTTGTATTGTGCGTGAGGGTAAAATCAAACGCGGTAACAAAGTACGTGTCATCCGTGACGGTATTGTTATCAAAACCGCAGAGCTTGCTTCTCTCAAGCATGTCAAAGATGATATTAAAGAAGCCGGCGTGAATACCGAGTGCGGTTTGAGTCTCAAGGCATATGATGACCTCAAAGAGGGCGATATACTTGAGGCATTTGAGGAAGTAGAGGTAGCCAAAACATTGTAGAAAACACGTATTACTATGAATAAGTTCCTTCGTACATTGTATATTGTACCTTTGTCTTTTCTCTTGGCAGGTTGTTGGACGCGTATTTGGACCGTCACTCCGGTAAATGAGCCTGTAGCTGTGGCACATGAGAAGCCGACAGTGGTTGTTGTGGAACAACCCAAACCGACTACCGTATATACAACTACCGTTACAACCCCTTCTCCAAGAACGACAACGGTAACTACTTTCACGGTAACCGGCTATAACACAGATCCTTGTTTTTACTTGGACCTCAATGCTGTGGCTGCGGCTTTTGCAGAGTCTCGCTCTACACGCGAGTTTGAACAGTTGTTGAACTCAAGCCGTTATATGATTAATAACCTTGATCTCAACCACGACGGCTGGGTGGATTATTTGCGTGTGATTGAGACATACAAAGGTTATTACCACGCTACGCTTATACAGGCATGCTTGGCACCCGGAGTGTTCCAGGACGTAGCTACTATTGTTGCAGAGCGCCGTGCGGACAGATTGTATGTAGAGGTAGTGGGAGACCCGTATTTGTACGGATATAATTATATTGTCCGTCCGGTATTTATCAAACGTCCTCCTATGTGGGACGCTTACGGTTACGCCAACTACTCTTGTTGGAGTTCTCCGTATTACTATGATTATTACCCGTCGTACTATACCAAACCACAGCCGGTTTATCTGAACCATTATCAAGCCTACGTGACAACGTATATGACCAATCATCATTACTGCCATTCGTGCGATTATCCCCAGCAACCGTTCTATAACGGCTACAGCCAGATGACGCAACCTTACAGCCGTAATGATTTCCGTGAGCAGCATCCGGATAACGCATTCGAGCGCCGTGTGAGCAGGTCGGCTAATGGTAATAAGGCGGTAGCCAGTGCGCGTAATGCGGGGCAGTTACGAACAGAGGTGTCACGTCAAAGTGCGGCAAGTAGTACTTCGCAATCAACGACTACCCGCACACCGTCCACTACAGCGACTACGACAACCCGCACGCCATCCACTACTGCAATAACCCGTCAGCCGGCTGCGTCATCGACGACCCGTCAGGCAGAAACGAAAACAACGGCCGTTCGTCAGGCTAACGCAACCCACCAAACGACAACGACCGTTGAGACACGTGTTAACAAAAATGGTTCGTCCCGGACAACGGTACGAACCACTGATGCAACAGGAAGGACCCAGACTGTCAAATCCTCTCAAGGCAGGTCAAGCGGATCCACCCCTCGTTCGAGCCAACGTGAACGTTAGCCCATTCGCTAAGCGTTTCACGAATGGTGACCTTGGTCCCCTCATGAAGCGTAAAAAGATCCGTGCCTGAACGATCAGGCGAAGACTTGGCATTAACTACTCCCTGTGTGATGATAGCTTCATTGCGCAGGGAGTCTCTTTTATGTAGAGAGGCTGCGTTAAGACCGGATACAAGAGAGAAGAGTAGGGCAATCCATGCTACGTGAAAAGCGGTCTTCCTGAGCCATAACTCGCGGCTTAACAAGAAGAGCAAAACTCCTACCAAGGTAAATATGAAAAGTACAATGGATAAAATCATCCAAGTACTCTCATTCAGGCTGTTACGTATTGTACGCGCCCATGATGAGAGGAAAAAGTCCTGCTCATTAATATTGTCAGTAATCCGGCTCTGGGCGAAAGCGAGGTTGTACTTTGCGTCTTTGTAGTTCGGCTTGAGTCGCAACGCCCGCTCATAATTGAGGATGGCCTGTGCCAACTCGCCTTGCTTGTACCGGGCGTTGCCGAGGTTGTAATACAACACCTCGTCCGGTTGCTCTGCCAACAGTGCTTCGTAACCCTTTGCCGCCTCTTCGTAGCGGCCTTCCGCATAAGCGGTATTCGCCTCGTCAAACGCACTCTGCGCCATAACGGAGCAGATGATGGCCAATAGGAAATTGCAAATTACAAATATCTTTCTCATATCTTTTCGTTTTCCAGTTGATTAATCAGATTGGTGGTGGCCGCATATAGATCGTCCATGGCGTGGTCTGTTGAAGGTGCATAACGGGCAAATTCGGCAGTGGAGAGGACGTTCATAACATCCTTGATCAGTGCCTCGGAAACACCTTTCTTTGCCAGAATAGAAGCAATGTTCTCCTTGTTGAGGTCCGCAGTCGGGATGGAGAGACGGTCGCTGAGGTATGTCCAGGCGGCTTGCTCTATCGCTGCATAGAAAGCATTTGAATCGTTTGCCTTCATTGCTGCCGCTGCAGATCTTAGCCGTTTCTGCGCCACTTTGTTAGCGCGTTTATAGCGTACGCGGGTCACGTCGGAATTCTCCTTGATTTGCTTGCGAAGTACAATAAGCAGAACGAGTGCGATAGCCAGCGGCACTACATAGAATAACCATAAATAGTTGTAATGTATGATTTGTGACTTGTGACTTGTGACTTTGAGCGGTTTGGTGTCTATGTACCGGATATCCGTACCAAGTTGTTTGATATCCTCTTTCTGCGGATAATAAACGCCCTTCTCTTCCGAGGACGGGGACGAAACATCTCCTGCGCCCCTTTTCACACGCACGGTATATTCAGGTGTGCTCAGCGTCTTATAGGCTTTCTCGTCAATGTCAAAGTAACTGAATTTCACGGAAGGAATAGTATATTCTCCTGCGCTGCGGGGAATAGCAAGATACTCAATAGACTTCGTGCCGCTTACGCCGGCAGTTGTTGTATTGAAATTATTAGTTACTTTCGGGTCATACGGTTCAAAGCCTTCCGGCCAGTCAATAGCCGGTGTCTTGAGTAGTTTCATGTTGCCGGCGCCCGTGATGTCCAGTTTGATGGTTATGGCGTCGTTCGTCTGTACTTCCGTTTGTGAGATGGATGGCGTGAGAGTAAACTTACCTACGCCGCCAGAGAAACCTGCAGGTTTGCCACTGGGCAGAGCGGCAACGTGTATTGTGGCTCCCGGGGCTGTTAGCATCTTCGTCACATTGGTGTAACTGCCGAAGAAATCATCAAAAATAGAGCGTACTTGCGACCTCGTTTGAACGCGTAGCACCGCCTCGAAACGGGCAGGCTCAATAGTAATGTCACCGGAGTGCTGGGGGTAGAGAATAGTACGGTAAAGGACGGCAGTCTGGTAATTGCGCCCGTTGTAATGCTCTAACTCGGTCTGTATCTCGCCTTGCTCCAATTCCTGTTTGAGAAAACCCGTAAACTCCGGCAGTTTGGTATTGTTGGTCAGTTGTGCCACGTCCACGTTTGCGAAGTATAGTTTGTAGGTTATCATCAGCGCCTCCTGTTCATGAACGCGTGTCTTGGAGGCAATCGTGCGCACAAACAGGTTCTCGGAGGAAATGCTGGTCCCTTGGCTGCCCTGCGAACTCTGACTGCTTTGCGTGTCCGGGCTTGTCTGCCCGCTGCTTTGTGCAGCCGGCTGCTCGTCTTCAGGAAGGACCTGTATCCGTACGCCGTTGGACTGTACATTTTCTCCGTCCACTTTTACGGTAGCCGGCGAGATGGTGAATGTACCCGCTTTCTGCCCCATCAGCGTGTACGTGTAGGTCTGCGTGAAAGACGAACTGCGGTGACCGTTGACAAACGAGGTACTGCTGCTTGTTGAGGTGTACGGACCTGCCAATACATCAAAATCTGTGAATTCAGGCGCTCGCAGGTCACGGCTGCGCTGGTTAACGGTGTACGTTAACTGAAAGGGACGGCCCACTACCACTTGTTTAGGCGCTTGTGCCCTGAAAACTACCTCATCGGCATACGCACTCAGTGCCATGCCGATGAATAGAATGAATATGGAAAGCCTATATTTCATAATCTAAATAGTAAATCGTAAATGGTTAAATCGTAAATAGTATTACCATTCTTTTTCTACGCGGCGTTTCTTGCCTTGCTGACGCTGCATCTTGTCCTGTGTGTCTTGTTCATCCTGTTCCAAAGCCTGCAGGATCTGCTCGGCTGTCTCTTTGTCCATCTTGTCTTCGTTTTGTTCTTGCTGCTGCTCCTGTTCTTGTTGCTCTTGGTCTTGATTTTGCTCTTGTTGCTCTTGCTGTTGCTGCTGTTGTTGCTGGTCTTGATTTTGTTGTTGGTTCTGCTGTTGCTGTTGTTGCTGTAACAACTCCATTGCTTTCACCAGATTATATCGCGTGTCGTTGTCTTTCGGGTTTGCGCGAAGCGATTCCTGATATGCGGCTACGGCTTTGTCATACTGCTGTTGCGCAAAATTACAGTTCCCGATATTATGCATAGCTTTTGAATAACGCTCCTTGTCGTTTTTCTTGTCTAACAGCTTGGCAGCCGTTTCGAACTCTGTCTGCGCATCTGCATACTTGTCTTGTTTGAACAATGCATCGCCTAAGTTATAGTGTGCTTCGTAACTGTCTTTGTTGACTTCTAATCCGCGTCGGTAGTCTACCTCTGCCTCTGTGAAGTTCTGTTTGCGGTATTCTTTGTTACCGCGGCGCACATCGCCCGATTCACGTTGGGCGAACATATTGAGACTGCAAAGAATAAGCAGTACGGTTATCGTATTACGCCGTGCGGAGTCGCCGAAAATATCAAGTCTTGTTATCATTTTGTTCTTACGGTTGAAGATGAAGAAATCAATCACCAGCAGTAGCAATGCAATCAGTGCGAAGCTCTGGTACTGCTCGTTGTAGTCGGTAAAGACTTGTGTCTCGAGTTCCTGTGTCCCGAGTTTGTCCAACTCTTTCTGAATGGCCTTGGTAGCCGTATTGGTGTTGTCGCAACGCACGTAGATACCGCCGCCTGCTTGGGCTATCTCGCGGCACATATCTTCGTTTAGACGGCTGACTACCACATTGCCTGAACGGTCTTTCATGAAGTTGTTTGAACCGGCAACGGGAATAGGGCTTCCTTCCGGTTTGCCGATACCTACAACGAGAACCTGAATACCTGCCTCTTTGGCGCGTTTGGCTACTGCAACCGCATCGTCCTCATGGTTCTCACCGTCGGTGATAAGGATAATCGCACGGCTGGCATCGCTCTGTTCCCCGAAACAGCGGATGCTGGTACTGAGTGCTGCGCCGATGGCTGTTCCTTGTGTCTTGATGAGTTCGGGCTTGATGGAGTTGAGGAACATCTTTGCGGATACGTAGTCACACGTGATTGGCAGTTGGACAAAGGCGTCTCCGGCAAAAACGACTAAGCCTACTTTGTCGTTCACCATGTTGTCCATCAGTTTGCTCAGCATTTGTTTAGCGCGCTCCAAACGGTTTGGCGCTACGTCTTCGGCGAGCATCGAATTGGATATGTCAAGTGCTACAATGGCCTCGATGCCTTGGCGTTTCTCCGTGCGCTCGCTTTGACCGAACTGCGGACGTGCTGCGGCGATAATCAATAGTGTTAACGCAACCATCACTATCGAGAACTTGACAGTGGGACGTACACGGCTGGCATTGGGCATAAGGCTCTCTATCAATTCCGGATCGCCGAACTGTTCCAATTGGCGTCTCTTACGCCGCGTATATAACCAATAGGCGATGGCGTAAGCAAGAACGCTCGCCAACAACCATAAAACTTCTATATTTGCAAAACGAAACATTGCAATTCGTAAGTTTAAATTTTGAATCTTTAATTACTTATCGTCCTCAATACAAAATATCTCAAAATCACTTCTAACAGCAGACAGATGAGTGCTGCGTAAAGGTATGGCGCGAAATTCTCTGTATGTTTGCTATACTCGCGCACGCGCAGTTTGGTCTTCTCCAACTGGTCTATCTGTTCATATATCCGTTTAAGGCTGCTGTTGTCTGTCGCGCGGAAGTACTGGCCTCCGGTGGTCTCGGCAATGCGGCGGAGAGTGCCTTCGTCAAACTCCGAATCCATCGTCATGTATTGTACACCCATCGGTGTAGGGACCGGAACGCGGGTCTGACCGTAACTGCCGACGCCTACCGTATAGACGCGGATGCCGAAGGTCTTGGCTATCTCGGCGGCGGTCTGAGGGTCAATGTCACCGCGGTTGTTACTTCCGTCGGTCAGCAGAATGACAACCTTCGATTTCGTCTCGCTGTCTTTCATGCGGTTCACTGCGTTGGCCAAACCTAAACCGATGGCTGTTCCGTCTTCAATCATGCCGTATTCCACGGATCTGAAAAGATTGACCAGCACGGCGTGGTCGGTAGTCAAAGGGCATTGGGTGAAACTCTCACCGGCAAAGACAACAAGACCAATCTGGTCGTTAGGACGTGCTACAACGAAGTCGGATGCCACTTGCTTGGCTGCCTCCAGACGGTTAGGCTTCAGATCCTCGGCAAGCATGGTCCCCGATATATCCAGAGCCATCATGATGTCGATACCTTCCGTACTCTCCGAGGACCATCGGTTCGTTAACTGCGGACGCGCAAGCGCGATGCTTAATAAGGAAACAACAGCAACGCGCAGTACAAACGGCACATGCAGCAGCCATATACGCATGCTCTTGGGCTGTGCCGCCAGGGTACGCGTGTCGCTGATCTGCAGGCTCGCGTCGGATTTCCGCAGCTCGTACGCGTACCATACTATAATAGGGATTAGCAGCAGTAGCAGAAATAAATATCCCGGATTAGCAAATGTCATACTTCTTCCTCCTTTGTACTTTGTACATTGTCACTTGGTACTTCCTTTGTTTCTTTCACGAAATCATAAGCCGTGCTCAATGCCTGTTCGTTCTCGTCCGGTGTCGTGTGCCATTTGGCGAATTTGACGAGATCCGCTGTGCGCAGCATCTTGCGCAACTTCTCATAGAGAGCCTTGCCTTCTTCCTTCGTACATTGTACATCGTCCCTTTGTCCTTTCACGAGGATGTTTTCCATCTCGTGAAGTGTCTCGTCGCTCGTTTTTTCGGTACTCTGTACTTCAAAACGCCGGCTTATATATTCGCGTACTACATCTGTCAGTTCGGTTTGGTATTCTTTTACTTTGCCGTCCTTCCATATCTTCGCCGCCTTTATCTCGTCGAGTTTCTCCAAAGCCACTTCGTCTGCGGGACGTAGCAGTTCAGGGTTGATCGGCTCTTCTTCCGTTTTACGGTGTCTCTGATACCAGCGCCACAGATAATAGCAGCCTACAGCCAAACCTGCTATCAGAATTCCCAATAGTATCCAGCGGATGATACCCCACCACCATATCGGGGCTTTCTCAATATCTTTGATGTCGGTGATGGCAAGCGTGGTGTCTATCTCGAACGGCTGAATGACGTTAAGCGCCATGCTCTCCGTCCAGAATGTGTCTCCGCCGCTCACTACGGCTATCGGATGAATAGCAAAGAGCGAGTCCTTGAAACTCGTAAGTGTCAGTTCCTGAGATAGTTGCAGCCTGCCGTCGGGAAGGGTGGCCGTGTCTATCCCCGTCCGGTGGACAATCTCTATCTCCGGTTGGAGCGTCTCGCCGAAAACGGGCAACTGCACTTGTTCCGTTGCTTCATGCGTCACGTTCAGATGCAATGCCGTCTGGTCGCCGATCATCAGCATCGTCGAGTCAATCGATGCACTGACTATTATTGCTAATAATAAATTATAAAACATAACAGTTTAACGTTTTGTCGCAAACAAAACCATTTTAACTCTTTAACACTGTAACGCTTTAATGCGCAAACAACCGCATTAAAGCCTTTACATAGTCTTCGTCCGTCCTGATGCTCACGTGGTTCATGCCCGTCTTGGTGTACATGGCTTCCAGCGCTTCTTGTTGTTGGCGCCATGCGCTTGCGTATGCTTCACGTGTGCTTGCCACAGACGTGTCTGCCCATACGCGGGCACCTGTCTCAGGGTCTTTCACTTTGAGCAATCCTACATCCGGCAACTCTGCGTCACGACGGTCATATATCTGAATGGCACTCAGGTCATGCTTCCTGCTTGCGATGGTAACAGGGTCTGTCACTCCCTTCCCTTTATGGAGGGGACGGGGGTAGGCTCCTATCAAATCGCTTATCAGAAACGCCGTACACCGTCTTTTCTGGGCGTTCGTCAGAAACTGCAGGGCGGCATTGATGTCGGTTCCGGTGTGTTCAGGCTCGAAACTCAGCAACTCGCGGATGATATGCAGTACATGGCTCTTCCCTTTCTTCGGAGGGATAAATTTCTCCACTTGGTCCGAGAAGAAGATAACACCCACCTTGTCGTTGTTCTCGATAGTAGAGAAAGCGAGCGTCGCGGCTATCTCTGCCATCGTGTCGCGTTTCATCTGGCTCATCGAACCGAAATTGCGGCTGCCGCTAACATCAACAAGAAGCATCACGGTCAGTTCGCGTTCCTCCTCATAGACCTTGATATACGGCCTGTTCATACGCGCCGTCACGTTCCAGTCTATTGAACGCACGTCATCCCCCGGCTGATACTCACGTACCTCGCTAAAAGCCATACCACGGCCTTTGAATTGGCTGTGGTACTCGCCCGCGAAGATGTTACGGCTCAGACCATGCGTCTTGATTTCTATCTTCCGAACTCTCTGTAATAATTCTTCTGAAGTCATAAATCTTTCTATAGTTAACAGTTTAACGTCTCGCTCGAGAGACCATTTTAACTCTTTAACTATTTAACGCAACGAAGTTGCCTTATGGTACTTGTACTGCATTCAGCACTTCGGTAATCACGTCCTCCGTTGTCATGTTGTTTGCCTCGGCTTCGTAAGTCAGACCGATGCGGTGGCGCAGTACGTCATAGCATACGGCACGCACATCTTCCGGTGTTACGTAACCTCTCCTATGTATAAACGCGTACGCACGCGCTGCCTTAGCCAGATTGATACTTGCACGAGGACTGCCGCCAAAGGCGATCATCTGCTTCAGCTCTTTCAGACCGTATTCTTCAGGAGTACGGGTTGCAAAGACGATATCTACGATGTATTTCTCGATTTTCTCGTCCAGATAAACCTCCTCCACAATCTTGCGTGCCTTGATTATGTCTGTGGTACTCAGAATCGGCAGAACGGTCTTCTTCTCGCTGGCTATATTCTGACGGATGATGGCCTGCTCCTCCTCTTTCTTCGGATAACCGATTACTACCTTCAGCATGAAACGGTCCGTCTGCGCCTCGGGAAGAGGGTAGGTGCCTTCCTGCTCAATAGGGTTCTGCGTCGCCAGCACGAGAAACGGGTCGTCTAACTTGAACGTCTGTTCGCCTATCGTCACTTGGCGTTCTTGCATTGCCTCTAACAACGCACTCTGCACTTTCGCCGGAGCACGGTTAATCTCATCCGCTAACACAAAATTAGCGAAGATCGGACCTTTCTTGATCTTGAATTCTTCGCTCTTCTGACTGTAAATCTGTGTACCAATCACATCTGCCGGCAGCAAATCCGGAGTGAACTGAATACGGCTGAAATTTGCCTTAATAAGGTCGCTTAAGGTCTTAATGGCGAGGGTTTTTGCCAAACCCGGCACGCCTTCCAACAATATGTGCCCGTCGCTCAACAGACCAATAAGCAGACTCTCTACCAAATGCTTCTGACCTACGATCACTTGATTCATGCCTAAGGTCAACGCATCTACAAACGAACTCTCGCGCTCCACGCGCTCTTGCAACTCTCTGATATCTACTTGCATAGTTTTATATAGTGTTTTTGTTATATTCCATCATTCCATCATTCCATCATTCCATCATTCCATCAATTACCAATTTCAACTTTTGACTTCCCTCATTCCCCCGTACCGATAAATCGGTAACAAATTCCGTGCCAAATATACTGTTTGTCGCCGTTTATATGCTTAATTTTCGAAATTATTTGCATATTTCAAAAATATATTGTACCTTTGCGCCGTCAAAAGAACAATCTAGGCGCTTTTGCTCCCGCGATGGGATTTTCTGTGTATTGCCGAATTGATTGTGACAATTCAGTCCTATGGATAAACCTACTAAACATAAATGGGGAATTGCGTTGAGTATCTTCGCGGCGCTGGTCTATCTCTTGCTTCCCACGGACCTTATCCCTGATATGGCACCCGCACTCGGGTGGATTGACGATGTGGTTGCTATTCTCCTCGCCCTCGCCAATGCCCTCCGCCTCGGTGCAAAAATACGTCGAGGCAAATAATCGCCGTTCATCATTCCATCATTTAGCTCGCTCAGCGAGCGGCTCATTCCATCATTCTTCCATCATTCTGCTGTCGTTCTGCTGTTGTTCTGCGGGTAAACACGATAGATATACGAATTATTAGAATAATCTGAGAATAACATGAGCGTATTCTGAGCGTACCCGAAGAACGTCATTCTCTTTTGTCAATTAGGCACCCCGTTTTGTACATAAAATCTTAAAAAAACGGCATTTTTGTAAAGTATGTTTTGTAATCCTACGCGTGTGCGACCTTAAAAATCGTACACTTTTTCATAATGAACGCTATTGTGGGGTTGCGAAAAAGGCAGTAATTTTGCACTCGATAAATTTTGTGCCGTTTCGGGCACTAAAAACACAAAGAATTTAATAAAAATATTAATAATAGTCAATTTTCGACAATTATGAAACAGTTTTTACAAGGTTTTAAGTCTGCTTATGCAGCATTGATGATCAGCAGCGCTCTTTTTACTGCCCCCATCGCCAATGCACAACAATTGACAAATGCTGATTTTGAAGATTGGTCAGGTGCCGCGTTCGACGGTAATGCACAGCCGAAGGGTTGGAATGCGTCTAACGTAACGCAGTTTGGTTTCAAATTCAATTTTGCCCACAAAGAGGCAGGCCGTAATGGTGGTTACTCTATGATGGTGCAGGACAAAGCTATCGGCGCTGCCGGTATTACAGAGACCAGCCCGGGCTATTTCTCACTGGGTCAACCTTGGACATATGTCGCCAGCTTGACTAAGGTTTCTGAAGCTACAGCAGGTACGCACGGAGGTATTAGCTGGACTCATAGACCGGATACAATGTCTGTCTGGATTAAGCGTACCGGTGACAATGTGACAAAAGAGGATTTCTATCTGCTCTATTACGCATGGACGGGCACTTCAAAAGGAACAAAGTACAAAGGCAAGAATGGTAACTGTACATCTGTCACCTATGAGGATGAGGAGTCTGATATCCGTCAGGCATTGGATGGAAACGAGTGCGGTACGGATACCAAGGCTACGCAGATTTGTGAGGGTATGTGGCGTGAGAAAAAGCAGTACGGAGACTGGACCAATATTCGCGTTCCTATTTATTATATGAATAATACGGTGCCGACGAAGATGAATATCATTTTCTCTGCATCAAATTATCCGAACTTCCGTGCAAACACTGGTATGTATGACGGAAACTCCTTGTATATAGATGATGTTGAACTGGTATATTCGGCTTCTATCCAGAAATTGTATGTGGACGGCGTAGAGTGGAAAGGATTTAACCCCAATAGTACTGAAGTACAGAGTTATCCATTGGGAGAAGATGCTACGGTCATCCCTTCTATCGAGGCTGTTCGTGGTGCAGGCTCACTAACAAATGCTGCAGGAAAAACAGTCAATTTCCCGGGACGTACACTTACTTCTTCGGAGATTACGGTTACTAACGGAAACTTGACAAACACACCGACTACGATTACGGTCAAGTCCGCTGATGGAAAGACTACGAAAACGTATAAAATCCAGTTCCTGAAAGCTGCCAGCAGTAACACAAAACTGGCTGGTATCTCCTATTCGTATAAAGATAAGAAGGGCAATACGGTTATCGCTTCTGTACCTGATTTCAGCGCTGCGAAAACAACCTATAACGTAGAATTGCCTTATGGAACATCGGTAGCTCCTGTTCTGGTTGATTCGTTGATTGATAAACAAGAAGACAAGCAGAAACTGACCCTCACGCAGGCAAGTTCGGTTACGGGGACGGCTACCATCAAAGTAACTGCACCAAATAACAAGGCGACGGCTACATATACGCTCAATTTCAGCATTGCCAAACTGGCGGATAATGCGTTGGTAGGTATTAAAATTAACGGGCAAGAGATACCCGGCTTTACGCCCAACCAGACCGTTTACAAAGTCTCGCTGCCGGTAGGAACATCCAAAGTGCCGACGATTGAGGCGGTTTCTGAGTATCCGAGTGGTGCCCAGACAATTGAATATACATTGCCTGCTGCGGATAAACTGGATGGCGGTCAAGCGCAAATCAAGGTGACTACGCCGGGTAACCAGACACCGAAAACCTACAAGTTGAACTTCAAATTGGAAGCCTCCTCGTATTCCTATCTGAAGAATATTACGGTTACCGGTGACCAGGTTTATAAAGTCAATCCGGCTAAACCGTCAGATTCTACGGCGTTGAACTTCGCGGCGGACAACTTGACCTACTATGTAACGCTCAAGATGGGAACGAAAACCCTTCCGACTATCAAGGCGGAAAAGGGAGACGAGTACCAGTCCGAACCCGTTATCGACACTTCTGCCGGAGTGGACGGAACTACACGTATCACTGCTACTGCCGCCAATGGCGACCAGACTATATACAAGGTAATCTTTACCACCATGAAGTCGGAGATTTCTATCTTGTATGATTTGCGAGTAGGAGGAAAAACAATCGATGGCTTTAAATCCAGCCAGACAACGTATGACTTCCCGCTGGAGATAGGAGCAACCGAACTGCCGGAGATTACCTATACGGCAGACGAGTATGCGGAGGTGAAAATCAACAAGGGTGGTGTGAACGGAACAACACGTATTACCGTTGTTGCCGGAAATGGTAACACCACGGTTTATTTGATTAACTTCTCTGTAGAGAGCTATACTAACAATACGCTCAAGAGTATCTATGTGGCAGGGACTCCGCTACCGGACTTTGACGAGGAAAAGAACGAGTATTCATACGTATTGCCGAAAGGAACAACCGAACTGCCGGCTGTGACACCCGTTAAGCAAGATGAGAAACTGCAAACTGTCAACACCCGTGACGGCGGCGTTAATGGCGATTACCGTATAACCGTACGTCCTCAGAGTGGCGCCAGCCGTACTTATATCATCCATTTCCAGGTGGAAACCTCTAATAACAATGCCCTGAAAATGATTTATTTGGATAATAAACCATTGGAAGGGTTTGACAAAGATGTTCTTGAATATACGTATAATTTGGAAGAGGGTGTTAGTACACTGCCATCAGTCCGCTTTGACAAGGACGATGTAACACAGCGTGTCTTAAGTGTACAAGAAGATACTATCCAGACCATTACTGTTACCGCTGAGAACGGAGATAAACGTATATACACAATCAATTTCCATATACAGCTCTCGGCTAACGCTTTCTTGCGCAATATCTATCTGACCGGCGCAAACGGAGTTCGCACTCCGATAGAGACGCCGTTTGACTCGACAAAGACACAATATGAGGTAGAGTTGACAACTGAGCGCGCACCGCAAATAACTGTGGATAAGAACCCCGGACAACAGGTAACTATCACTATGCCGGTGGCTGCCGGTACGGCGGTGATACTTGTCGCTCCCGAACAAGGCGCACCGATGGAATACAGAGTGAAGTTCGTTAGCAAACCAATTGAGACGGTTCAACTCAAGAGTATTTCTATTGACGGTGTTCCGATGGAAGATTACGAGGGTACTCACCACAGTTATGAAAAGACGTACTATGACCGTTTGCCAGAAGTAACATACGAGACTATCGAAGGTCAGACTGCACAGCTCATTTGGAATGACACTGTTGCTTGGATACATGTAGAGGATACCTTGGGTTACAAGGCGACTTATCACATCGCTTTCTCGCGAGCTTATCATGGAAACGCCCAACTGGCGGCTATCAAGGCTGACGGCGAGGTAATCAAAGATTTCGCGCCTGAGAACCTCAATTATGACATCGCGCTGCCCGCCGGAAGCAAATATCCGACGCTGACCTATGAGCGCGGACATGAATCGCAGAATGTACTCTTTGGCCAGGTAGGGGACGGAGAATGGAATTTCATCGTAACGGCGGATAACGGTTCGTCCGCTACATACAAAGTCAAATATTCGATTACTCCGTACACAAATGATACACTTACTTCAATCGCATTGGAGGGATATGATATCAACTTCAATGAGAATACGTTCGTTTATGAGAATATCCCACTCGACGAAGGAGCCGAGTTCCCGGATATGACAATTACGCCGCGTGAAGGGCAAAAAGTGCTCACCGCCAACATCAGTGATACGGAGCAGCGCATCTTAATCACGGCGGAGGACGGCAGCCAGAGCACCTATACAATAAGGTACACGCGTGTGAAGAGTACGAATGCAACTCTGGCGGGTATCTTGTTGGATGGAAAAGCCATTGAGGGCTTCCGTGCTGATTCGCTGAATTACGTTGATTCATTGGCGCTTGGCACAAAGGTTATACCGTCTATCTTCCCGATAGCTGCACTTCCGACGCAGACGATTGTTACCAATTACTGCTATCCGAACGGAACGGCGACAGTTACCGTTACTTCGCAGGACGGCAGTGCGCAAACAGTATATACCATCGCCTTCCCGGTACATAAATCAAGCAACACAGCGCTCGAATCTATGTATCTGAATTCGGATGAAGTGGAGATTGACTTCAAGGAAAATGTGCTGGAATATGAAGTGGAACTGCCGTATCAAGCTAAGAAATGTCCTGAAATTGTTTGGGCCAAAGCAGAGCCCAGCCAGCGCGTGGATCTTATTTCCCGTCCGATGAATGATACTACTGAACTTAAAGTGACCGCCGAGAACGGTGATACCCGGACCTATAAGATTTTCTTCAAAGAAACACAGGCAAGTCAAGATAATCGCTTACAGTCAATCTATGTGGTTGAAATAGATAAGGAGTTGAACCTTAAAAATAAAGAACAACGAGTGTTTGATGTCATTCTTCCTTACGGGGCACGCTCTCTTACTGTACAATACGAAAAGATGTTCCCAGAACAAACCGTCTTCATACAACCTGGAGGTGTGAATAATCCGACCATATTGACTATAAAATCAAACAGAAAAGGAGAAGAGGATGTAATATATATAATTAATCCAGTAAAAACAACTCAAAATCCTGCTATTTTTACTAATATTAAAGTTGATGGTGTAGATGTTCCGGACTTTAATCCTAATCGTTTTACATATGTAGTTAATAGAACAGTAACGACATATCCAAAGATTACAGTTGCTCGTAGCAGCTCAGCGGAATACGAGCCAAATACTTCATTGCAAAAATGGGTGGGGACGATTACAGTTGACGGATATAGTAATACGTACACGATTATTTTCCACTATCCGAATGATATCATCCCGAACGGTGAATTTACTGAATGGGGGTACGCCGCTAAATCCCATATTTGGAATAGTTTTATGGGTATTCATACAAGTACCAAAGGTCCTACAGATAAGCCATTGAACTGGAATATACCGGGTGATTATATTGACGACTATGCGGGAACTGCCGAGGCAGGTCCTTCTATACAAAAAGAAAGTGCATCAGTTGTTCACTTAAACAATACAAAGTGGGCAGCACTTGCAGGACCTGTTCCTGCAATCATGAATCTGGGAACGATGACTGCTAACTTTGCGGTTGCCGGTGGAACAACAACAACTCCTTCTGGTTTTATAGGTTTCCGCAATACTCCGGATATAGCAACGATTAACTACAAATATACCAAAAAAGCTGGTAATGGAGCAAAGTTCCAATTCCTTTTCTTCGATGTAGAAGGAAACGTGGACACGATTACACATAGCCAAACATCCACCAAGTCGTCATATGCAGATTATACTGTTAACCTGGGTACGGACGGTAAGGGAATTAATGGTATGGATATTATTATTGATGCTTCAGGAGAGTGTCCCAAAGGCTCTTCTACTGCGGACTTGTATGTAGATTATATCCGTTTCTCGTATAACTCAAAACCCCAAGCGGCAAAGGTTAATGGAAAGCTTGCAAAACTGGAAAACAAAGTATTTACTGTTACATTGGATGATCCAGAGGATGTAAACATTCGTTCATATGAGTTCAACGGTGAGGTATCTGACCAGGCTCAGAAACTGAACGGCTGGAGCGCAGAAACAGTTTCCGGTGACTATGGTGAGCGTACAACTGCATTTACCAACTATGCAGAAGACGGAACATCAACTACCGGTTATTCATTAACCGTACGTCGTCCGCTGGATACGCGTAATGAACTGGCGGATTTGCAAGTAGGTGGTAAAACGCTTGAAGGCTTTGTGGCTTCGACAGATTCGTTTACCTATGTGCTGAAATCGACTGAGAAGCAATTACCGGATGTATATCCTGTGCCTCTGTCCTCTTTGCAGGCAATCACTTGTGCGTATGCAGACTCCCTGATGACTATTACCGTAACGCCGGAGAAAGGGGAGGCTAAGGTATATAAACTTCGTTTCGTAACTGCTCTTGGCAATGACACTAAACTGGCTACTCTCAAAGTGGGAGACCAAGTGATGGATGTAGAAGAACGTAATCATGAAATCACTGCGGGCGTTATGCCGGATATTACGTTCGTGAAACTATCAGACTTGCAGGTTGTTGTTGTTAACAACGGCATTGTAACTGTTACAGCGGAAGACGGAACAGAAGGTACGTATACCATCACGCGCAATGATACTATTCCTACAAAAGGCGACGCGCAACTTAAGGATTTTGTGATTGATGGAACAGATATCGCTTCCGATGAGTTTGGTTTGACTGCTTACAGCCTTGAACGTGAGCGTCCTTCCTCAGTCGCTTTCAAACCTGTTGCAGAGGGCGATATCATCGTCATGACACAGACTCCTGATTCAATCAAGTGGACTGTAGCCGGAAATACCAACAGTACCTATACCCTCTCGTATCCGACGGATAAATCAACTGATTCCCAACTGGCTAATATAACCCTGAACGGAATTACTATTCCTGAATTTGACCCGAGTTATGGCGGACCATACACGGTTTATAGTGACTCTATCGCGTTCTTTGAAGTAGTCCGTGGCGACGAAAAACAGACGTTGGAGGTGAGCCAGTCGAAGGCTTCCGGTCCTAATTATGCTCCAGCAAAAGCCCCGAGTGTCAATCGTGACCTTACATACACTATTAAGGTAACGCCGGAAGAAGGAGAAACGCGAACCTATACATTGAATGTCAAACGTCCGCAAGGTACAGAGGCTGAGTTGAGCAATATCCTCATTGATGGTGTGGCTCTTGAAGGTTTCCGCGGTGATAGTCTCGATTATAAATATATTATCCCGTCTCCTGCGGTAAAGACTAAACAGCCACAAATGCCGTCTATTACGTATATTGCCGGCGAGCGCGGACAGGTTGTTGAACAAACGAACGGAACACTCTCTACCAAGGCAAACCCGGGAGAACAAACATCGCTCGTTGTAACTGCTGAGGGCGTAAATCTGGAAACGGGAATAAAGGAAAGTCGGACGTACAATATCAGTGTTGAAGCCGAACCGAGTCACTGTACCGCACTTACCGGTATTATGGTGAACGGTGTTGCGGTTGACCACTTTGAGCCCGGACGTCACTATTATTCGCTCGAAATGAAGACCAGCGATATTGAGATTGTTGCCACGGCTGACGATCGTTTCCTGACCTATACGGAAGAAATCAACGGTACTACCCATACACTACATGTAGTCGCAGAAGATGGCGTAACGGAAGACTTCTATGACGTAGATATCTTCATTACGAATAAATCGAATGACACCAAACTGGCGAATATTATGCTTGAGGTAGGTGATTCATTGGTTGAATTAAACGACTTTGAGCATGTACTCAACCCGGGATTGAAGTTCAATCCGCTCAAGCCGGACTATGAAATCAACTTGCCGTCCGGCACGAAGGTGGCCCCGAGTGTAGTTGCACAAATGGGAGTGGACGGTCAGAAAGTAGAGGTGAAGAAAAACGGTATGGACGTAACTATAACAGTGACGGCCCCCGATGGTGTATCCAAGAATGATTACATTCTGAATTTTGAAACTCCGAAATCAACGGATGCGAACTTGAGCATGATTTTCCTTAACGGAGACTCTCTGCCCGGATTTACACCTGATTACTATTTCTATCAAATCAATCTGGCAGAAGGTGTACATGAACTGCCTGAAGTGGTAGGCCAGAAGGGTGAAGCACACCAGAAGATTGGCGAGGTGAAAATGGATTCGGTCAAACATCAGGCTACCATTTCTGTTGTGTCCGAGGATCTGACCCGCAAGAACAGTTATGTTATTGTCTTCCATTATACACGTTCAGAGGCAGATACGCTGAAGATGATTTATGCAGATGGAGATTCGCTTGACCTCTTCAGTCCGAAGCAGTTCTTCTATAATGACTCGCTGCCTGTCGGTTCCGCATTCCCGGATATCAGTTGGGCAGAATGCGATAAGTGGCAGAAGATAACTATGGATACGGCGCTTATCGACCGCAGTACGCTCATCCGTCAGATTCATGTAACTGCAGAAAGCGGAAAGAAGAACACCTACACGCTGACGTATAATATCCGCCAGTCGGAGGTGGACACGCTTCAAACTATCTATTTGGATACGCGTGAGCTCGCTAATTTCCAGGCAACAACCAATGAGTATTTCTATACGCTCACGGCTGCGTACGCAAGTGAGTTGGGGGGCCGTCTGCCGAATGTGGAATTTATCAAGGGTGATACAGCACAAACGGTATTGGTAACACAAGCTCCTGATTACTTGGAGAGCAAGTCACTCGGATTCAAGTCGCTTATAACAGTTACTGCAGCATCTGGAAAGACCCGTACATATACCATCCATTATCCGGTAGAGAAATCGAATGACGCAACGCTGAATATGATTATGCTTAGTGGTAAGCCGATAAACGGCTATGACTCCGAGCGTTCCATATATCGCTTGCAGATTGATGCCCGCGCTGACCTTCCGCTCGTTTCTGTAGTCAAGAAAGAGGAAGCGCAAACATATGACATCCGTTTCTCCGGTGACTCTATTTACGTGGATGTAACTGCCGAAAATGGCGATGTGCAGACATATAGTTTGTATTTTGAAAGATTAGAATCGGCTAATGCGAACTTGAATAATATTATCGTTGAGGGACATCCGGAATTCCGCTTCCGTCCGGATGAGTATGATTATCAAATCTTCCTGCCATTCGGTGAAGATTCTATCCCTGCAATTTCATGGGTACTCCAAGATTCCTTGCAGACGGTACCGGATTCTCTCCAAATGGATACAACGGCACTGGGCGACATAATCGTTACACTAACAGTAGTCGCTCCGAATAAAGAAGACGAGATGAGTTATGTATTGGTATTTACATTCGGAAAGAATGGTGATAATGACTTGTTAGCCCTCTATGTTGATACCACATTGGTAGAAGGCTTTGACAGCAGCATAACGGAATATACATATGTTCATCCGTTCGGTTCTGACTCAACGGCCTTCCTCGGAATAGACAGAGTACATTATATATTGAGTGACTCTTTGGCTACGGATACTGCTTATATAGATGAACAAGGTGTAATTACAGTTATAGTCCGCGCGCAGAATGGAGATGAAAAGGTTTATATAATCACCCAAGAGATTGCTTTGGATGGTGATAATACACTGCGCTATATTACGCTTGACGGAGAAACCATTCGTGGCTTTGATCCTTCAATCACGTTCTATACACACCTATTGGTTGACGGTACTATGCCGCCTGCATTGGATGCTTTGGCACAATCCCCCAATGCATCGGTTAACTGGCGTGATGTTCAGGCGGGCGATACATGTATTATTACTGTAACAGCTCAGGATAAAGAAGAGCGTAAGTATTATGTACACTTTGCTATCTCTACCATCAACGAGGGTCTGGATGCAACAGTCAATGACGTGCTTGTCAAAGTCATTTCGCCGACACAGCTCTTCGTGGCTACCATCCGTAAGAACGTATCTTTCGCGCTCTACAACCAAGGCGGTAACCTCTTGTACTACAATGACGTTCCGGTTGCCAACCCGAACGACGTGGATGTATATCTTGACGCGCAGTCGAAGGATGTGCTCAACGATGTAACGGATGCCGACTCAGGAAGGATTATCGATATCCATCCGGGACAGATTTACTTCTATTCCTTCTATTTAGGAGGCAAGCAGAAGATCAAATCCGGCAAACTGATCGTTCAGCCGTAACATACCGCAAGGCTTCGTCCCGAAGCCAAACAAAAACCTCCCGGGCATCCGCTCGGGAGGTTTGTTTTATCTCAATTCTCAATTCTCCTGTCGCCGCAGGCTCTCGGTATGAATCAGGTCCCATATCTGCAGCATGAATTCCTGCGGGAGACCTAATTGTTCGCCTTTGCGTTGGATGTTCTCCACAATCTCCTGGTAGCGACCCGGTTGCAACGGCTTCAGACCTTGGGTCTTCTTCCATTCTCCAATACGGCGGCTGACATCCATACGTTCGCTTATCGTGGCCCATAGGCGGTTGTCTATCTCGTCTATTTCCGCCCGCAGCCAGTTCAATTCTGTATTCTGTACTCTGTACTCTGTATTCTGTATTCTGTACTCTGTATTCTGTACTCTGTACTCTGTATTCTGTATTCTGTACTCTGTATTCTGTACTCTGTACTCTTTGAGCAATGTTGCCAACTCCGCAGGTGTTATTTGTTGCTTGGCGTCCGAAAACGCCTGGTCGGGGTGGCAATGCACTTCAATCATTGCGCCGTCCAGTCCTAACTCGGGTATCTTGGCGGTCAGCGCGGGCACCTGCACCGCATTGCCGCTCATATGGCTCGGGTCAAGCAGCATTGGTATATCCGGACGTGCTTGGCGTACGGCGTGAGCCATGGACCAGCACGGCATATGGTTGCAACCGCGGTGAACGGCAATGACCGGTATGCCTGCTTTCTCCAAACGCTCGATATTACCCAGCCATAACGCCGCGTCCTCATTGACGGGGTTCTTGATAAAGATGCCTTTTAACGTACAGTCACCTTGTGACGATCCTACAGCGTTAGCGGTCTTACAGCATCGCGGTCTTATAGCAATACGCTCTGTAATCGCCTTAGCGATAGCACTCACCGCCATCGGATTGGCGCTTGTACGCGCGCCGATCCACAGGTAGTCGATGCCAGCCTCTGCTGCCAGCCGCACATGTTCCGGCGTCGCCACCTCGGTGGCTACCTCGACGCCATACGTCTGCTTCGCCTCGATGAGCCAAAGCAACCCTTTTTCCCCTACGCCTTGGAAGGTGCGAGGGCTTGTGCGCGGTTTCCATACGCCCGCGCGTAATATATAAGGAAAACCACCGCATACTTCCTGTATCCGGTGGGCTGTTTCCAATACCTGTTCGCGGCTTTCCGCTGAGCAGGGACCTAAGATATAGACTGGATTCTTCACTACCTTGCCAACTGGCTAATGTACTAACAACCCGCTAATCCGCTTAATAAATCAGCTGGAGGTGAAATCTCATTGCGTCAGGGTTAACCAGATAGCCTTGTGTGTCGGCTGCATAAGTGAAGTCACTGTTGGTCAACTGAATCTCCACATATCCGATTCCCACGCGGTAGTCAATCAGCTGATGGTAGTACACCGTAGTGGTACCTCCTTTGCCGTCATCCACGTTCTCCCATAGATAGGTCGTTTCCGGAAGCGAGGTCTGGTACTCGTCTGTGGTTCCTACGTTATATATACGATGCAAGGAGAAATTGCCATACGCAAGAATGTCGGCTGTAATCTCCGGGGTGGGGAAGTGAACATAGAACTGATGTGCCTGGTCGTCCCATTTCCATTCATTCTGGCCCACGATCAGGTCAATGGTCTTTGCATGGTATTTGCATGTCACATCGCCATGATTCGTGCAGTTACATTCCACATCGCCATGATTCGTGCAGTTACATTCCCGGCAACTGCTCATGAAAAAGGCGGTACATGCCAATAAACCGATGAACAGATATTTCTTCATAATCTCATGAGTTAGAAATTCATTATCCATAATCGGCTGCAAAGGTACAACATTTTTTTGATATATGCAAAAAAAATCAAAGATTTTTAGTTGTTTCGACTTTCATCATTCCATCATTCCATCATTTAAAATCATCAATCCATCATTTAGCTCGCTCTGCGAGCGGATCAATCCATCATTCCTCTAGACGCCGCCGCTCCGTTTAGCCGTCAATACCGTTCGCATCTCGTTCGCATTACGGACATCTGCGTCCCGTCCTTTTCTTCGTTCTGTTCGCTGGTCTCTCG